>JBEBHV010000044.1:0-11372 GCA_040080715.1 Rickettsiales bacterium | reverse complement strand
CATCAAAAAAACTAACCATATCAAGCCTCTCTTTCTCAAAAAGGCTCAGTAAATACTAGACGTGTTAATTGTTCGTTAGTAATTTATGATTTTGCCGTGGGGAAGAGGGAATTCCCTAATGCCTCGCCCCGCATCACTAACGCCTATTCTTCCTCAATATACTGCTTTTCCATTTTTTCGTGGCGTTCCTGCGCTTCGATAGTCATGGTAGCAATTGGGCGGGCTTCAAGGCGTTTTAGACCAATAGGGTCGCCGGTTTCTTCGCAATAACCATAATTTCCTTCTTCAATACGGCGCAGAGCAGAGTCGATCTTGCCAATCAGCTTAAGATAACGGTTGCGGGTGCGCAGTTCAACACCAGCTTCGGTTTCCAGTGAGGCGCGGTCGGATAAATCAGGTTCCTGCCAGTTTTCTTCTTTCAGGTTATTGATGGTTTCCTGTGACTCGGTGATTAATTCTTCGCGCCAGGCAAGTAACTTCTGCTTGAAATATTCAAGCTGGTTCTTATTCATGTATTCTTCTTTTTCAGAAGGCTTGTAATTCACAGCTTTTGCCGACATCTGATTTACTCCAAGTATAAGATTAAAGAAGGTGCTTAAAAATAGTCAGTACACCATTTTAACGATTGTGGAAGCGGGTGTATAGCAAAAACCGTGGGTAAATGCAATAAATTCTTAAGTAAGGTAATTATGGTGTAATAAATCAAGAATTTATTTGACGGCACTATTGCAGGTATTAGGATATACGAAATTTTAGTAACAAATAATTTATGTAATGACCATGGGGTGGGATGCTTAAATTACGTAATGCCACAAGTAAAGATACAGAATTACTAGTTCAATATATTAAAGAACTTGCTGATTTCGAAAAGCTTTCAAATGAATGCCATGTTACACCGGACCTTATTCAAAAATGGCTGTTTGGAGATAAGGCGCGCGCGGAATGCTTACTCGTTGAATGGGATGAGAAGCCAGCCGGTTTTGTTCTGTATTTTTATACTTTTTCTACATTTTTAGCAAAGCCCAGCATCTATATAGAAGATTTATTTATACGTCCTGATTTCAGGCGCAAAGGAATAGCCCGGAAAATATTACAGCATTTGGCGAATAAAGCTTTGAGTGAAGGTTGTGGAAGGCTGGAATGGTCAGTGCTGAATTGGAATAAAGATGCTATTGCGTTTTATGAATCAATTGGTGCTATACAAATGAATGAATGGATCGTACAGCGTATGACTGGGGATGCCTTAGAAAAACTAGCAAATTCTGCTGTCTAAGTCCAAATTCTAGCTACCTCTGCCTGGAACCTATCCACCCACGTTTTTTGAAATAACTGAGCATAAATAAAGCAGTTACGAGCATCAAAAACAACGAAAACGGGTAGCCGTAATACCAGTGAACCTCTGGCATATTAAAAGGAGATGCATCGGTATTAAAATTCATCCCGTATACTCCTGCGATAAAATTTAAGGGAATAAATACGGTGGAAACCATAGTAAGAACTTTGAAAATCTCATTGGTTTTATGACCTTCATAGGCAAGGAAGGTGTTTAGCAATCCTGAGGCTGTGTCGCGGTAGAACTGGGTTAATTCATTGGCTTGCTTGCTATGGTCATGGCAATCACGCAGGAAAACACGAGTCGCTTTGGTAATTAGCGGGTTTTCCTCGCGTATCAACATGCCAATAAGGTCGCTGACCGGCCATATAATCCGGTGCAGCAGTAGCAGATCGCTTTTAGCGTGGTGAATCTGGCTGATGGTATCATTATTATAGCTACCATTACCCAGTGCCATAATTTCATCTTCAATTTTTACCAATTGCTGGTTCAGATTGTCTAATATAGGGAAATAGCGGTCTATTATTTCGTCAATCAGAGCGTAATATAGATAATCAGTGCCACTTGAGCGAATCCTGCCGATACCGCGCCGGATTCTTTCGCGGACATTGACGAAGCTACTGTTATTTGGCTTTTCTTCAAATACTATCACTATGTTTTTCTTGAGGAAAAGGCTGAATTGTTCGGTATCAAGCTGTTCATCAAGATAGCCGCCTTTGATAATGCTGAATATATGATGTTCATGATATTCAATTTTTGGGTTATGGCTGGTATCCAGCACGTCCTCCAGTGACAGGCGTTCAATTCCAAACTGGGTGCCGATCTTTTCAATAATTTCCAGATTGCCAAGACCTATGATATTTACAAGAACCACAGGCCATGTTTTGCTAAGATGGTGAATTTCCTCAACAGTTTTGCATTCCTGTTCGATAAAACCTTCCGGACCATAAGCCATTACCAGAATCTGGGTTGGGTATGACAGTGGGTTTACAGTAAGCTCGCCTGGCGCAGCCCCGGGCTTCATATTGTTTTGGGCAGTAGAAGCCCGCCTTTTTTTGAATTTATGCCGCGCCATTTTCTTCTCCAGCCTCAATATGTATTGTCGAGTAAGTTTGTCTGTGTTACCCCTTCCCACTTATCAACTCAAGCATTTTGATTAGGCTCATATGACTAAAATTACATGTACGCGGAAAGTAGAATTTGATGCCGCCCACCGGGTTGTGGAACATGAAAGCAAATGCAGGAATCTGCACGGACATCGTTATGTTATTGAAGCAAGTTTTACTTCGGATGGACTTGATTCTCTGGGGAGGGTAATTGACTTTGGCGTTATCAAAGAAAGGCTGGGGGCATGGATAGATAATAACTGGGATCACACCACAATTCTTTTTGATAAGGATCAGGCTCTGGGAAAAGTAATAAGCGATATTACCGGGCAAACGATATTTTACCTTCCGGTTAATCCAACCGCAGAAAATATGGCAAAATATCTATTGGAAAAAATATGCCCGCAGTTATTTTCTGACACGCCAATAAGCTGTGTCAGCGTTCTGCTCTACGAAACCCCGAACTGTTCGGCTTTGGCTATTTCTTGAGAAATGGGGAATTGAAGAAATGAGGAACTGAGGAAAAAGAATTAGCGGAAAATAATTTCTCCAATTCTTCAATTCTCCAGTTCCTCAGTTCGTTTATAAGTTACTTCTTAACAATCATTCCACCTTTGGTGGTAACTTTGCTATCATCTTTCAGTGTATGCTCACCGTCTGGAGCTGGAGATTTTTTACCATCTTTACCAACAACTTCAACTTTGTCACCGGTGATTTCGATTTTGGTGCCGTCTTTCAATTCACCAGCTACGGTTTTCACTTCTTCCTTAACAGCAGCGAGAGCAGCAGCAGGAGCAGCCGCAGGAGCAGCAACAGGTTCAGCAGGTTTTGCAGCTTCATAAGCGAAAGCAGCAAAAGAAGTGATAGAAACGGTGGTGATTAAAGCAGCTAAAATAATCTTATTCATAAAATAATCCTTCTAATTCTTGTTAGACAAAACGGTCTTCTAACCGTAGGCGATTGGGTTCAAAAACCTAGCAATTGCTTGAGATTGAACATATAGTTTTTTCGCTGCCGAGTAAATGATAATTTGCTTCCATTACATGGATTTAACCTAGAGGTAAGTATGTGAAGGAAAGTTAATCCAGCTATATCATCTGTGCTTCAAGCAGAGCAAGCTCAAGGATATAAAAACACTGTTTCCCAATCATTACTTTTAACATCTTGGTTGCGGATAAAAACTTCGCGTTCATGCAAACGGAAGTCACCTTGCTGCCAGAATTCTATTTTGTCCGGTATCAATCTCCAGCCTGACCAGAAAGGTGGACGTGGCACCGGTACATTCTCAAAATCTGCCATTCTTTCAGAGATTTCCTGTAGCATAACATTTCTTTCAGGAAGAGTTTCTGACTGTCGTGATACCCACGCTCCAATCTGGCTGTCACGTGCGCGCGTGGCAAAATATATATCCGCTTCTTTATCGCTGACCGCTTCTATTCTGCCTTCTATACGCACCTGCCGTTCCAATGGCATCCAGTAAAAACATCCGCCTGCCTGCGGATTCTGTTTTATTTCGATGCTTTTGCGACTATTTAAGTTGGTGTAGAAAACAAACCCGCGTTCATCTAGTCCTTTTAATAACACCATGCGTACCGATGGCACTGCGTCTTTTGTCGCGGTTGCCAGTGACATGGCGGTTGGTTCGATTATAGAAGTATTTCTTTTGGCTTCTTCTAACCATTCTGAGAATTGGGCTATTGGATTCTTGTTCATGGTTTATCTCCTAAGGTGATGATCGGATTATTAGATTATTAGATAACTAAGTACAGATTTTTTTAATTATCTAATAATCGAATCGCCCAGTCATCTTTTTTATAGATTATTTATGTAACTCGGATATATAAGCATGTATGTTTTTTCAATCGATTGGAATAGCTTATGTCTAATGTAAACCGTCCTCTTTCTCCACATTTATCTGTATATCGTCCGCAAATTACCTCGGTTATTTCAATATTACACCGTATAACCGGAGTTGTTCTTTATGCTGGTCTGGGTTTGATAATAGTTTTTCTGGTTGTGGTTGGATATTTTCCGGATGGTTATGGTTTGCTGCATAAATGCCTTGCTTCCGGCATCGGTAGATTAGCTCTGTTCGGTTGGACTTTTTCCCTGTATCTCCATTTTTTTAATGGAATACGGCACTTGTTCTGGGACATAGGGAAAGGTTTTGATATTCCGACAGTCAACAAAAGTGGCTGGGCTGTAATTTTTTGCACTTTGGTTGCAACTATTTTCAGTTGGGTAATTGCTTACCATAATACAGGAGCTTTCTAATCATGAAAAAAACGACTGGTTCTGATTTTCGGAGTCCACTTGGCAGGGCGCGTGGTCTTGGTTCGGCAAAACATGGTGTGTCTCACTGGTGGTTTCAGCGTTTGACTGCGGTGGCGATGATCCCACTTTTTATCTGGTTCACAGCTTCTGTCATTACAGTTATGATATCGCCTGATATTAACATAATTGTCAGCTGGTTTTCTTCGCCGGTTAATTCACTGCTGATAGTGCTGCTATTCTGCGCCATGTTTTTTCATGCTAAATTAGGTTTGCAGGTAGTGATAGAGGATTATGTGAAAGCACCTTGTTGCAAATACACACTGCTTCTGGGCAATATCTTTTTTTGTGTTGGAGGAGTGGTTATCTGCATCATGGCTGTATTAAAGCTGCACTTATTCGGTGTCAATTAATCTCATGTTTTTATAGTCAAATTTTTCATAGCATTCATAGCATAAAGAGTAACATATGACCTTAGCCTATAAAATTATAGATCATTATCACGATGTGGTTGTTGTTGGTGCCGGCGGTGCTGGTCTTCGCGCAACTTTTGGAATGGCTGCTGCTGGGCTTAACACCGCCTGCGTCACCAAAGTATTTCCAACGCGCAGCCATACGGTTGCAGCGCAGGGTGGCATCTCTGCGGCACTTGGCAATATGGGGCAGGATGACTGGCGTTGGCATATGTATGACACCATTAAAGGTTCTGATTGGCTCGGTGATCAAGATGCAATCGAATATATGTGTAAAAACGCTGCTGAGGCAGTTATCGAGCTGGAGCATTATGGTGTGCCGTTTTCGCGCACTCCTGACGGAAAAATTTATCAGCGTCCGTTTGGCGGGATGACTACTGATTATGGCAAAGGCACCGCGCAGAGAACGTGTGCAGCAGCGGATAGAACTGGGCATGCGATTTTGCACACACTTTATACTCAGGCACTGCGCCACAAAGCCCAATTTTTTATTGAATATTTCGCCACTGATTTACTGATGGATGATGATGGTTCTTGTCGTGGTGTCATTGCTTGGAATCTCGATGATGGCACTATTCACCGTTTCAACGCGCATATGGTGGTGCTGGCGACCGGTGGTTATGGTCGTGCTTATTTCTCCTGCACCTCGGCGCATACCTGCACGGGTGATGGCGGTGGCATGATAGTACGAGCTGGTCTGCCACTTCAGGATATGGAATTTGTGCAGTTCCATCCAACTGGAATATATGGTGCAGGCTGCCTGATTACCGAGGGCGCGCGCGGTGAAGGCGGTTATCTGGTGAATTCTGAAGGTGAGCGTTTTATGGAACGCTACGCACCGTCAGCAAAAGATTTGGCATCGCGTGACGTTGTTTCGCGGGCGATGACCATGGAAATACGCGCTGGGCGTGGCGTTGGCAAAGATAAAGATCACATATATTTACATCTTGATCATCTCGATCCAAAAGTTCTACATGAGCGTTTACCGGGGATTTCTGATACAGCAAAAATTTTCGCGGGTGTGGATGTTACCAAACAACCAATTCCAGTTTTGCCGACCGTGCATTATAATATGGGGGGGATTCCTACCAATTATCACACCGAGGTGGTGACTCTTAAAAACGGCAATCCCGATAGCGTAGTCCCTGGGTTGATGGCGATTGGCGAAGCTGGTTGCGTTTCGGTGCATGGCGCGAATCGTCTAGGCTCAAACTCATTGCTGGATTTAGTGGTGTTTGGCAGGGCGGCAGCAATCCGTGCAGCAGAACTTATAAAACCTAACACTAGACATAAACCAATCAGCAGCAGCGCGACCGAAAAAGCTCTGGCGCGTTTTGATAAGATCCGCAACGCCAATGGCGGTATGCAGACTTCGGAGATTCGTCGTAATATGCAAAAATCCATGCAAAATCACGCTGCTGTTTTCCGTGAAGAAAAAGTTTTAAGCGAAGGCACGTCCCAGATGGAAAAAATCTGGAAAAGCTATGACCAACTCAAAATCTCTGACCGCACATTAATCTGGAACAGCGATCTGGTGGAAGCTCTGGAGCTTGATAACCTCCGCAGTCAGGCGTTGATAACTATAGCCAGCGCGCTTAACCGTAAGGAAAGCCGTGGTGGGCATGCGCGGGAAGATTATGCCGATCGTGATGATAAAAACTGGATGAAACACACGCTTTCATGGCTTGATGACAAAGGCAAAATCGCCTTTGACTACCGCCCAGTGCATATGAACACGCTTTCTAACGAAGTGCAGCCGGTTCCGCCAAAGGCAAGGGTTTATTAAAATTACTACTACCTGTCATCCCCGCCCATCCTTGTTTGGAAGAATTGGCGGGGATCTGGGGCGAAACACACCGACCGAGATTGTGGCTCTAGATCCCCGAGTAAATCGGGGATGACGACTGTGGGTGTATTTTAAAATATCTTCCGTAATTCTCTAATCAGCAGTGCTGCTTTTTCTGGCACGTATTGAGATGGTGGGAGGTCTGCGTTCCACACAGGATTTGGCCATGCGGCATCATTTTTAAATCTTGCGATAATGTGAATATGCAGTTGTGGCACTACATTTCCCAGAGTAGCCACATTCATTTTATCTGCTTTAGAAAACTCACAAAATTTTTCTGAAACAGTGCGGATTTCTTCCATCACCAGCATATAATCTTCTCTGCTTAAATCAAAAATCTCGCGCATATTTTCGCGCATGGGAACTAAGATAAGCCACGGGAAATTGCTGTTATTCATCAGCAGCACACGACAAAGCATTAAGTCTACAACCGGCAGGCAATCCTTAGCAAGTTGTGGGTGAAGTTCAAATGTCATACCCTAATCCCTAGTGCCTAATCCCTAATGCCTAGCATTACCCAAACACCCGTTTGAAAATCGTATCAACATGTTTGGTGTGATAGCTTGGGTCAAATAATGCAGCTAGTTCAGCAGTTGGAATTTTACTGGTTATTTCCTTATCAGCGCATAGCTCGGTTAGAAAATCCTTGCCTTGCTCCCATACTTTCATGGCATTGCGCTGCACCAATCGATAAGAATCCTCGCGGCTCACGCCAGCTTGCGTTAGAGCGAGAAGCACGCGCTGCGAAAATACCAACCCGCCGAGCTTATCCATATTTGCTTTCATCCTATCCGGATAAATAACCAGCTTGTCGATTATTCCAGCAAGTCGGTTCAGCGCGAAATCCATAGTGACTGTGGCATCGGGCGCGATCATGCGTTCTACTGATGAATGCGAAATATCGCGCTCATGCCACAAAGCGACATTTTCAAGGGCGGGAGTTACATAACCGCGCACCAGCCGCGCCAGTCCAGTTACATTTTCCGAAAGCACTGGGTTGCGCTTATGCGGCATTGCCGAGCTGCCTTTCTGTCCAGCTGAGAAAAATTCCTCAGCTTCCAGAACCTCGGTGCGCTGCAGATGACGGATTTCCACCGCAAGGCGTTCCATCGAGCTGGCGATAACGCCAAGCGTTGCGAAATACATAGCGTGGCGGTCACGCGGGATAATTTGCGTAGAAACTGGCTCAATTTCCAACCCTAATTTTTCTGCGACATATTGTTCCACATACGGATCAATATTAGCAAAAGTTCCAACTGCACCAGATATAGCACAGGTTGCTATTTCCTTGCGGGCGGCAACCAGCCTTTCGCGGCAGCGGGTAAATTCAGCGTAATAGCCAGCGAGTTTCAGGCCGAAAGTAACCGGTTCGGCATGGATGCCATGGCTGCGTCCAACAGTTATAAAATCTTTGGTTTCATAAGCGCGGCGTTTGATGGCATCGAGCAGAATATCCATATCTGCGAGCAGAATATTGGTGGCGCGCACGAGCTGCACGGAAAGGCAGGTGTCAAGTACATCCGAGCTGGTCATGCCCTGATGCAGGAAGCGAGCATCTTCGCCAACATATTCGGCAACATTGGTGAGAAAGGCGATAACGTCATGCTTGGTGGTGCGTTCAATTTCGTCAATCCGTGCTGGGTCAAAACCAGCTTTATCCCAGATATTTTTTGCTGCTGATTTTGGAATAACGCCAAGTTCTGCCAGTGCATCGCAAGCATGGGCTTCAATTTCAAACCAGATCTGGTATTTGGTATTATCTGTCCAGATAGAGACCATTTCAGGGCGGGAATAGCGAGGAATCATAAGGTTAGTTGCTAGTTGTTGGTTGCTGGTTGTCAGTAGATTAATAAACTAGTAACTAGCAACTGGCAACTAGTAACTAACTGGCACCGGATCAAGCGAACGCCACAAATACCAGGTGGCGACCGAGCGGTATGGTTTCCATTTCTGCGCCAGTTCAAAGATTTCCGCCAGTGTCATTTTCTCGCTGTTATTATAATGGCGGAAAATGGCCTTTTGCAGACCAATATCAGCAAGTGGCAGAATATCAGGGCGAGCAAGGTGGAAAATCATGAACATTTCCGCCGTCCAGCGACCAATACCATTTAAGGAAGTCAGTTCCTTGATTATTTCTTCGTCGGACAGTTTATCCCAGTTCTTTATATGGGTTTCGTTTTCCATAAAATGTTCGGCAAGACCATGCAGATAACGAACTTTCTGCGCGGAAAGCCCACATTCGCGCAAATTTGCTTCCGCAGCTTTTATAGTATTTTTGGGAGTTACATCGCCAAGTCGGGTTGCAAATTTTCCCCACACCGTATCTGCGGCTTTCACCGATATTTGCTGTCCCACTATCGAGCGTGCCAGTGTGAAAAACGCATCGCCACGCACTGTAAGGAATTCACCATGATAAGAGCTTATAATTTTACCGAGTATCTTATCACCGAGGAGAAGGTGTTTTTTGGCATCGTTCCAGTAATGTGGGGTCATTGCCTGAGTATTCCGCCAAAGCCTTTGCCTGCTGCGACAAGGATTGCATTGCTTACCGTAGTAATTTCTGCATCTGTCAGTGTACGCTCGAATGATTGCAATGTGACTTTCACTGCCACTGATTTTTTTCCGGAATCTACGCCTTTGCCACTATAGACATCAAAAATTTCTACATTGGTTATCAGAGTTTTTTCCGCTTTGTTTATTTCTTTTTCGATAGTTGCTGCCGTAATATTCTCATCAACTATGAAGGCAAAATCCCGCTCCACAGCTTGATAATCAGAGAGTTTTAGTGATGGTTTAGCTGTGCCTTTGCTGCGGGAAACAGGAAGAGCTTCGAGGAAAATTTCAAAGGAAGCAACTGTTTCTTCTATGTCAAATAATTTGGCGATTTTAGGGTGGATTTCACCAAAATAACCAAGCACGGTTTTACCGAGAACAAAAGACCCAGAGCGGTTAGGGTGATAATAAGCTGGGAGATTATTTGTGCTTATTTCTAACTTGTTCACACCTAAAGTTTGCAGCACAGCCACTACGTCTGCTTTGGCATCCATCGCATTCACCTTACGATTTATTTGCGTAAATAATCCGCCATCGCAATTATTATTTTCTGCGCTGCCGATGCGGATACCAGCAGCTACTGTTTTTTGTCCATCAGGTGTTATGTCATGAAACTGTAAGCCAACTTCAAACAGGTTCAGATTCTTAAAGCCACGGGCAATATTGCGTTTTGCAGCATCCAGCAAATTTGGAAGCAAGTTCGGACGCATTGTGTCGAGGTCGGCACTGATAGGATTTAATAAGGTCAGCGCAGGATTATTCCCGCCAAACATTGCAGCCTGTACTGCGGGTAAGAACGACCAGGTTTGTACTTCCATCATGCCACGTCCAGCTAGTAATCGCTTGGCAAGATGCACGCGTTTTTGAGCAATACTAAGTATGGCAGGAGTTATTGTATTTGATTTTGGCAGAGGCGTGGACGGAATATGTTCATAACCATAAATACGCAGGATTTCTTCAACCAGATCCGCTTCGCCGAGGATGTCAGCGCGCCATGATGGTGGTTTCACCACGAGTGTGGAGTTTGGAGTTTGGAGTGTAGTAAAGCCAAGAGATGCGAGGATTTTCAGAGATTTTTCGGTCGGTACATCAACACCACCAAGCGATTTTACGCGCTCAGGATTGAAGTTTATTTCGCGTTTCCACTCAGGAGTTTTTCCGCTTAGCACAAGTTCGCTGGCTTGTCCGCCACAAAGCTTGATAATCATATCAACCGCGCGTTTTGCAGCTTCTTCGACGAAGGCGACATCAACGCCGCGTTCGAAGCGATAACGCGCATCGGAATCAATTTGCAAAGCTCTTCCGGCAAGTGCCACGCTTGCTGGCTCAAATAACGCAACTTCCAGAAATACATCAGTTGTGCTTTCCGTGCAGCCACTTTCCGCGCCACCAATAATTCCGCCTATTGCCAGAATATTTGAGGAGTCGGATATGACAGTTATCCCGCTCTCCAGAGTATAATCCTTGCCATTCAAGGCTTTTATGATTTCGCCGTTTTTGCTGGCGCGGACAGTAAGATTTCTGCCTAATTTTTTTTCGTCATAGACATGTAAAGGGCGACCGAGGTCAAACGTGAAATAGTTGGTGATGTCAACCAAGGCTGATATTGATTTCTGCCCGATTGCTTCCAGACGTTTTTTTAGCCAGTCAGGACTTTGTTTGTTTCTCACGTCTTTGATGAAACAGCCAATAAATTGTTCACAGTTTTTAGTTTCTATAGAAACAGAAATTGGAGATTTGAAAGAGGGATGAAAATTTATTGCCGGCAGAGGCTTTAGTGTTCCTATTCC
>JBEBHV010000248.1:0-2591 GCA_040080715.1 Rickettsiales bacterium | reverse complement strand
GTATGAAAATCGAGACCGAAAGTCCGATTTTTCGCCGCGTAGCGGGCGTAACCAGAAAATAATGATATATCATTATTTTCTGTAACAATTATAGATTATATAAAACGTGTAAAAAATTGACGGTTAAACCAAATTTGAGAGTTGTTCGTCAGTCAAGTTTCCTGGGACTAAGAGCATCGGGATCAATAACGTAGCATTTAACTGACTTATTAACCAGGAAGATAGCTTTCCGACACCCGTATGCTGGTTAAGGCTGATACCCAGAACTAATATAACAATGTTTGGGTCGTTCATAGCGGTTTCAACAATTTTCTCACCTGCCGAACCTTCCAATAACAACAAGGTTGGGGTGATACCAAAGTCTCTAATGGCTTCATCACTAAGGCTTGCGAGCAATGCTTCCCCTTCCTGTAAACGCTCAGTACGCATTCTGTCTGCTATTGAACCTAAGGTTTGGAAATCGGCAGGCGGAACAACGTTAAGCAGCATTATATTACCGCTACGAGCCTGAACTTTCATACAGGCAAGACGCAAGGCAACCCGGCATTCTTTCCTGCCGTCAACACACACCAGATATCTTCTGGCACTTGCCCCCTGATTTGGTTCTGATTGGCTATCACTCATAATAATATCTCCCTATGCTCTAATTTCAAATAATCTTCCAGCCAGCCAACCGAAGGATAACGCAAGAATAATTGCTGATATGCCATATAATACCGGTGAATTATGAGCGTAGTTGTAAATAAAGGCATCCAAACCACTTTTTGCCACACTGATTGGTGTTGATTGCATTCCAACAACTTCTCCATCGCTTATGAGGTAGATTTCAGCGGTATATTCACCAGATGGTATCTTATCTGAAAACTCTATAACTGTTTTGAATAATGTTTCGCCCATAAAGCTAATGTTATCCGGATTAGTATAATATAAGCGGTTAATGCGCTGATGATTTAGAAAAGCCGTTTCAAATTCATTTAGATTTTCTGCATCAGGTATTGATGGATTATTCAATAAATTATCCTCACCAATACCTATCCTGTCAAATATTGCTGATTTATTTATATCTGACAAGGCTTTACTGCTTGCCACAGCGTAATAGTTTGGCACGTTATAAAACTTTATTCGATCACGGTTTACCCAAACACCGGCGATTTTTTCTTTTTTACGTACAATATAGCTCTTTTCCGGCCCACGAACGACCACTACAATATCGCCAGTATCATTACGAACGCCGAACAGAAATAAACGTGTTCCATTAAAGCTGGAATCCATAGCAATAGTGTAGTTGGATAAATCGGCAACCAGCGGTGCGGACTGCGCTGGCGTAGAGATAATCAAGAGAAAAGAATATATACTCATTCCAACTAAAGAGTTGGGATGAGTATATGAAAATCGAGACCGAAAGTCCGATTTTTCGCCGCGTAGCGAGCGTACGCACCTCAAGAATTCCCAATTATTGAGGTGCAAAAGGGATATTAAAAATGAAAGCTTATTCATTTATAATACTCACGCTATAAATATCCGCAGGCGGGGTAAATAAAGTGAAAGCAAGCTTGATAGCGATTCCCATAACTATGATGGCAAATAAACCACGCAGATAATCAGCCGATAATTTATCACCGATACGAATACCTATCTGCACACCTAAAACCGAACCGGCAATCAGCAACAAAGCCAATAATATATCGACCGTCTGAGTAGTAATTGACTGCAATAAAGTGACATTGGCGGTGATAAAAATAATCTGGAAAAGCGATGTTCCTACTACAATATTTGTAGGCATTCCAAGCAGATATATCATAGCCGGAATCAAGAAAAACCCACCACCTATACCCATTATTGACACCATGATACCTGCAAAAAACCCTATTGCCAGCGGCATTATTATGCTGATATTGCGCTTTGAATGTGGGAACTCAACTTTAAAAGGCAAACGTTCAGCCAGGGGTTCACGCGGGTTAGTCACAAGTTTTTTAGGCATTTTCGCTATGGAGCGGAAACTTTCTGCAATCATTAATGAACCAATGATACCTAAAAATGTTACATAGGAAATTGAGATAATTAAATCTATATGCCCTAATTGCTTTAACCAGCGAAACATCATTACCCCTAAGGTGGATCCTATTATCCCCCCTCCAAGTAAATAAGTTCCCATTTTTAAATCAACATTCTTGCGTCGGAAATGTGCAAGGAATCCGGATACTGAAGATGCTATAATCTGGTTGGCGACTGTCGAAACAGAGACGCTGGGCGGGACACCTATAAAAATCAGCAATGGTGTCATCAAAAAACCACCGCCAACCCCAAACAAACCAGAAAGTATACCTGTCAATCCCCCGAGTCCGAGTATTACAAATATATTGACTGAAATTTCAGCTATTGGCAGATAGATGTTCATTAGCTATTCGAAAATCTTATATAGTTTCCCATATAGTTATGTATGTTATTTTCCAGTTTATCATTAAGCATTTTCATCATTTCCTGCATCATTTTTTCATAGGCTGCTTTGCGATAATTGACGTTGGCGTTTTCCGGAATGGTAATAGTTCTTGAAACGATGGCGGACGTACTGACTTCCGATAATGCTCCTT
>JBEBHV010000043.1:0-11444 GCA_040080715.1 Rickettsiales bacterium | reverse complement strand
AAACCAAATTCAAATCGACCCCAAAAATAAATGGCAAAATATCATTGCCTGTCAGGATAATGCTGCGCTATAATCTGCCCTTAACCGGACGGTAGTGATTTATAGATGGAAAAAATGTTGTCCAATATAACAAAAATACCCCAATACCAGAGCATGTAACCGAATTGCATAGAACCAATGCTTTAATTAACGGTCACATTTTTTCTGGTGCTGGAAGAAGAACTTTTTGTGATGATTGTAATAAGAACCTGTCGAGTTGGATTACAACAGCGATTTCTTATAAAGATGGCGCAGATCTTTACATGACAGGTGATTCAAGAAAAGAACTGAACGCACAAATTAATACTGCTGTTCCCAGAATGGCAAAGGAATTAAATATAAAATTGCCTAATGGAAAAAAGAAAACCCCTACTCAACAAGCATTCGCGTTACTTGATACCGTTGGACGTGAACATTCAAGGTTAGTACATGGCGACATGGATGCGGTAGAAGAACGTTCTATAGATTATAAAAATATTCCTGACAAAACTCGTTTTGTATCTTTTTTCTCAGCAGTGGGATATGAAAGTAAAGACAGAATGGATTTGCTCACAAAATTTCTTAAATTTAATTTTGACTCCCTGATGTTCAGCTTTACCGAAAGTGATTGCGGTAATCCCGCGTTAATGTGCCATTTATATGGGCTCATAGCTGAACATGCGCATGGAGCCAAAGGCTCAACCTATAAAGATGGCATTAATATGTATGTAGAACATGCCACAGCAATAATGGAGAAAAAAGGCATTGCACCTTCTCTTATAAAAGAAATGAAAGGACGTTATAAAGACGATGAGCATATTAAAGAAATGCGTAAGAAGACTGAAGAACTAGCTAAACGCGCTTATGGATTTGAGCCTGAACATCTGGTTGCAATGGTGTATGCGCCGTTTACTGAAAACTGTACAAATTTAAAACGGTATTTAAATTATTTGGCAAAGAGTGGAAAGTCTGACGGCAATTTATTGGCAGCCTCAGAAGGAAAAATAAGAAATATGCTTTCTTCAACTTCTGATCTGACACCAGAACAAAAGCCACTAGCTGAAAAATTAGAAAAACTAACTGGTTTATCTGTCTGGCAGATGCGACATCTTTCTGGTCTGGGGCTTGCCATAAATAATTTTGATATTGAACATGTAACAGAGAAACCTACCAATACATTACGTAAAACCATGGAATTAGACCATTCTTACAGTAATACAATGCCATTAAAAGCGGGGAATCAACTCATACAAATAGAAGTGCATGGACGATGAAAACAGAAGAAGATATAAAGGTTGCGATAGCGCAAGCAGGAACTGTTTTATTTGACCAGCAGAAAACACTGGCTAAATTGAGTAGCTTTGTTGAGCAAGCAGCTAAGGAAAAGTCTGATCTTATTGTTTTTCCTGAAGCATTTATTGGTGGCTATCCTAAAGGGCTGGATTTTGGTGCTACGCTTGGTAACCGCACTGATGAAGGAAGAAAACTTTTTCAAGAATATTCGGATCAGGCAATTGAAGTTCCCGGAAAAATAACTGAGCGAATAGGTAACCTAGCAAAAAAACATCATATAGAAATTGTTACTGGAGCTATAGAACGTTCCGGCAACACTCTTTATTGCACGGCTTTACATTTTGATAAAGAGGGAAAATTGATTCACAATCACCGGAAAATAATGCCAACAGCATTAGAACGGGTGGTATGGGGGCAAGGAGATGGTTCAAGTCTTAAAGTAACCAGTAGTGAAGCAGGAAAAACAGGAAAATTAATTTGCTGGGAAAATTATATGCCACTGGCGCGTCAGGCATTGTATGATCAGGGAATGGAAATTCTTTGTGTCCCGACTGTTGACGATCGCAATAATTGGATTCCTACAATGCAACATATTTCCCGTGAAGGAAGATGTTTTGTTTTAAGTTCATGCCAATTTTTAGACAACGCGAGCTATCCCCCAGAAATTTTATCAAAAACAAAAAACCTTAATAATCCTCCGATTAGAGGGGGAAGTTGTATCATTTCTCCTATGGGTGAATTTATAGAACCTCCTATGTATGGCAAGGAAGGTATTTTATACGCCACTTTAAACAAGAAAGATATTACGCGGGCTAAATATGATTTAGATTTAGGCGGACACTATGCACGTCCAGATATTTTTGAATTTAAAGTTAAACCATTAGCAGATTTAAGCCATTGGAAAGACAAAGCTCGTGGTAAATGATTAAGCCACTAAAGCTTCTTCTTTTTCTTCTGTTATAACGCCACTAACCGCAGCCACATAAGCCGTGCGCTCATAAAAATCTATAACTTCCTGTTTAACTGCGACTGGGTCGTGCATCGTGTTAATTATTTGGCGGTATTCGGCAGAGCCATAAAGCCAGCTGGAATACCAGCCAAGATGCTTGCGGGCGATCATAACGCCATTGCTCGCGCCATAATGCTCCAGCATTTCATCGTAATGCGCCAGCACGATTTCGCGCTGTTCGGCAAGGCTTGGCGGCGCAATTTTCTCTCCAGTTTTCAGAAAATGGCAAACCTGCGCCGGAAACCACGGACGACCATAACTGCCGCGCCCGATCATCACCCCATCCGCGCCTGACTCAGCCAGAGCCATCTCCACATCATCAAAATTATTGATGTCGCCATTTACCACCACCGGAAGTTTAACGGCTTCTTTTACACTGCGGACAAAGCTCCAGTCAGCATGACCTTTATACATCTGGCAGCGTGTGCGCCCATGCACGGTCAGTAACTTGATTCCAACATCTTCCGCAATTTTTGCGATTTTTGGTGCATTGCGGTTGCTATCATCCCAACCTGTCCGCATTTTAAGGGTTACTGGAATTTTAACAGCCTTAACCGTTGCTTCCAGAATTTTTGCCGCCAGCGGCTCATCGCGCAGCAAGGCTGATCCGGCATTGCCACCCACAACTTTTTTAACCGGACAACCAAAATTGATGTCGATCATATGCGCGCCGCGATCTTCATTCAGTTTTGCCGCCTCGCCCATCACTTCCGGATCACAACCGGCAAGTTGCACGGCAAAAGGAAATTCAAGCGGTGAAAAACTAGCCATGCGCATAGTATTTTTTGTCTCGAGTATCATCGCCCGCGAGGCAATCATTTCTGAAACCACCATCCCTACCCCGAAACGCTTAACCAGTTTGCGGAATGGCAGGTCGGAAACTCCGGTCATCGGCGCAAGCCATACCGGATTTTCAATCTTTATGTTATCTATAAGTATTGTCATAAAATGTTACTAGTTACTAGTTACTAGCAACTGGTAACTAGTAACTAGTAACAAAAAATGTTTATTGTGTTTTTAAAGAAAAGTACGGTAAAGTATTTCCTAAACAATTTCAAGGATTTCAGCCTATTATTATGCCGGAAAACAGAAAAAAACCAAAAACCATAGCCTTGCTGGTCGCTGCCGGACACAGCGAAAGGATGGGAGGTGGCGTACCAAAACCCTACCTAAACCTTGGATCTGAAAGCATTTTGCAGCGTACAGTAAAGGCATTCCTTGCCCATTCGGACATTGACGGGGTGCGGGTGGTTATCCGCCGTGAACATCATCCATATTACCGCAAAGCCATAGGCGGACTGACGATTATACCCTGCGTTATAGGCGGTAGTTCACGTCAGGAATCGGTGCGGCTGGGGCTGGAAAGTCTTGCCGAGCATAAACCCGACCGCGTTTTGGTACATGACATCGCCCGCCCGCTCGTAAGCCGCGCTCTTATTTCCAGGGTTCTGGCTGGTCTTAATAAGCATCAAGCGGTTATTCCGGTTATTGCGATAAATGATACGATAAAGCGTGTGGAAAATGGGATGGTAGCTGGGACTATTGAACGTGCAGGAGTGGTGCAGGTGCAGACACCACAAGCATTTGATTATAAGATGCTGGTGGACGCACATAAACAGGCGATTGGTAAAGAGTTGACCGATGACGCTGCGGTTTGTGAGCTGGCTGGTATAAAAATTTTTACAGTGGATGGTGAAAATGAAAATTTTAAAATCACCAATGCAGAGGATTTAAAACGTATGGAAACTAATCTGATTATGAATTCAGAAACCCGCGTTGGTATAGGTTATGATGTGCATGTTCTGGCTGAGCATGACGTGGAAACTCCGGTTATCCAGCAGAATATAAAACTGTGTGGAGTAAAAATACCATTCAGCCATTATCTGGTTGGTCATTCGGACGCAGATGTTGGGTTGCACGCTATTGTCGATGCTATACTCGGCGCAATCAGCGCGCAGGATATTGGCGCGCATTTCCCGCCAACTGATCCTAAGTGGCAAGGTGCAGACTCGGAGCGTTTTTTATTACATGCTTACGGTCTGCTGAAAAATCGCGGTGGTGAACTGGTAAATATCGATGTGACACTGATTTGCGAACGTCCGAAAATTTCTGTACACCGCGAAACCATGATTGAGCATATTGCAAATATACTAAAAATAGAAAAGCACCGTATCAGCGTTAAAGCTACAACCACTGAGAAATTGGGTTTTGCAGGGCGTAGCGAAGGGGTTGCCGCGCAGGCAGTTGCAACTGTGAGGTTGCCGCGATGATTTTTTCTTGTCATTCCGAATGTAATGAGGAATCTTTGCTTTATAATTCATTTTACAAAGATCCTTCGGCTACGCTCAGGATGACAAAACTTAAAGGCTGAATAATGACAGAAGAAAAGCAAAAGCTTCCAATGGGCAAAATCTGGTGGTGGGTGGCGACGTGGTTTGGATCAGGACTTGCGCCGAAAGCCAGCGGCACTGCCGGTTCACTAGCCGCCCTTCCCTTTGCCTGGGTTATCCAACAATATTATGGCAATTTCTGGCTTTTTGTAGCTTCCATTATTTTATTTTTTGTTGGCTGGTGGGCTTCTAATCAATATATGAAATACTATCCGGAAAAGCACGATCCCAAACAAATTGTGGTGGATGAAGTGGCGGGGATATGGCTGCTGCTTGCCACTCATCCGGTTACATGGGAAGGATATGCAGCCGCCTTCGTATTATTCCGCTTTTTTGATGTTTTGAAGCCATGGCCAATTTCCGTTGCAGACCGCAAAATCAAAGGCGGATTTGGGGTTATGTTTGACGATCTTCTGGCAGCGATTTATCCTATTTTCTTCGTTATAATATATTTCATTCTTAGACCTTATGTTTTCTGATTCACAAATAAACCAGGCAACTGTTTTGCTGGATAAGTATAAAAGCAGAGGGCTGAAACTCGTAACCGCCGAATCCTGCACCGGTGGTTTGATTTCAGCGTTGCTCACAGAAATTTCCGGTTCGTCAGATGTTTTTGAATGCGGGTTTGTGATTTATTCCAATGAGTCAAAAATCAAATTGCTGGGAGTTGATGAAAAGCTTATTGAGCAACACGGCGCAGTCAGTGAACAAGTTGCAAGCGCAATGGCGCAGGAAGCAATTGCAAAGACTAGTGCTGATGTAGCGGTTGCTGTAACTGGAGTTGCTGGCCCTACCGGAGGCACAATAGAAAAACCAGTTGGCTTGGTTTATATTGCCGTTGCCATAAAAACTGAAATAACCTGCGAAAAAAATATTTTCAGTGGTAGTCGTGATGATGTTAGGCTACAAAGCGTCAGCAAAGCATTAGAGATGCTATCAGATATTTAGCCATATATCTTGACATGATAAAAAACCTATATACTATATGTTGTGTTTTACGGTGCATTGCTGGCATCCAGCCCGCAATGCTTAAAAGGGAATCCGGTGTGAGGTTTTATTCAATTCCGGAGCTGCCCCCGCAACTGTAAGCGGCGAGTTTTTATTCATCACGCCACTGGAGCGCAAGCTCTGGGAAGGCAGGATAAAATACGGCGACCCGCGAGCCAGGAGACCTGCCGGAAGACATATTGCTAACCATCGGACGGGGTGCGCCGAGTGAAAGTCGTGACAAGATAATTGTCTGCGCTTGTCACCGCCTCCCTTCCAAGAACGGAGGGTTCATGCTTGCTAATGCCTATGATTTTGACCGCAATGGTAATCTTATTACCTTTGATCCAACACGTAAAATAGTGCGTTTTCCAGAAACACAGGAGGAAAAGAAATTATACCGCAAAGCTGCGGAAGAACCCCAACTGCAAAAGGTATATCCGTCTTCAGTGAAGCTTGATTATTCGCGTGATGCCCTTCTCACCGATTTTGGCAAAGCTACGCTTGATGACCGTTATTTGCTAGAAGGTGAAAACTATCAGCAGATGTTTGCCCGTGTTGCCTGCGCTTATGCTGATGATGCGGCGCATGCGCAACGGCTTTATGATTATATTTCCCAGCTTTGGTTCATGCCTTCCACCCCTATTCTCTCCAATGGCGGTGCAAAACGCGGTTTACCAATTTCCTGCTTCCTGAATACTGTAAGTGATTCACTGGACGGGATTGTTTCCACTTGGAATGAAAACGTGCTGCTTGCCTCTAACGGTGGTGGCATTGGTACTTATTGGGGATTTGTGCGCGGTGTGGGCGAGCCTGTCGGGCGCGCCGGAAAAACTTCCGGTATCATTCCTTTTGTCCGCGTTATGGATTCACTGACATTGGCAATTGCTCAGGGTAGTTTGCGGCGTGGTTCGGCGGCTGTTTATCTGGATATTCATCATCCGGAGATTGAAGAATTCCTTGAAATCCGCAAGCCTAGCGGTGACTTTAACCGTAAAAGCCTGAACCTGCATCATGGCATTAACATTACTGATGAATTCATGGAAGCGGTACGGAGGGATGCAGAATTCGGCTTGCGTTCGCCAAAAACCAATAAAATTCTTAAGCATGTAAATGCCCGCCAGCTATTCCAGAAAATTCTGGAAATGCGCCTGCAAACTGGTGAGCCATATTTGATTTATATTGATACTGCCAATAAATCCCTGCCCAAGCACCAGCGCGAACTTGGCTTGAAAGTACGCATGTCGAATTTATGCAGTGAAATCCTGCTGACAACCGGACCTGACCATCTTGGCAAAGACCGCACTGCTGTTTGCTGCCTTAGTTCGCTCAATGCTGAAACCTGGGACGAATGGCATGATAATCCGCGCATAGTGGAAGACGTTCTTCGCTTCCTCGATAATGTATTGCAGGAATTCATTGATACTGCGCCTGATGGTATGGCACGCGCCAAATATGCCGCGATGCGCGAACGCTCGGTTGGACTGGGGTTGATGGGCTTTCATTCTTTCCTGCAAAAGAAAGGTGTGCCGTTTGAAAGCGCGATGGCAAAATCATGGAATATGAAAATGTTCCGACAGATCCGCCGTGCTGCCGATGCTGCTTCCGTTGCCTTAGCGGAGGAACGTGGTTCTTGTCCAGATGCTGAGGAACGCGGCATCAAGGCACGTTTCAGCCACAAGCTTGCAATTGCTCCCACAGCCAGCATCAGCATTATCTGCGGGGGAACTTCCGCCTGCATAGAGCCGATCCCAGCTAATATTTATAACCATAAAACCCTTTCCGGTAATTTCGCTGTGAAGAATATTTACCTCGAAAAACTTCTGGAAGCAAAAGGCATCAATAGTGAATCCACCTGGCAATCTATTGTCGAGCATGAAGGATCGGTGCAGCATTTGCCACAACTTTCGCAGGATGAAAAAGATACGTTCAAAACTGCTTTTGAGATCGACCAGCGTTGGATTGTCGAATTTGCTGGTGACCGTGCGCCTTATGTCTGTCAGGGGCAGTCTATCAATTTGTTCCTGCCAGCCGACGCTGATAAATGGGATTTATTCATGCTGCATTGGACGGCTTGGGAAAAAGGTGTGAAATCGCTTTATTACTGCCGTTCAAAATCTATCCAGCGCGCTGAATATGCTGGTGGTGGCGAAAAAGAAATCAAAGTCTTGAAAACTGAAAAAACCGATTATGAGGAGTGCTTAGCATGTCAGTAATTTACGCAAAACAAAATCCTCTCGAACTGCAGGGCAAAGGCAAAATCGGTCTGCTTGAAACTTCCGGCAGTTATAATGTTGACCGCTATCCGTGGGCTTATCAGGCATGGAAACGCCAGCAGCAGATTCACTGGATGGGCGAAGAAGTGCCACTTGGTGAAGACATCAAGGATTGGAACGGTAAGGTGCTGAGCGAGAGCGAACGCAATTTGCTTACGCAGATTTTCCGTTTCTTTACCCAGTCGGATGTGGAAGTCAGCGATAATTATTTCAAGCGTTATATTCCTATTTTCCAGCCACTCGAAATCCAGATGATGATGGCGGCATTTACCAATATGGAAACGGTGCATATCGACGCTTACGCGTTGTTACTGAAAACACTCGGTATGCCCAACACTGAGTTCAAGGCATTCCATTCATATGCTTCCATGCGTGCAAAAACCGATTATATGCACAGCTTCGGCACTGCCACCTGCTCCGATGTTGCACGTACGCTGGCAATGTTCGGCGCATTCACCGAGGGTATGGCTCTTTTTGCCAGTTTCGCGATGCTGATGAATTTCCCGCGTTTTAATAAGATGAAGGGTATGGGGCAGATTGTTAGCTGGTCGGTACGCGATGAATCGTTGCACTGCGAGAGCATTATCCGGCTTTATCATGAATGGGCGCAGGAGACTGGCGCAGTGACCAAAGCAGTTGCCGATGATATTATAGATGTTGGCAAAACCATGGTGGGACTCGAAGATAAATTCATTGAGCTGGCTTTTGAATTTGGAGAAGTACAGGGTATGAAGCCGGATGATATTAAAAACTATGTTCGTTACATTGCCGACTGGCGACTTACCCAACTCAAACTCACCCCGGTTTATGGCTATTTCACCGGAACATCTGGCGAGTATAAACAAACCAGAGAACATCCTCTGCCGTGGCTTTCCGCCATGCTTAATGGGGTTGAACATGCCAATTTCTTTGAAGCCCGCTCCACCGAATATTCCAAAGCAGCAACGCGCGGCGATTGGCACGGCGAAGGCGGGGTATGGGCAGCTTTTGATAATATGAAAAAACAACTGGAGGTTGCGTAATGTACGAAAAGGAACTGGTTATCAAAGTAGTTGCTATGCCCTGCGACACCAACCCCGATGGCGATATGTTTGGCGGATGGATTTTAAGTCAGATGGACTTGGCGGCATACCTCCACGCCCGTAAATTAGCTCATCATAAGATCGTTACTGTTGCCATCGACAATATCGTGTTTCACCGCCCGGTGCTGGTGGGTGATTGCCTGATTTGCTACGCCACGATTGAAAAAATCGGTCGCACCAGCATCACGGTAAAAATCGATGCAATGGTCGAACGCAAAGAAGGTCACAAACAGGAAGAAGTGACTGAAGGTCGCTTTACGTTCGTTGCCATTGGCGAAGATAGAAAGCCAGTGCCAGTTAAAGTATAACTACGCCCTGAGCATCCTGTTATTATATGGTGGCATAAGTTGTAGCGTTGAACCGATGTGGTTTAAGGCAAATAAACCTATTAGCGCGCCAACATTAAGAACAAAAATTCGTGACTGAATGGCAAGCGTATAATTTTCTACACCACCAAGCACCAGTGAGGCAATATAACCGCTTGCTTCATAAGCCACAAAAGCTACCATAAAAGCTAAAGTGATGCTCAGTACAGGACTTGAATTGCTAAAACGTGCTACTATCCAGCGTGCAGATAGCAGTGAAATAAGCGCGACCGCGCCAAGTGCCGCTCCCCATGCGAAGGTATTTGCATCCCACGGGTAATCCATGAACAGGAAGCCAGTGAGTTGATTGGCGAGCCATACACCAAGCATAAGGAGTACTGCATCACGGCGAGGTAATGTAAGCGCAGTTGCAGCAGCAAAAGCGGCAAACGGAACGGCGCATTCAAACCAGAAGGTAAAGGCAACGCTGGAAACAATAAGCAGCGTTAGCCAGAGGGGACGACGCCAGTCTTGAGCCGGTGAAAGTGATGATTGCATAGTAACTCCTTTAGGTTGATGATTATAGTTTTAACGTGGCAAACGAGTGACTAAACGCTTAGTGTTTGCCTGCACTGCAGATGCCCATTTCTTGGATTCCCGCGTAGGTTTATCACTAACGGCATCTTTATCCGATGTTTGCGCCTCTTTTTCGGCAATATTAGCTTTTCGTTGCAGTTTTCCAGCACCAAGCTGCCATTCAGTAACAACTTTTTTGCTTTCCAGATAGTTGGAAACACCCATGCACGCTGCACCAAAAGCCGTCATGACAACAGCAATACGGTTGAATTGCTTATTGCCCATAACTGCTTCAGTGCCTTTAGCCGATTTGAAAAGCGGTTTCCCCTGTTCGGCAGCACTCAGGATTTTTGATGACAGCACGCTTAGAACGCCGATATTGGTCGCACCCGCTATGGCAAACAGCCATGATGATATGGCTGAATAAGTCGTATGATCACGCATGAATTTTTTTTCAGATATAGTTGCCGCTTCCTCATGGGCAGGGGCAGAAGATGTTTGTGGTTTCTTTTCTGAAGTTTTTTGTTCTATTACTTCGCTCATATGCTTACTCTTTACTTGAGAAGTTATTTAAATATTGCTGTATATTATTAGTATTTGCGTTAGAAGCAACCACCGTTTCTTCCATTTGTAAAGGCATGACATATGCGTTCTGGAAATCCATGCGGTAATCAGTCATGGCATAATAACAAACCAGATTTCCTGCTTTAACGCCGGATTTATCATCCACGGCAGCGGTGAACAACAGCCCGCGCTGCGAACTACCATCCCCTTTCCAGAATAGTTTATCATAAGTATCCAGCGATAATTGTTCATTGAAAGCCAGCTCATTACTTAGCGTGTACTCCGACTGATAACGAGAATTGAACGCTTTAATACATGATTTTTTTTGCGTGTTATCGAAATTGGCAAGGGCGGCGGCTTTATCCATTTCAAAGAGCTGTTGTCGCAAATTGCTTTGATTGCCCGCCCAGGATACCGAGCTGATACATATAATACATAAAATTGTGCAGATAATTACTTGAAGATTTAAATTAGAACCAGTCATAAAATACACTCCATAAACAGTTATACATACGCTATTGCCAAATGGCTTTAGCGCGTGTCACTGCATAAAGAGTTGGGTTCACCCCAATCATCACTCCTAGAAAACACCCCGTTTCCTGAGTATGCGTGACACCTGATAGTAGGTCTCCTGACTTGCGGGTCATCACCTTCGGCTGTCTTCCCAAGTATCGCTACTCAGTGACGGTGTATCATTGCCTAAGGCTTGCCGCTTACAGTTGCGGGGGCAGTTCCGGATTACACAAATAATTGTGGCACCAGATTCCCTATTAATCCCTTGCGGGAACTATCAAGGAGTAACATAACGCAAAATTGGATAAGGTCAATCTGATAGTTATAAGGTGTCAGGGCAACCGCATATATTATGAAGAGTTGATTAACTCGGCTCTGTAATCATTGTGGAGTGCGGCTTTGAGGCGTTTGGTTTTGAGTGATCCTTTACG
>JBEBHV010000247.1:0-2608 GCA_040080715.1 Rickettsiales bacterium | reverse complement strand
CTTCAAAACGCTGCTCACGCTCAGGAAAATCAACGCCGGCAATATCAACTAATTGTGTAAATAACATATCCTTGTCATCGCGCAAAGAGGTGAGTAACGGCAATAAATTATCCGGCTTAACGTTCAGAACCTGCTCGCCACCAACGTTTTCTGACGTTGCAGCAAACCCTTCCAGCCATTTGTCATCGAAGATCATAAATTCACCCCTAATTCACTACTTCTGGAAGCAATTTTTTGAAAAATTGTAACTTGCTTCTGAACTGAATCCCGTTTAATTTGTTTATTATTATCAAGCATCAATTCATTTACTTCCCATTCCCCGCCTGCTGTTTTAGGAGTAGTAAACTCATATATTCCACAATTTTTAACCGCATGCCCTCTGCCAATAAGATCACCATATTTTTTCATTTTATCTACAGCCTCTTCACCACCCAAAGCTACGCCAAGAAGTCTGGCTACAATGCCACCATGCGTAATAAATAAAGTCGTTTTATCTCCATCTATATTTTTTCTAACAGCTATACTTCTTTTAACTGCCGCCACTGCACGTTCTCTTGCAACATTCTTTTCCTCACTTCCTGCGATTTGTGCATTGTGACTCTTAAGTTTTCGCACTTCAACTTCAGACATCCCTTCAGCTTCACCATAAGCACGCTCATTAATGCCTTCATCAACTATACGCGGAACATCTCGCATAGAACCTGTATCACAGATAATCTTTGCAGTATCCTTAGTTCTTTTAAGCGCGCTTGTAACAATAAGATTAATTGGCTGGTTAATCCTTTCCAAAATTTCTCGGGCATCAACCGCTTGTTGCTTTCCTTTTTCAGTAAGCTCAGGCTCTCTGCCACTACCGCTTACGACACCACTCTTATTATCCTCGGTTTCAGCATGGCGCATTACATAAAATTTTTTACCTAACGGAAAATCCTTACTCACCTTATGATACTCCCAGTGCGGCGGATTTTTTTCTGCAATTGTAAAATCCCATACATAAGAGCTTCGGCGGTCGGCGGACAGCCAGGAACATAAATATCAACGGGGACAATGCGGTCACAACCACGCACCACGGAATAGGAATAATGATAATAACCACCGCCATTAGCACAACTGCCCATAGAAATTACATAACGTGGCTCCGCCATCTGATCATATACTTTACGCAGGGCCGGTGCCATTTTATTGCATAGCGTTCCCGCCACAATCATAACGTCTGCCTGACGCGGACTGGGACGAAATACCACTCCAAGATGATCCATGTCATAGCGAGAAGCAGCTGCCTGCATCATCTCCACCGCGCAGCAGGCAAGCCCAAAAGTCATCGGCCACAGGCTCCCAGCCCTCGCCCAATTAGCCAGCTTGTCAAAATTAGTAACGACAAAGCCTTTATCGTTATATTCCTCCGCCACGTCATTAAGGAGCGCGTCTTGCAAGTTTTGAGTGCTGAGTGCTGAGTGCTTAGTCATATTTTTCTTTAATCCCTAAAGCCTAATCCCTAATGCCTATCTTTATTCCCTTTTTCTTTAATCCCTAAAGCCTAATCCCTAATGCCTATCTTTATTCCCATTCGAGCGCGCCTTTTTTCCATTCATAAATAAAGCCGACGGTAAGCAGAAAAAGGAACGCCATCATTGACCAGAAGCCAGCCACCCCTATATCGCGCAGTGACACCGCCCATGGAAATAAAAACGCCACTTCCAGATCAAAAATGATAAATAAAATCGCTACCAGGTAAAAACGTACGTCAAACTTGCCACGCGCATCTCCAAACACCTCAAACCCGCACTCATATGGCGAAACCTTCTGCGCATCGGGCTTCTGCCTGCCGATAATCATCGGAGCGAATATCATTATAATAGACAAGGCAACGGCAATGCCAAGGAAAATCAGGATAGGGAAATATTGTTCAACGACTGGATTCATAGTGGTGAATAGTGAATGGTGGTTAGCGAATGGTGGACAGGCATATAGAAGATGATTATAAATAAACCTCTTCACTATTCACCGTCCACCGCCCACTATCCACTATAGAAATGTCTGATGCAATAAAAAAATTAATAACAGAGCAGGCAAAAGCCGTTGGTTTTGATGCGGTTGGTTTTTGCGTTGCCGATTTGCCACTGGAAATCAGCACAAATCTTTATAATTTCCTGGAAAATAACCATCACGGCGATATGGGCTGGATGCTGGAAAAAGCACCGTACCGCTCCTCGCCAAAAGCTTTATGGGCAGAGGCACGGTCAGTTATCATGCTTGGGCATAATTACGCGCCTGATAGCAACCCGATGGAAAAGTTGGAGCAAAAAACCATAGGCAATATCTCCTGTTACGCGCTCAATGAAGATTATCACGACGTAATCAAAAAACGGCTGAAGAAGCTTGCTGGCTGGGTGGCGCAGGAATACGCTTGCGATGTTAAAGTGTTTGTTGATACCGCGCCAATAATGGAAAAACCTCTAGCAGAACGTGCCGGGCTTGGCTGGCAAGGAAAACACACCTGTCTGGTCAGCCGTGAATTTGGTTCTTGGTTATTCCTTGGCGCAATTTTTACGACTCTGGATTTGGTGCCCATTACATCCTCTCCCCCCTTGCGGGGGAGGGTTAGGGT
>JBEBHV010000042.1:0-11457 GCA_040080715.1 Rickettsiales bacterium | reverse complement strand
GATTTTACTTTTTCGCCGCGTAGCGGGCGTAACCAGAAAATAATGATGTATCATTATTTTCTGTAAAATTATATGTGATTTGTCTGATAGACATGCGCCAGCATACGGGCAATTACAGCAACAGCAAAGCAATCCGTAAAAACTACTTTAACCTCTCCAGCTTTACCAACACACGTTCATTTTTTTCACGGTTGGCGGCAATGGCATTACCATTCATGTCAAGATTGGGAACTTTTGGATAAGCACCCGCAAAACCTACGGCTTTTATATCTTTGGGTCTTATGCCATTTTCTATAAAGACCCTCACTATCCTGGCCGCACGCGCCGAAGAAAGCTCCCAATTGGTAGCATAAAGACCGCTTTGCGGTTCAGAATCACTGGTATGACCTTCTATGCTGATTCGATAATCAATAAAATCAATAGACCTTAAAGAGGCAATGATTTCATTCAGGAGAGGTAATTTTTCTGGGGCTAATTCGGCGGTAAATGGCTTAAAGAATGTCGTGCTCGACATTTCCATAGCGATTTCCTTATCATTATTCTCAATAGTAATATCGTTGAACGATTTGTTATTTTCTACCACTCCTTGCAGCGTCCGTATCACCCCGTCAAAAGGAGTTACCAGATCCACTGTTCCGAATTTTCCGCCCATACCGCTGCTCAACATCGAAATACGTTCTTTACGTGGCTCCGACACCGATACGAAAATAATAAAAAAGCACATAAGCAGGGTAATAAGGTCAGCATAACTCATCAGCCATGAATCAACATTCTCTTCTGGAAGTATTTTGCGTGGAGGCATCATTTGCTTAGTATCCTATACGTCATTCTTTTTCAGGTAATCATCAAGGTTGAAATGCTGTGATGGATCAAGAAAGCTGTTCAGCTTATCCTGCATAAAGCGTGGATTTTGTTTTTCCGCAAGCAGCACCAGACCTTCCGTCATCATGTAATTGCGAAAACGCATCACATCTTCCTTCTGCATCAGCTTATCAGCCGCAGGCAGACAAAACAGACGTGCTACGATAATACCGTAAAGGGTTGCAAGCAACGCAACCGAAAGCCCAAGACCAATACGCGACATATCACCCTGAATGTTCTGCAGCATTATAACCATACCTACCAGCGTCCCCACCATCCCGAAAGCCGGAGCAGTTGATGCCATATTTTTAAGTACAATCACCGGCGAAATGCTGCGTTCAAACTCAGCTTCCACAGCAGTGTTCATCATCTTGCGGATTGGTTCCGGCTGATACCCTGTTATAACCAGATCAATCCCATAACGCAGCAAAGGTTCTTTGATTTTCGCACCGACTTCACCTTCCAGCCCGGCAAATCCTTTCGCCTGCACCAGATATGCCCATTTAATCAGGCGCATTATTTCCGCATTCAGCCCCTCACGAGTGGCCTTAGGTTTTTTAACCATGTGCCAGATTGCCTGAAAAGCCAGAATAACTGAATTAGCATGATAGCTCATGAAAGCGTTGGCAACCGTGCCGCCCATAACTATAAGCAGACCTTCAATGCTGATAAATGAAAGGTAATTGTCAGTGCCATGCACAATCGCGCCGATAATCAGCGCGAAACCAAAAAATGTGCCTGCTATAGTGGCAAGCGACATATTTTTTACAACTTGTTTCATAAGCAGATAACTAGATAATTAGATGTTTGGATGATTAAGTTGTTTTTAATTGCTTAATCATCTAATAATCTGCTCATCTAATCATCTTTTCGTTAATAAACCGCCAATAAAATACTAAGAAATGGTTTTTTATGCCAAAAAACGCCTATAATGCGCCGAAAATCGGCATTACGCTTGATTATGAAGAGACGCAGACTTACTCCAAAAAACCATGGTATGCTCTGCGTGAGAATTATTGCTCGGCGGTTAGCAATCTCGGCGCGCTGGCTTTACCCCTTCCCCACGACACTGAAAAAGTTGAGCAGTATCTTGATCTTATTGATGGCCTGATGATAACCGGCGGTGCGTTTGACGTGTCACCTGAACTTTATGGTCAGAGCGAAAAACACGATAGCGTAACGACCAAGGATAACCGCACCAGATTTGAGTTTGCTATAACAAGAGGCGCGATAGAGCGTGGCATCCCGATTTTAGGTATTTGCGGTGGTGAGCAACTGCTTAATGTAGTGCTTGGTGGAACATTGATCCAGCATATACCTGACAGTATTAAAAACCCGCTGGAACATGAGCAGAAAAACCCGCGCAATGAGGCAGGACATAGCATAAAAATAACTGCTGGTAGCCTGCTTGAAAGAATTGTCGGCAAAAGCCAGATGGCAGTGAATACCGCGCATCATCAGGCGGTGGATAAAGTTGCGCCACAGCTAGTGGTAAATGCCACTACTTCTGACGGGGTTATCGAAGGCATAGAACTTCCCTCACATCCATTCTGCCTTGGTGTGCAGTGGCACCCGGAATATCATGTGGATAACGGTGATAGCAAGATTTTTGCGGCTTTTGTGGAAGCTTGCCGTAGGCAAGCAGATGACTAGATAATAAGATTAATAGCTAAATGAAAAACGAAAATAACAAATCCAATCATCCAGTTATCAAATCATCTGATTATACTGGCGAACGTCTGGCAAAGCGCATGGCAGCGGCTGGTTTATGCTCACGGCGCGAAGCAGAAGCGTGGATTGCCGAAGGTCGGGTAAAAGTAAATGGCAAAAAAGTGCTTAGCCCTGCCCTTAATGTCAACGAAAAAGATGCGGTGGTGGTAGACGGCAAGCTACTGCAGGCAAAAGAACCAACCCGCCTGTGGCTGTATCATAAACCAGCCGGATTGGTTACTACCCATAAAGACCCGGAAGGGCGCAAAACCGTGTTTGAAACTTTGCCAAAAACTTTGCCAAGGGTTATTTCCATAGGGAGATTGGATTTAAACTCGGAAGGCTTACTGCTGCTTACCAATGACGGCGCGCTGGCTCGCAAACTGGAACTGCCAGCTACCGGCTGGATTCGCCGCTACCGCGTGCGCGCTTACGGCAATATAACGCCCTCCATGCTTGCGGAAATGAAAAAAGGCGTAAGCGTTGATGGTATAAATTACGGAAGTATCGAAGCAGTTATTGACAGCCAGAAAGGTGGTAATAGCTGGCTCACCGTAGGACTGCGTGAAGGCAAGAACCGCGAAATCCGCAAAATATTCGAGCATTTCGGCTGCACGGTTAACCGTTTGCTACGCCTGTCTTATGGCCCTTTTCAGCTTGGAAGCCTGGCAAAAGGTGAGGTAAAGGAAGTAACGGGTAAGGTACTTAAAAGTTTTGTTAGTATATAGATTTAATACGTATCTCGTAGTTCGTACCTCGTAAATGGTTTACAAATTACAAATTACGAATTACGAATTACGGAATAAAAATGAGAATAATAGCAGGAAAACACAAAGGCAGAAGAATCGAGATCGCCAAAGATACGGACGGAAAAATCCGCCCGACTTCCGAATTTGCCCGCGAAGCTATTTTCAATATCTTAAGCCATAGCAAATATACAGATGGTCTTGCTGGAAAGAATGTACTCGACGTTTTTTGTGGCACTGGCGCATTTGGATTGGAAGCCTTATCACGCGGGGCAGCAAGCGTTACTTTCGTTGATAGCTCGCGGGAAGCAATAGCCACCGCCCGCCATAACGCCCAGAAAATGAATGAGCTGACAAACGCAGAATTTATACAGGCAGATGCCAGAAAGATCGGCAAAACCCGCAAGCAATTTTCTGTGGTATTTATCGACCCACCTTATTTTGAAAAACTTATCACCCCAACCCTTATTGCCCTGCATGCAGGCGAGTGGCTGTCAGAGGCAGCATTGCTAATTATTGAGCATGACAGCAAGGAAGTTATTGAAATACCAGAAACATTTGAAGTTATTGACCAGAGAAAATACGGTCGGGCAACGATAGAGCTGTTAAAGCTGGTATAGCTGGTCATCCCCGCCCCTGCGCGGGGATCTGGGGCAACAAGATGCGTCAGTGGTTTTTGCTTAAGATCCCCGATTAAATCGTGGATTTCACTAGCCAAACAACTGATTTATAATAAATTATTATTATGAAGAAATTATTACAGTACCGTAACATTAACCGACTCTGTCACAAAAACTTAACAAAAAATTAAGCTTAAAGAGTTGAGTTTAGAGATAATCCTGATATATTAACTCCAGATTGCTGGGAAACAACTGGCATTTATATAAGAGAACTTAATAACACACAACGAAGTAAAGGATAAATAATATGATTGGTGATATTTTATCAACAACAACAGATCTATCACAAGGTAAAGACCCAATTGCGGAAGGAATGAAAAACGTACACGCGGCTAAAACTGCTATAAAAGTTGATGGAAAATCAAGAGAACAATTAGTCGAAATGTACAATCCAAAACATGAGTGCATAACCGACCCAGTAATACAACAAGTGAAGAAAAGTGGTGCCGATGAGGTTTTACAGAAGGTAATAACAGAAGTATCTTTTGATAAATGTCATACCCCAACTGCCCCTAACGCTATTTCTCCTCGCGATATGGATGATATATTAAATTACAGGAGATAGAAATAAACCACTATCATAAATACAGAAAAAAGGCGGTCATATGACCGCCTTTTTTTATTACCTGATCCCAAGTATCCGGCACACCGCTGCGGTTAAATCCGCGCGGTTCAGGGTATAGAAATGCAGATGCTCACAGCCAAATTCCATGAGTCTACGACACTGTTCGCTGGCAACCGAAACCGCCACCAGGTTACGCATTATCGGATCATTATCCAGCCCGTCAAACAGTTTATCCAGCCATAAAGGCACACTCGCACCGCACATCGCACTGAATTTCTTCACCTGCGCGACATTGCCCACCGGCAGAATCCCCGGCACTATCGGAATAGCGATTCCAGCCGCCCGCACTTTTTCCATAAACCGGAAATAATGCTCCACATCAAAGAAATACTGGGTGATGGCGCGGGTCGCCCCAGCATCAATTTTTTTCTTAAGGTAATCAATATCAGCAGCAAAACTCGCTGAATCCGGGTGCTTCTCCGGAAAAGCAGCCACGGTTATTTCAAAATCAGCAATTTTTTTCAGTCCCGCCACCAGCTCGCAGGAATATTTATACCCATCGGGATGTGGCTCGTAACCTGTCGCGCCATTCGGCGGATCGCCGCGCAGGGCAACAATATGGCGTACTCCTGCCTCCCAGTATGCGCGGGCGACTGCGTCTACCTCTTGCCTGCTTGCTGCCACACAGGTCAGGTGGGCTGCCGGTTTCAGACTGGTTTCCTGCACCATGCGCTTTACTGTCTGATGGGTGCGCTCACGCGTACTCCCACCCGCCCCGTAAGTTACGGAAACAAACCCAGGATGAAGCTTTTCCAGCTGGATTATAGCATCCCACAATTTCTGTTCCATTTCCGGGGTTTTCGGAGGAAAAAACTCGAATGATACTGAAGGAATCTTGCCGGTAAATGTATTTTCTAATAATGTCATCAGAATAATCAGTACAAATTTCTTGATAGAACTGCTAATTATACTGGTATTTGTGTGGCAAGTCTGCAACAAATCCAGCTTATTTGTGGCTGATAAGAAAACGTCATTGCTTGCACAAGTCAAGAAGATTAAACAAGCATGATTAATTCATACTTGTTTAACTTTGTTTATGTAAATTTGCACTTTGTATAAGTTGATGTTATAGTCGCGTTTTTTAAAATGGGAATTAATTAATATGGGTTACTTTAAGGCTGAAAATACACTGAAGATGTTTGGCAAGTTTGTAGCTGTTGTGTTTTGCGCTGGTATGTTGTCAGCCTGCACCACCCCCGTTCCAAGTGCTAATTCAGAAGCAACTCATGATCCGATTGAGCCTCTCAACCGTGGAATATTCCAGTTTAACTACGCAGTTGACAGCGTGCTTTTAAAGCCGGTTGCACAAGGTTATGACGCGGTAATGCCTAAGCGTGGGCAAACCATGGTTTCCAATTTCGTAAGTAATATCAAAGAGCCGGTGACTTTTGCCAACTCGGTTCTGCAGACCGATGCTGATAACAGCTTCACCACCTTGTGGAGATTCCTGTTTAACTCTACGTTCGGTATCGCCGGTTTGTTTGATGTAGCAAGCGAACTAGGTCTTAAAAATCGCGAAACCGGTCTTGGTGATACTTTTGCAATTTATGGAGCGGACGCTGGTCCATACCTTATGATACCGGTTTTTGGTCCATCCAACGTGCGTGATGGCATTGGTAGAGTGGGAGATGTATTCCTTGATCCGATAAGCTACACCAATAATCCAGTATTCTATAGCGTAGTTGCGGTAAAAACCATCGAGGCGCGTCATCGCAACATGAAACTGTTAAACGATATATATAACTCTATAGATCCATACAGCACTATGCGCAGCATATATACTCAATTCCGCGCAAAAGCTGTAAAAAATGCTATAAATCAGCGCAACAAATCTTTAGAGTCCGCAAAAACTCAGGATTCCAACTAGATGATATTCCTACAAGCCAGAAACATTATAAAAAGGCTACTCGTTGTCGTTGCCTGCTTATCTTTATTGTCTTCTCCATCCGTTGCCGCGCCGGTTGACGATGCCAGTAAATATATTGAATCTTTAGGTAACAGTGCCATAGCAACGCTGACCGATAAGCAGTTGGATAAAGAAACTAAAACTAAAAAAATTGAACAGCTTTTCCGTGAGAATGTTGATACGGCGTGGATTGGCAGGTTTGTTCTTGGTCGTTTCTGGAGACAGATAACTGACGATCAGAAAGTGCGTTATTTACGCGGGTATGAATCTTTTCTGGTGCGTAATTATGCTACACGCTTTACCGATTACACCAGTGGCAGCTTTAAAATTACTGACGCACGCGCAGGTAGTGGCAATGAATTTATAATAAGTATGCAGATTAAATCTGAAGAAGCTGGCGGCGAACCGATATTAGTTGATTACCGCGTCCGCAGCGATTCTAGAAACCGTAAAAATAACTTCCTGGTAGTTGATATAATTGTTGAAGGTGTCAGCATGATAACCACGCAACGTGAAGAATTCACCTCTATCCTTACCAGCAAGGATATGGAGTATTTAATCGCTCAAATAACAAAGAAAATTGATAGCACGCCTAACAAATCATAATTAGTTAAAAAATAATTTACGCAATTGCTTTAGTCCCATAAAAAAACACCGTTCTTCTTATATGTTTCTTATATGCCCTTGTACACTTAACCTTGATTTAAGGTTTTATGGTGTATAAATACATTCATAATAAATAAACCTATCTTGTAAAATAAGGATAACATCTATGACCGCTCGCAAAAAAATTTCTCTCATCGGTGCTGGTATGATTGGTGGAACACTAGCGCATCTTTGTGAACTTAAGAATCTTGGAGATGTCGTATTATTTGATATTTCCGAAGGTCTTCCACAAGGAAAAGCCCTTGATATTTCCCAAAGCTCAGCGGTTGACGGTAATGATGTAAACCTTAAGGGAACCAATGATTACAAAGATATAGCTGGCTCTGATGTTATCATCGTAACCGCCGGTGTTCCGCGCAAACCCGGAATGAGTCGCGATGATCTGGTAAATATCAATACCGGTATTATCAAAACTGTTGCCGAGAATATCAAAATCCATGCGCCAAACGCTTTTGTTATAGTAATCACCAACCCGCTCGATGCGATGGTTTGGGTAATGCAACAAGTTTCCGGCCTACCTGCCCATAAAGTAGTTGGCATGGCTGGTGTCCTTGATTCTTCACGCTTTGCTTATTTCCTTGCTGAGGCTATGGGCGTTTCCATTTCTGATATCAATGCTTTCGTTCTCGGCGGACATGGTGACACCATGGTTCCGGTAGTTGATTATACAACCATTTCCGGCATACCTCTTCCCGAATTTGTAAAAATGGGCTGGATAAAGCAGGATAAATTAGACCAGATAGTCCAGCGCACCCGTGATGGTGGCGCGGAAATAGTCGGGCTGCTTAAAACCGGCTCAGCATTTTACGCTCCTGCCGCATCAGCCATCCGCATGGCAGAAGCTTATCTATATGACAAAAAACGTATCCTGCCTTGCGCTGCTAATTTAAACGGTCAATACGGAATTAAAGACATTTATGTGGGCGTTCCGGCAGTTATTGGTGCCGGCGGTGTTGAGAAAATTGTTGAAATTACCTTAAATTCGGCGCAGAAAGCTATGTTTGACAAATCAGTAAATGCCGTTAAAGAGCTATGCAGCGGGATAAAATTGTAAGCACCAATCCTGTGGAACGCCACAGGCGTTAGCACAGGATCTGTTAGAGGTTTACATGAATCTTGGTTATGTATATATGATGTCCAATAAATATAGGGGATTGATATACATAGGCGTAACGACGGATATATTGAAGAGGTCTACTGAACATAAATTTAAGATGCTTGATGGTTTTACAAAACGCTATGATTTAATAAGACTGGTTTGGTTTGAGAGATACGAAAATATAAATGATGCAATGGAGATGGAAAGAAAACTGAAGAACCTGTCAAGAGCTAAAAAGATAGAGATAATTGAACGACTGAACACAGAGTGGAATGATTTATATTCCGCAGTAACACAATCAGCAGATCCTGCGCTGCTGCTTGCGCAGCCCGCAGGATAATAGAGGAAAAATATGAATATACATGAATACCAGGCAAAACAGGTTCTAGCAAAATATGCTGTGCCAGTACCAAGAGGACAAGTTGCCTATACTCCTAAAGAAGCAGTGGCAGCAGCGCAAGGTCTTGGTGGCAAATTGTGGGTAGTAAAAGCACAGATTCACGCTGGCGGACGCGGTAAAGCCGGTGGTGTTAAACTGGCAAAAACCTTGGATGAGGTCGAAAATCTTACCAAAGACATGATTGGTATGACTCTGATAACTCACCAGACTGGGCCTGAAGGCAAAGTTGTTAAACGTGTATATATCGAAGAAGGTACGAGCATCAGCAAAGAGCTGTATTTAAGCCTGGTTGTTGATCGTGCAAGTTCCTGGGTTACTTTTATCGTATCCACCGAAGGCGGTATGGATATTGAGGAAGTAGCACATTCACATCCTGAGAAAATTATCAAACTCGCTGTTGATCCGGCAAGTGGTATCCAGCCGTTCCATGCGCGTAAAATGGCGTTTGGTCTGGGAATTCCAAAAGAATTATTTGGTAAATTCGAACAATTTGTAAATTCTATATACGCAGCGTTTATTGATACTGATGCTTCGCAGGTAGAAATCAATCCACTGGTTATAACCGCTAATAGTGATTTGCTGGCACTTGATGCAAAATTCAATTTTGATGAAAATGCTCTCTTCCGCCATAATGATATTCATGAACTGCGTGATCCTGATGAAGAAGATCCGATGGAACAAAAAGCTGCCAAGTTTGGTCTGTCTTATGTGAAAATGGATGGTAGCATTGGCTGCATGGTAAATGGTGCTGGTCTTGCCATGGCTACTATGGATATTATTCAGCTATATGGCAGCGCGCCTGCAAACTTCCTCGATGTTGGCGGTGGCGCGAACAAAGAAAAAGTTGGCGAAGCCTTCAAGCTGATTTTATCCGACCCGAATGTTGAAGGAATTCTGGTAAATATTTTCGGCGGTATCATGCGCTGCGATATTATCGCTGAAGGCATCATCGCCGCTGCCCGCGAAGTAAATTTACATGTTCCATTGGTTGTGCGCTTGGAAGGTACTAACGTAGAGCTTGGTAAGAAAATGCTGGCTTCCAGTGGTCTTGCCATAACCCCTGCTGATAATCTCGCTGATGCTGCAGAAAAAATCGTCGCTGCTGTAAAGCGCAAGGCGGCTTAGCAGTAGAATTTAAGAACTGGAGAATTGGCGAAATGGAGAAAGTAGAAAATTTTATAAAAAGAGCCAGAGATCTAGAGGTTTATAAAAAAGCCTATGGAATATCTTTGGAAATCCATAAAGAAACTCTAAAATTTCCTAAAATTGAACAATTTGTACTTGCTGATCAAATGCGCCGCTCCAGTAAATCCATTTGCGCTAATCTGGCAGAAGGTTTTGCAAAGCAAGCTCATTCGAAACCGGAATTTGCGAGATTTATTTCAATGGCCATGGGTTCGTGCAGTGAAATAGAAACATGGATATCATATTCTTTTGATCTAGGTTATATAACTGACAAACAACTAAATAGCTGGCTGAACATATATTCGTCAATTTATGGAATGCTAATTAATTTAAGGGGCAAGTTATAATGTATAATTCCTCAATTCCCCAATTCTTCAATTCTCCATTTCAAGGATAAAATCATGTCAATTCTAATAAATAAAAACACTAAAGTAATCTGCCAGGGTTTCACTGGTCGTGAAGGCACCTACCATTCTGAGCAAGCAGTTGCTTATGGCACAAAAATGGTTGGCGGTGTAACGCCAGGAAAAGGCGGAACTACACATATTGATCTTCCTGTTTTCAACACAGTTGAGGAAGCTGTACAAAAAGCCGGGGCTAATGCCAGCGTGATTTATGTTCCGCCAAAATTTGCCGCTGATGCTATCTTAGAAGCGATTGACGCAAAAATTGAGCTGGTAATCTGCATCACTGAGGGCATCCCTGTCCTCGACATGGTTAAAGTGAAACGCTCCCTTACAGGCAGCAGAACCCGCCTTGTCGGGCCAAACTGCCCTGGAGTTATAACACCGGGTGAGTGCAAAATCGGCATCATGCCCGGACATATCCATAAAAAAGGTTCAATAGGCATTGTATCACGCTCAGGAACTCTGACTTATGAAGCAGTGGCACAAACTTCTGCTGAAGGTCTTGGACAATCAACCTGCGTGGGAATTGGTGGCGATCCGGTAAACGGCACAAATTTCATTGATGTTCTGGAATTATTCCTGAAAGACGATGAAACCCAGGCAATTGTTATGATCGGAGAAATTGGTGGCGATGCTGAAGAACAGGCTGCTGACTTCCTGAAACGCAGCAAAATCAAAAAACCGGTGGTAGGGTTTATAGCTGGTCGCACTGCTCCTCCAGGACGGCGCATGGGTCATGCCGGCGCGATTGTTTCTGGTGGTAAAGGTGGTGCCGAAGATAAAATCGAAGCCATGAAATCGGCGGGAATAATAGTGTCTGACTCTCCGGCAAACCTTGGACGCACTATGGCTGAACTGCTCAAGAAAAAAGCAGCTTAAAAGGAATTGAAGAATTGGAGAAATGGAGGACTGGAGAAATGAATAAAAAAAATCCCCAATTCCTCAATTCACCAATTCCCCAATTCTACTTATGACACTAGCTTATTTCAAAGGCGAATTCCTACCAGAAAGCCAATGCCATATATCCATCCATGACCGCTCTTTTCGTTTTGGCGACGGAGTGTTTGATACCTGCCTTGTAGTTGGCGGACAGATATATGATTTTGCCAGACACAAAGAACGTCTTGAATCAGGTCTGAATGCTTATAAAATCAAAATTGATACCACAAATA
>JBEBHV010000041.1:0-11462 GCA_040080715.1 Rickettsiales bacterium | reverse complement strand
TGTCATCAATAGTCATTTTTTACCAGCTATCATCATTTCTTCAACATATTGAATACCTAAAAACCTGTTTTGTTGATATTCCAAACTTTACCGACAAATATTCTGTAATGCAACGTACAATAGCAAACTTTGCTGTAAGGCATAAACCATATGCTAGGCATCAGTTAGACCATACTAATGAGCCCTAAAATGATTTTTTTATTAAGAAAATAATTGCGTCAATATTAACATCTTGTTAAACAAACAATCATAGAATGGCTTTATTTTCCTAATTTTGTTGACATAACCATTATCTAACGGCAGTCTGTATAACATTATGAGCAAACAACCTAATACTGCTAAAGATACGCGCAACTGGTATAAAGACAGATATCAGTCTATATTGCTACAACGTCGCATGCTCATGATTGTTACCATAATATCAATGATAGCTACTCTGTTATCAATGATTGTGATAGCCCGCATTATTCCCCTTAAAGGTGTGGAGCCGTTTCTGATTCAGGTTGATTCAAGAAGCGGTATCACCCAGATGGTTGACCCTCTCACAGTAAAAGAAATAACCGCCCTTGATTCCATAAACAATTTCTTTATAGTTCAATATGTAAGGGCGCGTGAAGGCTATAACGTGCGCGATATCTCCAATAATTATGCCACCGTTCGCGTAATGTCCGAGGCAGGCAAGGTTTATGGAGCTTTCAGGCGCGAAGCAAACCCCAGCAATCCCCAGAGCGTTGCAGCGCGTATGGGTGGGGCTGGTTCAAGAACGGTTAGATTCAAGTCAATCTCTTATATTAAGCCGAATCAAGCACAGATACGTCTGTTAATTGAGGAAACCGCAGCCAATGGCGGAACGCTTCAATATCATAAAATTGCCTCATTGGTATTTGAATACGCCAAGCTTGACCTAACCAGTGAAGAACGTTATATTAACCCATTAGGTTTCCGTGTCACGGAATACCGCGTAGATGAGGATGTATTACCAAAATGACAACACGCAATTTAATAGAAAATATTCTGCCTAAGGCATTGCCACTAGCTATTGGCTTTTCTATAATTTATTCAGGAATAGCTTATAATTCAGAAGTTCTGGCAGCAGCCAATATTGACCATGCCAGATTGTCTATGGAATCAGCCAGCGATTCTGCTACTGCTCCGGTGAGGAACATAAAAAGGAAACCACCAAAGACTGCCGTGAACAACTCCCCAGAAGACGCAGCTCCTTTCGATATGCCTGATGATGCTCCACAATATGATATGCCTGATTCTGACTCCAAGGTTAAAGAATTGGTTTATAACGAATCAAACGTTTATGTTGTCCGGACAAAGCACGGATATCAGACCAATATAGTTTTTGACCCAAAGGAAGAGGTGCAGACTATTTCCATGGGTGACCGCAGCTTGTGGCAGGTTATTCCTGGCGGTAATCGCCTGTTTATTCGTCCCATGACCGAAAATATTTCTACAAATATGACGGTGCTTACTAATAAACGCTCGTATGAATTTGACCTAAAATCAGTGAATGTAAATAACGATAGTAACGTCTATGTGTTAAAATTTACTTATCCTGAAGCTAATCCGTTCGTGGCGGAAAATCTTGATGTCGAAAACGTTAAACCGGATGCGAATGCATCAGTTGCACCTGTATCGCAGAGAGAAATAACCCCGAAAAAATCTTCTTCAACAGCATCGGTCTTTGAAGCGGCAACTCCGGAATCAATAGGATTACTGCCAATACGCTTTAATTACAGTTATACTTATTCAGGATCGGATGCCATAGCCCCTACGCAGGTATATGATGATGGAAAAAATACATTTATAAAATATAAATCCATCGGCAAACTGGTACCTGAAGCATTTATAATAGGAGCTGATGGTCGGGAATCACGAATTCCGGCAACAGTTAACGGATCTTCTCTCATAATAGACGGTGTCGCCGGTGAACTGGCATTACGCAGCTCTGACGGTGAGATAAGAGTTTATAACGAATCATTAAGCGGACACTAATTTATGGATAACAAACCGCCGTTTTCAGACAATAACAACTCCTCACAATCATCTCATGATTTCTCTCAGGAAGTGGATGATGATGTAGTTGCTAGGAATAACAGTGCCATCAACAAAAAAAACATGCCGATAATTCTTGTAGCTGTCGGCTTAGTGGCATTTGGCATTTACATGTTCTCTTCTATCTTTGGTGAACCTGAGAAAGAAAAAGGTCCTAACCCTCTTAATGTCGGTGATAAACCCGTTAAAGTTGCTGCTGGCAGTAAAAAAGATAATGCGAATGATATCACCGCTACAACTGGGGTAGACCTCCCACAACCACCTGTTGCCATATTGCAGCCTCCTCCACCGGCCGAACCGATAAATAATTATGCTCCTCCGCCAATAACAGCACCTGTGCAGCTAGGTCTGGATGCTTCTAAGAACAACACTTTGACTGGAATCTCCAGAGTTCCAGCTATATCCGATGAGCCGCCACCACCACCTCCTCTTCCGGCTTTAGTTCCACCCACTCCTGAGATTACCAATATCGGGAAAAGCAAGACTGTTAATACAAAAGATAAAGATACAAAGAAACGGATTCGTTCAAATATGATGGTTCTGGATGGTGGCGGATCGAGTAGCTCTTCTTCAGCCAAAGCATCCAGCCCAACAAATGATCCGAACAGCACCTTTGCTGATAATGTTCTGAAAGCTACAACAGCCGAGAAGGCGGTTGCTACAGGTCTGAGTAATTTGAGCATGACCATAGCCCAAGGGAAGATAATAAACGCTGTGCTAGAGACAGCAATAAATACTGATTTGCCCGGAACTTTGAGGGCTATTGTCAGCAGAGATACATACGCTGAAACAGGTAGAACAGTTTTAATTCCCAAAGGTTCAAGACTGATAGGAACCTACAACACCGGCGTATTACAGGGGCAGAACAGAGTTATGATTGTCTGGACGCGCGTGATACGCCCTGATGGTATTGATATAATGATTGGCTCTCCCGGCGTTGATGAGTTGGGACGTGCTGGTGCTGCAGGTCATGTGGATAATAAGCTTTTTGACATATTCAGTAGTGCAATACTTACTACTATCTTTACAATAGCCGCAGCAGCCGGTTCTGATGCCATATTGCCGGTTGACAATGGGCAATCGACAACCACTACTACCAATCCCAACGGTAACACTACAACAACTTCAAGTCCTGCCCAACAAGCAGCAGCAAATGCAGTTACGGATTTTGGTAATACGGGTAAACAGGTCGTCCAGAGACTGGTCGATGTCCGTCCAACCATTACTATCGACCAAGGTACTTTAGTTAATGTATTTGTAAATAGAGACCTGACCTTCCCTAGCAATCTGGACGGTGGTGTTTTTATTCAATGATGTAGAATTAAATGTCAACAGCCTCTCTAACAGCCCTTGATACCTATCTTGCTCCGCTTAAGCAATATTTCGACATGCCTAGGGTTAGTGAAATTTCTATCAATAAACCTGGTGAAATCTGGGTGGAAGTTGCCGGCGACATGGAATCATATATCGTTCCAGAATTAACTCTGGAACATTTAAAAGCTCTTGGAAGGCTAGTAGCTCAATCGACAGAGCAGAATATCAGTGAGGAAACCCCAATACTTTCTGCCACCCTGCCACAAGGTTTTCGTATACAAATAGTGTTCCCGCCAGCTGTCGAGCCTAATTCTATTGCGATTTCTATTCGTAAAGCCACCACCGTTAATCTTGATTTGGATCAATATGAAGCTCTTGGCGCATTTCAATCAACTGTCGTGCAACATGAGACTAATCCTGTAGACCATGAATTACGTACCCTGCTTAATGCCGGTAGCGTCAAAGATTTTATCAAAAAAGCGGTTCTTGCCAAGAAGAATATAATTATAAGCGGTGGTACTTCCACCGGTAAAACCACCTTCCTGAATGCAGCACTAAAAGTTATTCCGTCCACAGAAAGAATAATAACCTGTGAAGATGCAAGGGAAATAATGATTCCGCATATTAACAACCGTGTACACCTTCTCGCATCAAAAGGTGGGCAAGGTCGGGCAAAAGTTGACATGCAGGATTTGATTGAGGCCTGCCTCCGTTTGCGACCGGATCGCCTTATGCTCGGAGAGTTGCGCGGTAAGGAAGCTTTTTCCTTCATGCGCGCAGTAAATACTGGTCACCCTGGTTCAATTTCTACGTTACACGCTGATACACCAGCTCTTGCCATGGAACAGCTTATACTTATGATTATGCAGGCTGGTTTAGGTATGAACCGCGATCAGATAAGAAACTATGTGGAAAACGTAATCAATATCATAGTGCAGTTGAAACGTGGGGCGCACGGAATGCGCTTTGTTTCCGAGGTATATTTCAAAGAAAGTTTATAAGCTAGGCGGACATGGCAGAAGATTATAAATCCACTAACGCTAACCGAGCCGCAGCAAACAGTGCTTTGGTGTGGATAATAATTACTTTCACTATAGTTGTTCCAATAGGTGTAGGGCTGGTAATCAGCCTGTTTATGTTTTATGGCAAAGAATTTGTTGCCGCTGGAATAAATCGCCCGGACATTATGGTACGGGAATATATGAAACTTCTCGAATATTGGTGGACGTATCGTACCAATCCGCACCTGCCACAGGATTTTATGCCAAAAACCATTGGCCCTCCAGGTGCCGGAGCAATTCTCAGCCTGATTTTGCTATATATGATGCGTGCGCCACTTACCGATTTCCGTCCATTCAAATTGAAAGAAAGCGTACATGGTGATGCTCATTGGGCAACTGAAGCAGAAATCCAGAAAGCTAAACTACGCGCCAGAAAAGGTATGTTAATTGGTCGCACCGGCTCCAGTGATTATCTTATTGTTGATGACTTCCAGCACGTATTACTCTTTGCACCAACCGGATCGGGTAAAGGTGTTGGCTTCGTAATTCCCAATTTATTATTCTGGGAACAATCAGTGGTGTGCCATGACATTAAAATGGAAAACCACCAGATAACCAGCGGCTACCGCAAGCGCATAGGACAAGAGGTATTCCTGTGGAATCCTGCCGATCCTGATGGCATTTCACATTGTTATAATCCTCTGGACTGGATTTCAGAAAAACCTGGGCAAATGGTGGATGACGTGCAGAAAATCTGCAACCTGATCCTGCCGGAGCAGGAATTCTGGCAGAATGAAGCCCGCTCACTGCTGCTTGGCGTTATCCTCTATCTGGTTGCTGTTCCTGAGAAGGTAAACAGCTTTGGTGAAGTGGTGCGTACCATGCGCTCCGACGACGTGGTATACAATCTTGCAGTAGTCCTTGATACCATCGGCAAACGCATCCATCCTGTAGCTTATATGAACATCGCCGCCTTCCTGCAGAAGGCCGATAAGGAACGTTCCGGCGTTATTTCAACCCTGAACTCCGGTCTGGAATTATGGGCAAACCCGCTGATTGACGCTACTACCGCCCGCTCAGACTTTGATATGCAACAGCTTAAGAAGCGCAAAATGAGTATTTTCTGCGGTGTTACCCCCGACAACTTAAAGCGTTTAGAGCCGCTGCTTAAAGTATTCTACCAGCAGGCAACCGACTTCATGACCCGCAATATGCCGCGCAAGGACGAGCCATACGGCGTATTATTCATGATGGACGAGTTCCCGTCACTTGGTGAAATGCCGCAATTCCAGGTTGGTATCGCTTATTTCCGTGGTTACCGGGTAAAGCTCTTCCTTATTGTACAGGATACACAACAATTAAAAGGCATTTACGAGGAAGCAGGAATGAACTCATTCCTCTCCAACTGCTATTACCGTATTACCTTTGCCGCCAACAACGTGGAAACCGCCAACCTTATTTCCCAGCTTATCGGCAATAAAACTGTGCAACAACATGCGCATAACCGACCTAAATTCATGGATATGAACCCAGGCGCACGTACTGTCAACACCTCAGAAGTGCAGCGCGCCCTGCTCCTACCACAGGAAGTTATCACCCTGCCCCGCGATGAACAGATTATCCTTATTGAATCTTTTGCACCAATCCGCACCAAAAAGATTTATTACTATCAGGACAAAACCTTTACCCGTCGTCTCCTGCCACAAGTGCCTATTCCACAGCAGGAGCCTTACGACCCGCGTAAGAGAAAAGCAGCTGAAGCTCCGGAGAAGCCAACTGAAACCCCAGCTTCTGAAACTTCTGAGGAAAATTCTGAAGCGTAAGTTGAGTGCTGAGTGTGGAGTATTGAGTTTAGTAAGTAAGAATATATCAACACTCCAAACTCCACACTCAACACTCTATAATTCCTACAGCACTTGAAATATAAGATTTCTCTCCATAGATATATAAGCGGTTTCAGCTATAATAAGTGGGGATATATTGATGAATAAAAATAATGCCGCCGAGAGTTTTATAGAACGCAGCCTGTTCGCCAGCCGCTGGCTTATGGCACCGATGTATCTTGGGCTGGCAGCCGCCATTGTGCTTTTGCTTATAAGCTTCATGCAGGAGCTTGTGCATTTATTTACAGCCCTGCCTAACCTCTCTCAAAATGATGTCGTGCTTGGCATATTGTCGCTTATTGACCTGTCGCTGGCGGCCAATCTTCTGCTGATAGTAATTTTTTCCGGCTATGAAAATTTTGTTTCCAAGATTAATACCGATACCCATGAGGATAACCCGGAATGGAAAGGCAACGTTGACTTTTCTACATTAAAGCTCAAGCTTATTGCTTCAATCGTAGCGATTTCTGGGATTCACTTGCTAAAAGTATTTATGGATGTGGAAAAAACCTCAGAAAGTAATATCAAATGGATGATAATAATCCATGTTGTTTTCGTGGTTTCCGGAGTTTTCCTTGCACTTATGGATTTGATAGCCGCACAAGCCAAGAACTTGAAGAAGAAGTAAAGCCAATCGTCATCCCGAGTGAAACATTATTCCATGTGTTGACCGCCATTGATGGAGATAGTCTCACCAGTTATAAAGGCTGCTTCATTCGCCGCCAGGAATACAACGGCACGCGCCACCTCTTCCGGCTCACCAAGACGGCCGACCGGAATACCCTCAATAATCTTTTTCATCACATCTTCTTTTATGGCTTTCACCATATCAGTTGCGATATAACCCGGAGCAATAGCATTAACTGTGATGCCACGGCTGGCAGTTTCCCGCGCCAGAGCCTTGGTGAAACCAAAAATACCCGACTTTGCCGCTGAATAGTTAGTCTGCCCGAACTGACCAAGTTGTCCATTCATTGAACTGATATTGATGATACGCCCGAATTTATGCTCGCGCATGGAATCAATCACCGCCCGCGACATGTAAAAACATGAATTGAGATTAGTGTCTATAACCTCGTTCCACTGCTTGCCATCCATTTTATGCATTGCACCGTCACGGGTGATACCGGCATTATTGACCAGTACATCAACATGCCCGCCAAGTTTGGCAGAAACTTTTTTCATGCCTTCCACGCAGGCATCATAATCCGCAATATCCCATTTGAACACAGCGATATGATGCTCCTTGCTGAAAGCTTCCGCCACATCATCACGCGCCGCATAAGTCGCTGCCACTTTGTAACCGGCATTTTTAAGAGCGATGGAGATCGCAGCACCAATGCCGCGTGTACCACCTGATACTAGAGCTATTCTTTTAGTCATTACTTAGTCTCCTTATTTAATCGTAAATTGTTTTAAATTCATTTTCTACAAATCCTGTAATATGGTTCACCAATAAAATTGATATAACTGCTATAATTATTCCAAAAACTGCATCCGTTAAATAATGCCCTCCGGTAATAGGTATCGACACCAATGCAATTAGATTAAATAATAATAATGGCCACCGCAACCAGTCTACATGCCAAAATCCCCATAACATAATCACAGCGATGGAAGCATGCGTACTAGGAAAAGTTATTACGCCTTTTAACTGCATCAACTCTAAAGATTTCAGGGTACCATTTCTCATTCCTAAATAATCAGGCAGGTGATGATATCCAGAAATCATGTTTACATTTGGATAATCACTAGCATTTAAATTAAGAAAATTAAACGGAGCTACTGCAGGAAAAAAATATGAAATTACAGAACAAATAGTCGAAGCAATGATAAGACACAAAATTACTTTATATGCTGCTATAGGCTTTTTACACATAATTAGTAGCAATACCACAACTGGCAATTGCCAGTAAGACAAATAAGACGCTTGAAGAATTTCATTTACATATGGATGCTGATTAACCCATGAAAGCACATAAACAACATCCATACCTAGCCATCTATCTATAGATAGAATTTCTTTATCGTATAACTCTCTGGGCGATGCTGACATAATATATACAAAAACAACTGCCGAAAATATAAAGACAATAAACTGATTTAATACTTCAAAAGACTGCCCAATTAATTTAAAAACATGTGCAGCTTTTCTATTTCCCTTTAAAGACAATTGATCAGATGATTTTATAAAAGCGTATGAGAACAACATAAATGCCAGAATAGAGGCTGCTATTTGTATAGCATTTAATTCCACCTTTATTTTCATTATACCAAGTGCAATGCAATCAAATAATACAACTAAAAATAGCCCTCCCCAAACAAGAAACCTTACAAAGCTTTCAGTTGATTTGAAATATTTAAGCAACATATACCATCAATTCTTACAGCTATAAGTTACTATCTCTCAACACACATAGCGATACCCATACCGCCACCAATACAAAGAGTAGCAATTGCTTTTTTTGCGTCACGGCGCGCCATTTCATAAAGCAGCCCAGTAAGTACGCGCGCACCAGACGCACCAACAGGATGTCCGAGCGCAATCGCGCCGCCATTGACGTTCACCTTGCTTAAATCCCAACCCATTTCGCGATTTACTGAAATCGCCTGCGCTGCGAATGCTTCATTTGCTTCAATTAAATCAAGATCTTTGATAGTCCAACCAGCTTTTTCCAACGCTTTCTTGCTTGCTGGAATTGGCCCAGTTCCCATAATCGCAGGGTCAACGCCAGCATGCGCCCATGATTTGATAGTTGCCATTATTTTCAAGCCACGTTTGGTTGCTTCTGCTCGTGTCATAAGCATAACCACTGCTGCGCCGTCATTAATGCCGGAAGCATTACCAGCGGTAACAGTACCATCTTTATCAAAAGCGGGTTTAAGTTTCGCCAATGTTTCAGCAGTGGTATCTGCCTTCGGATGTTCATCACTATCCACCACCACATCACCTTTACGACCTTTGATAACCACAGGGACTATTTCATCTTTGAATTTTCCAGCCTGCATTGCTGCTGCTGTTTTCTGTTGTGAACCAAGAGCAAACTCATCCTGCTCGGCGCGAGTGATGTCAAACTTCTTAGCGATATTTTCAGCAGTTACACCCATATGCACATTATGGAACGGATCGACCAGCGCATCATAAAGCATGGTATCAACCATAGTTGCACTGCCCATTTTCACACCATTACGTAGTGGCACAGCGTGCGGTGCCTGACTCATGCTTTCTTGACCACCAGCAATCACGATAGTGCTATCTCCATTTTTAATAGCTTGCGCCCCAAGACATACAGCACGCAGACCAGAACCACAAAGCTGGTTCATTCCCCAAGCTGGAACTTCTTTGGGAAGTCCTGCACCGAGTGATGCTTGACGCGCAGGGTTCGGACCAGCGTGCGCGGTTAGAATCTGCCCTAAAATAACTTCGGAAATATCGCCACCCGCAACACCTGTACGGTTCAGTATTTCTTTTATCACAATTTCACCAAGCTTGTGAGCAGGAAGCGAGCTGAGCGCGCCGTTAAATGTTCCCACCGCAGTACGCACCGCACCCACAATTACAATATCGTTATCAGACATGATTAATTCTCCTCAAGGTTTAAACTTGTCCTCTATGTAGGTAAGCAGTCACAATTTGTCCAGTGTTTTTATAAGAAATTCTTAGGGTTCATGCTGCATTGCGGTATATTGTCATGTTTAAATACATCAGTGATATAACTCTTGATATTGCTCTATCGTTAATTTAGCTTTAGTCACAAACAAATAATTACAAAGGCAGCAGAACTATGAATGCAAATACATACGGTCTAATAATCACCACTCCCGAAGAAGGTGCTCTGGCAGCGTGGAACGCTCTTGAACCATTGATGAATACGCTTGGAATTCCAAGCAAAGTTGCACCTATGGATTTAGCGATAAGAGTGCTGACCAATGGCGAGGCTGTGGGTAATGCCATAAAACAGGTAAAAAATGATAAAAATGCTGTTTATCTTAAAGGTCCGGGAATCACGCCTTCCGACAAACAGATGCTGGAAACCATCACCAAACTGGAACAGAAAAACGCGCTGAAATTTTCCCTGAACGACAAAAAATCTGAGGCGGAATTGCAAGGGAAAATAGATGCTTTGCGGGCAAAAAATCTGCCTATTGATGAGTTTGCAGTGGCAGTAAAATCCTGCTTGAATAAAATCGGCAGCCCGAATGCCAAATGGCGCGATGATTTGGAAGTAACACTTGAGCGTGGCGTTTCTGATGCACTCGCTGGACGTTCCACCTATAAACCTGCTGTCTGGAATAAAGAAACTCCATTCGAAGTGCTTGCTGTACCAGCTAATTCTACCAATACTCTGGATGGAAAAATTTCCGGTGGCAGCATGAAAATCATTCACACAGCAGCAGACGGAAAAGAAAAAATTATTGAAGAAAAGCTCGGCGAAGGAAGTGCCGTACGATTATTTACCACCAATACAAAACAAGTTGCAGATTTTATTGATTCCAACGCTGAAAAAATCACAACCGCAAAGCAAATTATGCACGGAAGCAAAGCCACAGTTATCGCTGAATATGATGTCGCGCTGAATAAAATTCTCTCGCAAAAACTTCACGTCATGGGCGCGAGTGAAAAAATAGCGGATTATGCTCTGGAAAAAGACAAGACAAAAAACACAGTAAAAATTGATGGCGCGCCACAGCTTGCCACTGGTTTTCTGATTGATAATGTTCATGCGATACTTGCAAACAAAGCACCATCCGTGCCTACCGTCATGATTTCTCTGGATCAATCCTATGCACAGTCAGTCAAGGAATTCTGGAATTTGGTAAAAGAAAATGGCGGGTTTAAAGCTCCTGAAAATTCTTCAATTATTCGCTTATCCGCAACAAAGGATCATTACAAACCCTTCCAGTTTACTGGTGGGAACATCAAGGTAATTGACGGCTCCGGCACAGAAATTTTCTCTAAGAATCTTGGAGAAAGTGATTATGCGATGCTAACCGCCCTCGATCGTGACCGACTGAAACAATCAATCAAAAACGTGTTTGAAGATGCAAAAACTGGTAACAAAAAAGTGATTTTTGGATTTGATGATGATGCTTATTATGGAATCGCCCGTGATGAGGTAAATGCTATCCAGCCTTCTTACCCTATGGTGCAGGCGGAAGTGCTGCAATCCAGCGTGGCAGCGGCAAAATATTTTACAGG
>JBEBHV010000246.1:0-2623 GCA_040080715.1 Rickettsiales bacterium | reverse complement strand
TCGTAACTATTACCTATAAAGATAAATTTTTAGTAAACGTGATATGATTTGATTGAAATTTATATAGAAATTTATATATTTATTTTATGTAGTATTGCTCCAACAAGTTCACACTCCCGCAATCCACAATGCCATCAATAACATAATGATTATTATAAATTTATCGCTTTAAGCATTGACTTACAAAGAAAAAAGCAATAGATTTCACAAACAATCAACCACACTATAATGAAGAGCTGTGCCTGAAAAACAAACATCTGGAAGAAATACATCTGACCAGTCCAATACTATTGGCATCAGATTAAAAGCAGAAATAGCAAAAACCGGGATAAGTTCTGCGGAGCTTGCTCGCCGTTCAGGTGTTCTCACATCTTTTATATATGATGTCTTAAGAGGAAAATCTACCAATCCATCCATATTAAAACTTGCTATGGTCGCTGATTGCCTTGGTGTAAGCCTGACTTATCTGATAGGTAGTGAATTAGAAAATAACCCGGCTATTACCAGAAACAGGAATGAAGAAAAATATATTCCAATCCCTCATATAAAGTTGAATAGTTCAAAAAATATTAAGAAGGGATTTGTATCTTTTAAAGGAGAAGACGAACCATACCTTTTTAATGCCGGATGGATACGCGACAATTTTAATGTTGATGCAGCTTCCCTACGAATATTCACAATAATCGGTGACAGCATGGAACCCACAATCTGTAATAATGATATTGTGCTTATTGATACTAACCAGACAATTCCTTCGCCTTCAGGTATATTTATAATATTTGATGGGCTCGGGCTTACGGCCAAAAGGCTCGAATATGTTTTTGAAAATGATTCCCGGAATATTCGTATTATTTCTGATAACAAGTGCTATTCGACATATGATAGCTCATTATCAGACGTAATTATAGTCGGTAGAGTTGCCTGGTTTTCACGTGCAATATGACCCTGCTTTTTATGTCTGCCTAGTTCGCTAACCTTACGATATAAGGTCGAGCGGCCAATGCCAAGACTGCGTGCTGCTTTGCTCATTGATCCACCACAAGCATTTAAAGCATAACGAATAGCATCTTCTTCAAGATGACGCAGCTTCTTAACTGTACCGTCTCCTGCCAGCAAAGTTTGGGATACATACATAGCTGATGCAATCTGCGCGCCCCCATCAACTTCCAGTTGCTTCTCCAGCCGTTCAATAATTTTATACAAATTACGGGTACGCAGGGCATTTTCGATTGAAAGCCCCAGGCGTTCGATTGTAAGTGGCTTGGTAAGAAAATCATTAGCTCCAGCATCTATGGCCTCCACAGCCGTTTCCGTTTCCCCATATTCAATCATAATTATGATAGGGAAATCAGGCTTGCAGTGCTTAACTATATTAACCACATGAATAGCATCAATCTGTAATACACCCATATCAAGCAGCATTATACTGGGAACACAATTAACCGGCAGTACGGCATTAATTGCTTTTTGACCACTTGTAACTATCATGGTATTGTATTTCAATCTGTTATTGATTGCGGTTTCCAGAATCCTTGCCTGAGCCTCGTCACCGTTTACAATTAATATAGTATCTGAATCTGACATGTCTTCTTGCCTCCGCTAAACGACCCGATAGGTTAGGTTGTATATTTTTTTTATTTAACAATCAATAGTTTTAACAAGGCAAAGATGATTCGATTTTTTTAATGTATTTCATATTAAATAATGTTAATGATAGAACAGCAACTGAATTGAGAAGATATAATGTTAAAATTTCGCTTCATATTATTGCTGTCTGTCGCACTCATGTCCTCCGGTTATCGCTGGAGGTGTTATGCTTTTTGTGATGAACAAACGGCAATTCAAAATGACTATACGGAACAGCGCGACGACTGCCGTGGTTTTGCTCAGGATAATATAGATGCGGAGATGGCGAAAGCCCCCAATCCAAATAGCGTAAAAGCAAGAAAAATTAAGCTTATCTCCCTGTTCAGCGATTGCATGGCGCAATATGGATGGGATGTACCTAAAGTAAATGATAAAGGTGGTAAGCTTGCTGATAGTGGCGAAGTTCCTCTTTACACATCAACTGTATCGAAACTGGCGGCTTCAGAAAAAAATCCAGATGCTGAAGCCCCTACTACCCCTGCTCCTGTTGAAGGAGAAATAACCGAGCAAGACCTGTCTGCTCCCCGGAAGACACCGGTTGGAAATATTCCAAAACAAAAGGAAATCAAACAACAGGAAAATCTTAAGCAGGAAAATCTTAAACAGGAAAATTCCAAGAACACCAATAACACCAATAATGTAGTGCAGAAATCAGCGAAAAGCAAAACGCAAAGCGGAAAATCACAATCAGCCACACAAACTGATAATATACAGAAGCAGCCTGCTACAACTAAAAGCAAAAACTCTGTAAAAACCAGTAAGGAACAGAACGATCAGAAACCAGCCGACAACCAAATAAAATCATCATCACAAAAAACAACTTCTACCACCAGTTCCACTACCAGCAAGATTGTAGAAAACCCTGCCGGTGAACACCCGAGCGCGCAACCGATACCGCCACCACCACCCGAAAATTCGACGAGTTACAGGAAAGTTATAAACAACAATAACTCTTCTTCTCAGACCACAGATAATA
>JBEBHV010000245.1:0-2640 GCA_040080715.1 Rickettsiales bacterium | reverse complement strand
AAGGTGAAGAGGGCAACTCTGTAAAAAGGGTTGCCCTTGCTACTATCTAAAAGCCCCGTATTTGCATTCAGGTAAAAAATTTTTGTTTTGGCTAGGGTGGTAGCACGAATACTAAAACGAGTGCATGGGCGATTATCTACGGGACATTACACCGCTTATTTCTCTCCCCTTCCCTTTTTCTAATAGTCACCTTTTGAAAATATCCTAGCGGGGGTTTTAGGGGGTCGGCAATGAGACCCCCTAATCATTATATTTTGTGCCGCAAAGCGGCACAATGTTATTTATCTGCCTATATTCTTTGCGCGGCGGCATAAGCCGCGCTCAATTTCACTAATCAGTTTCTCACATATTGAAACATCAAAAGTTATCCACAGTTTTACAGCGTTTTTTGCTCTTGTGTTAAATATATGAGTTAAGAGTAAGTGTTAAGGGGTCTTATCCACAGCGCAAGTCATTGTAATTATTATTGAATTAGAAACGCCTCATGTGTAAATACACGATAATATCTGTGTAAATACACGATAAATCCTGTGTAAAAGCACGATAGATTATTTTCATGGGTGATAACACGATGCTTGACATTTCTGTGTGAAAGCACGAAAGTATGATTCTATGTGTGATAACACGAAAGGTAATGTATGGAAAAAATAACGCGCTCCCCTCTTCTTCCTGAACGCCACCCGATTCAGGATTTTTTTATTTGTGATGTTAATGATGCGATTCCAAAAGACGATATGGGTTCAATGGAACATCCTATCTTTTCTCTTTCCACAAAGCCAGATAATAGCATCCGTGATTACTCTCATAATGGCGTAAATCTTACGATCATGCCAAGTGCATTAGGCTTGGCAACCATCCATGATAAAGACATTCTAATCTACTGCATAAGCCAGCTTGTTGCTAAAATGAATTCTGGTGCGGATTTGCAAAAAACACTGCATTTGAAAGCATACGATTTACTGGTTTCCACCAATAGAAACACGGACGGGCGCGGCTATGAACAATTAAAAAATGCGCTAGACCGCCTAAGCGGGACGCGCATTAGAACTAATATCAAGACAGGCGCGGAGGAAATAACCGAAGGCTTTGGGCTAATAGATAGCTGGCGTATTGTCAGGCAAACTTCTGGGGGGCGCATGACAGAGTTACGGGTTAATCTGTCTGATTGGGTGTTTAACGCCGTTACTGCCCGCGAGGTACTTACATTGCACCGTGATTATTTCAGGCTGCGCAAGCCCCTAGAACGGCGAATGTATGAACTAGCCCGCAAGCATTGTGGCAAACAGGATGAGTGGGCGATTTCCCTAGAATTACTCGTAAAAAAATGCGGCTCTACATCAGATAATGCCGAGTTTAAGCGACTGGTGCGGGTAATTTGCGAGGAAGATGCAAAGCACGGGCATTTCCCTGACTATGCAATATCCTTTGACGGTAAAAATATAAAATTCACCAACCGCAACACCATGAGAATTTTGCCAACGGCAGAAATCCACCAGTTCCCCTTCCTTGACCCTGAAACTTACCACGATGCTAGAATTGTTGCCCCTAGCTATGATGTGTATTTCTTAGAGAAAGAATGGCAAGCATTTTGGGTGGATAGCGGCAAGCCAGAACTCAAAAATCCTGACGCTGCCTTCATTGGCTTTTGCAAAAACCGCTATAATAAAAAGCCTAATCCATAAAGGGAGAATTATAGAAAGAAAGAAAAGCAACATACCAAAGCCACGCGGCGTATATCATTATAAACTTTACTTTTTAAATATGGATTGTATTTATCTGTCATGGGCAGAATAGATTTGAATTTAATTTAGAGAGTATTTATGAAATTTTACACTACTATAGTTGCTGTTATTATCGCATTTTTACCTATAACAGCTAATGCCACAGTGGTAGATTTTGGTGACCCTATAACAGGTTTACCTGACATTAATGGCTATAATGGTGTGCATACTTTTGCTGATTTTCTACCTAACCAAACTGGTACTATATTTACTACACCTGGGGCAAGCAATGGGCTTGCTGAAGGTTACATACCAAATAACCACAAAATAACCTTTAGCTATTCTTTTAGTAATGCAACACTCTATGACCCATCTACAGGTACAGGAAATCTGTTGTATATGTTAGGTGGCGATGCATTTAATTCGATTCAGGTTTCTCATTCCTCCAATGATTTATTACCTCCTGTTGCCGGATTTGAAGTTTTTGCTGCGGCGAATATATCAGGGACAAGCGGAACTACAAGTTTTACCAATACTTCTGGTATCCAAAAATATTTTGTTAGTTATTTTTCTGGCATATTAGAATCAGTTGCAAATGGTCAAGGTGGGTTTGTTGGTAAAATCAATTATAGTGTTTCCGCAGTGCCACTCCCTGCCTCTGTTCTTATGTTCGGGACTGCGCTTATTTTTATGGCTGCTTTCTCTTACAAACAGCGCAAAGCATCTATATTAGCAGTATAATTGATGCCTTCCTTTTCAGAGCCACCTAACTGGCACTTTTGCAAAAATCCATATTTATAATAGAAGGATTTACTATAGAAGCTACAGAAGAGGAAAATAAAAAAGCCAATGATATTTATATTGATTGGATAGCCCTATAAAGCGTAGCAAGCACCACGCCAAGCAGTTTTGCTACTTC
>JBEBHV010000244.1:0-2665 GCA_040080715.1 Rickettsiales bacterium | reverse complement strand
GACGTATATGTAATATATTTGACTTGCCGGTAATTTTATTAACTGGAAAATCGCGTGTTTGATTCCCAACGCTGTAACGATAAGCTTCCGCCATTGCCCCTTTCCCAGCAACGATAGAAACCCGGTCTGGACGTAATAAATGTAATTCGGAAGGTGGTAAATCCTTAACGCCAACAGCTTGAATAAATACATTTCCACTAATCTGATAATAATTATATAGGGATTGAAAAAAATCACTGGTAGCGCAATTTGGGTTGGGCTTTTTTATTAACTTCAGAATGGGATGAGATTTTTCTTCTGTTCTCGTACCTCGCGCATTTATGGAATATAATTCAAGATTTATCGAAGCAGCTGCCGTGGAAACCATATCAATGGCACGGTGTGCAACCACATTTTTAATATAGGCTTCACGCGCAAATTGTGCATAATCTCTATCCATCCAAACTGCCTGCCCAGGCATCACCATATAGGATCTGATTCCATAACCAGTCATAGAGGAATTAATTGTACCTTTGCTGAATGATTTTTTACCACGAAACTTATTAAGCAATGTTTGCATTACAGCCATACGCTTTTCCTTATGATAAAATTTGATGAATTTGGGAGATGTGTGATACAAATACAGAATATGCATCGTATATTTAATTGATAATCTACGTCTTTATGGTCAGGAAGGGTGAAAATTGTATTTTCTGAAGAAAAATATGCCATATTTTATTTAGTTATTATAATATATGCTGATTTAGGCTATAATTTCATACAAAATTGGATAATTTATGCGCTTTTTGTGTATTTCTTTATTTTCTTTCTTATCAATATTGATTGTTCCGGCATTTTGCATGGCAGATGACGGTAAAGCACCTGTATGGACTTATGATGATGATTTAACCGGTCAGGAAGATTGGGGTTCAATCGCAGGCTATGAAACATGCACATCGGGTATGGAACAATCGCCAATAAACATTTCGCATACGAAATTATCTAATCTTCCGAAATTAAATTTTAAGTATAGTAAAGCAACTGGATTGCTTAATATTACTAATAAATCTTTTATCATGGAAGTTGCGGAAGGTGGAATATTGATTGATGGTAAAAACAAATATTCATTACAGAGTGTCGAAATCCATTCGCCGAGCGGTCATAGAATAAAAGAAGCATTCTATCCGTTGGAAATGCACCTGATACATAAAGATAAAAAAGGCGACTTACTGATTGTTGCGGTTTTTGCAGATATTGGTGATTCAAATAAATATATAGACGATATATTAAAGCATTCATATTCTAAGGAAAAACATCAATTTACAGCTGATATTTCTTCTTTGCTCGCCAACTCGGATTCCTACTATTCTTATCGCGGTTCTCTGCCATATCCGCCATGTACAGAGAATGTTGAGTGGAAAATTATGAAAACTCCAATTTCTATATCCAGACAACAACTATCTAGTATAGTAAAATTTATAGGAAGGAATACGCGTCTAGCACAGCCTGTATATATGCGTGAGATATCTGAAGGTGAATAAACTACACTAACATAATAATAAAAATGCATCAGCCCTGCACAAATAATCAACTAATAGTAGATTAATATTGACAAATATCCCTTAATAGGGGAATAGTGAATTATGTCAGAACATAATATTCACAATATTGAAGAGAATGCACAGTTAGCACGTGATATGCTGACACGCTGGATATCGACAATGGATATTTACCATCATGTAATATCTGTTCTTCGTCATCAGCTGCCACAAACAGCAAGGCTTGTTGAAGAATCAACGAAAATTATGTCTGAACGTTTTCTTAGTCTTGCTAAAGATATAAAGCAGCAAAGCTTATCTGTAGAAAATATTTCAGAGCTTGCTAACACCATAAATACTGGGAACGAGCAAATTACGATTGAAGAATTTACTGATCTCTTTTCAGAAACTTTAAATGATTCAATTACGAAAATTCTGTTTGTTTCTAAGCGTGCAATTACCATGATATATACACTTGATGAAACAATTAAAAACATCTCGTCTATAGAAACTTTTGTAACTGATATTCAAAATATAACAAAAAAAGCTAACCTTCTTGCTCTTAATGCCAGTATCGAAGCTGCCAGGGCAGGAGAAGCTGGCAGGGGATTTAGCGTTGTTGCTAATGAAGTGAAGGAAGTATCAAATACTATCCGTGATATAGCAGAATCAATCAATTCACGTATTACAGAAGTAAGTGATAGTGTAAAGGAAGGGTATAAAATATTACAGGATGTTGCGACAACTGATATGTCGCAGACCATAATGGCTCAAGATAAATTATCTGCTCTTATGTGTGGCATGATTGATCAAAAAAATAAGTTTTCAGCAATCCTGAAGGATGCTTCGAATATTAGTTCGGAGGCATCAAATACCCTGTCGGGAATGGTGGTTAACTTACAGTTTCAGGATCGTACCACACAATATGTTGAAAGCAGTGTTCGCATGCTTGAGCATATGGACAAAAGCATATTATCGTTAAAAGATTATAATATCAGTGCTTTTCCTACTCTTTCTAACGTAGAGAAAAATGAATTTCTGGCTAAGGAAATAGCAGGACAATTTCAATTGAGTGAGTTTGCGAAACTATTTTTAATGAGTATGTCTGGAGTAGATATTAATTCTTCTTCAAATCATAATCATAGTCA
>JBEBHV010000243.1:0-2690 GCA_040080715.1 Rickettsiales bacterium | reverse complement strand
GGGGTAACATTGCTATGCATTCTTTTGTCTTTTCCATAAGAGATGTGCAAGCGTATCACTAAAAATAATCGTTGACCAGACTATAGCTTGTACACAGATGTTGCAAATTTAATCCAGACTTTTCGCCATCTTATCAAACTCTTTGAGTGTTCTCAGCAGCTTTTCCATATCTTCCAGCTTTACCATGTTAGGGCCGTCAGATGGGGCATTATCCGGATCCTGATGGGTTTCCATAAATATCCCGGCAACACCAACGGCAACAGCGGCTTTAGCAATGGTTGGCACAAAGCGGCGGTCGCCCCCTGAGGCTTTGCCTTGTCCACCCGGTTGCTGGACGCTATGAGTTGCATCTATCACTACCGGACATCCGGTTTCTGCCATAATCGGCAGAGAGCGCATATCGGTCACCAGAGTATTATAGCCAAAACTCGCGCCACGCTCGGTTAAAATGGTGTTATGGTTGCCGGCGTAATCCATTTTATCGACAACATTTTTCATATCCCACGGGGCAAGGAATTGGCCTTTTTTGATATTTATAACCTTGCCGGTTTTAGCGGCGGCAAGCAACATATCGGTCTGGCGACATAAAAACGCCGGGATTTGCAGTATATCAGCATAAGGCGCGACGATCTCGCATTGTTCTTCAGTATGCACATCGGTGAGAATTGCAACTCCCAAATCTCGGCGAATCTCTTCAAAAATCGGCAGAGTTTTTACCAGCCCCAGCCCGCGCTTGCCACCAATACTGGTGCGGTTGGCTTTGTCATAGGAGGATTTATAGATAAAAGGAATATCGAGCTTTTTTGTTATATCAATAAGCTTGTTTGCCATAAAAAGAGCATGGTCACGGGTTTCCACCTGACATGGACCGGCAATGAGTACAAAAGGCAGATCATTACCGAACGTTACGTTGCTTGCAGAAATGTGACGAATGTTAGCCATTATGATAATTGGATGATTAGATGATTTGATAATTAAGCAGATAACACTTAGCTGGCAAGTTATCAAGCCGGCATTTGTAATTACTATAGTTGTTATTTGTTATTAAACCTGAGGCATACTCGAAGTCCTGGGCTATTATCGCTTAAAATAACCTCGGCATTGTGGATTCCAGCGATCGCGTCAACCAGACTGAGCCCCAAACCGTTACCTTTAGTGTGCCTGCTTTGCTCAAGGCGGAAAAATTTTTCAAACACTTTATCCATATAATCAGGGGGGATTCCTACACCATTATCGGCTATTATAACGTCAATTACATCTTCTTTCTGTTCGCAATAAATATCAATTTTCCCACCCTTAGGAGTAAATTTAATCGCGTTATCAAGGATATTGGTAAAAGCCTGGGTGAGTAAGTTTTTTTCGCCACTTATGGTTACATTATCTCTTACATTATTGACTATAACTATGTCTTTTTCTGCTGCATAAGGCTCATAAAATTCAACCATATTTTCGATGATTTCTTGTAAATTACATGGTTTGAAATCACGAAATTCAGTATTGGCCTCCAGCTCGGAAATTTTCAATATAGAATTGAAGGTGCCGATTAATTCGTGCATGTCCGTTATGTTTTTTTCCAGTAGATTGCGAGCGGGGTTTCCTTCGTCAATATTACGCAGTCCAGCGTCAAGGCGGTTGATAATGCGGTTAAGGGGGCTGCGTAAATCATGGGCGATATTATTGGCAAATTGACCAAGAGACTTAAGTAGATTTTCAATTTTATCCAACATGTTGTTCAGATTGGAGGAAAGGTCGTCAAATTCATCACCGCCTTTAGTGAAAGGAATTCTGGTGCTTAATTCACCATGCATAATATTATAGGCGGAGCGGTTAATAATATTAATACGGTTCATAACACTGCGAGTTATAACCAGCGCGCCGATAAACGCCATAAATAAAGTTACAAGCAAACTTGCCCAGAAAGTTTGTATAATAATTTGTTCAATTTTTTCAGTATTCTGTAATGTTTTGCCTACGAGAAGTGAACGCCATTTCGATAACGGAATCGTTATTGCTTTTACTTGTATTCTGGGCTGTTCCTGGCGAGTTCCCTCAATTCGAAAACTTATCCATTTACTGTTTTTATCAAAGCTTGATTCAACTACGGCACCCACCGGCCATTCATTTAGATTGCCTGCCAGCTTTTCATTTTTGTTATTAATTAATAGATATATTTCAGTGCCATTATCATCGGCATTTATCAGTTCGTTAATTCGTGTCTCTACACCACTGGAACCATTTTGCTGGTATTCGTTAGTCAGATAACCATATTGCACGCGAACAGCGTCACTTACCTGTGATTGCACATAGCGCATAGCGAAGGTATAAATAAAGGCAAAAAGTATAACAACAGATACGCTGAACAATCCGATATAGACTGACGCTAAACGGAAGGTAAAAGTCTTGATTATTCTTGAAGCTCTGGATTCCATGCCTGCCGACTATAGCAGCTTTTATCGATAAATGAAGAAGTCTGTTAGTAAATTATCTATTTGTTTAGCCTCAGTTTTGCGACTGTCAATGAGTTGAGGCGAATTAGGGGGAGAGGCAATCACATTTATAAAATAACAATTTGATATATAGCAATTTTATTTCCAAAGCAGGAAGGTAATACCCCCGTTTATACCCCCAAGCAATGATGCTGTGACTTTTTCATTCGTCACTATCCGCGCATATTCGATGCCGCAGTATAA
>JBEBHV010000040.1:0-11753 GCA_040080715.1 Rickettsiales bacterium | reverse complement strand
ATCAAAAAAACTAACCATATCAAGCCTCTCTTTCTCAAAAAGGCTCAGTAAATACTAGACGTGTTAATTGTTCGTTAGTAATTTATGATTTTGCCGTGTCCAATCGATAATAAATTGCATATTACCCATTTATGTGATAGAGGCATGCTGTTGAAAATATAGCTTTGTCTCAATTAAGATATAAAATTTATACAAAAATAAGGGAAAAATATCATGCATCGCCCACGCAATCTGGTAAATAATCAGCTTCTGTTAGCTCTGACCACATCAGCTTTAGTAATGTCTCCTATAGTTGCAGGTGCTGTGGTTATTCCAGATACAGCACGCCCAGAAAATATTCAACGCCAACTGCAGATTAATACCCAGCGTCCAGAACTCAGCAAAAACCAGATTATCACCGTGCAGGAGCAAGGTGGCGGAAAAGAACTTAAGGGAAATATTGCTTTTACCTTGAAATCTGTGCGTTTTGAAGGTTCAAAAAATTTAAATCCCAACGATCTTATACAGTTCTATAAGGATAAGTTAGGCAAAAGCGTTACTCTCAATGAGCTAAACAAAATGGCAGCCAGTGTCACTTCTCATTACCGCAATGAAGGATTTATATTGACTCGTGCCGTTGTTCCTCCACAGAGAATAGAGAACGGAATTGTAACAGTTCGTGTTATTGAAGGTTTTGTAAGCGATGTACAGCTGAAGGGAGATGTTGGTAATCCTAACAGCATCCTATATAGTTATGCTGAAAAAATAAAACAGGCTAAACCACTTGATGCAGAAACCCTTGAACGTTATCTGTTACTTATGGAAGACCTGCCAGGAGTGGAAGCTCGCGCGGTTATACAGCCATCATCAACAACGCCTGGCGCATCACAGGTAGTAGTAAATATTAAACGTAACAAATTTGAAGGCAGCACTGCAGTTCTGAACAATCGTGGTACGCGTTATTTAGGTCCGGTTCAGGCAACCGGCGTGCTTGCTGTCAATAACCTAATGCAACAGGACGAACAGACATCTCTACGTGTCATAAATACTATTTTCTATCCTGATGAACTAAAATATTTTGGCGCGCGCCATGAACATGCGGTTAGCAGTTATGGTACTAAGGTTGTATTGGATGGTGAGTTTGTTGCTACCAAGCCTGGATATACCTTAGAAGCTTTTGATGTCACCGGTGAAAATTACAAGCTGGAAGCATCGGTTTTGCACCCAATTCTTCGTAGCCGGCAGGCGAACTGGTTTGTGAATTCTGATTTCTATATGCAGAGAGTTAATCTGAGTTCATTTAAGACCAACGTTTATCAAGATCACCTGCGGGTACTGACTCTTGGTAGTGCCTATGATTTTATCGACCAGTTAAATGCCGTAAACCGGATGGAAGGCGTTGTGTCTAAAGGATTCAGCTGGGGTACAAGCAATAATGGTCTGGCACATTCACGGGCAAATGGTGAGTCAAGCTTTGTCAAGTTCAACGCTAACGCCACTCGTGTCCAACCTATAACTGGACCGTGGGCAGCCACTCTTTCGGTTGAAGGTCAATATTCACTGGATCCTCTATATGCCGCAGAAGAATATGCTCTTGGTGGACAGAGATTTGGTTCGGCTTTTGATCCAGCGGAAATAAGTGGCGATTCTGGAATAGCCGGTCGTATCGAGCTACAATATAACGGAACTTCTGATTACCAATATCTACCTACTTACCAACCTTATGTGTTTTATGACATCGGTGAAGTCTGGAATCGTAATATTTTAGCTGCTTCTGAAGCAAAGTCAGCTTCTTTGGCATCTACTGGTGTTGGAGCGCGCTTTAACATGTCAGATACACTGACCGGAAGTATGGAGTATGCTACGCCTCTGACAAGGAGCGTTGCAGCAGGAAGTGGTGATGGCTATGCGCCTCGATTTTTCTTTAACCTTCAGTATCGCTATTAATTAGCACTGAAAAGACGACAACCTAGGCTTTTAAAAACTTAAAACTTTATTAAATAAAGTGGCTAATAGTTACTTTTTAGTTAATAACTCTTGACTAAATAGGATAACTCGGCTAGAAAGAGTTGCATAAAGTTCAAATAGAATAGGTTTAATATTAAGAAGAAGGTTTCGATTATGAGCAATTTATCTAGGAAAAACAGTCAGATGCAATCTCTCGCAAAATACTCTACCGCCAGCATGTCACGTCTTTTATGTGCCTCTGCCGCATTCGTACTTATTCAGGCAAGCAACGCTCACGCGAATCCAACTGGCGCAGTTGTTACCTCTGGAGATGTAAATATAAGCTCACCACAAGCTGGCAAACTGATTGTTAACCAAAATACCGATAAAGCAGTGATTAACTGGAACAATTTCGATATTAACAATGGCGAATCTACACAGTTCATCCAACCTTCTTCCAATTCTGTTGCCCTCAACCGTATCACCGACGGTAATCCGACTAAAATTCTCGGAGAACTATCGGCTAACGGAAAATTGATGATTGTGAACGGCAATGGTGTATTTTTTGGTGAGAATTCGCGGGTTGACGTTGCTGGTTTGATTGCAAGTACTTCCGATACTTCTGACGCTGATTTCCTGGCTGGAAAAACCAATCTTTCCGTTGCCGGAAAAGCAGATGCCAGCATCGTTAATAAAGGCTCTATCACTGCTGCTGAAGGAGGACTCGTAGCTCTTGTTGCCCCGAATGTCCGCAATGACGGTGTTATCCAAGCTAATCTTGGCACCGTAGCACTGGCCAGTGCAGAAACTGCAAGCATCGATTTCTATGGCGATAATCTTTACAGCTTTGCACTAGACAAAGAAGCCAGTTCATCCGTAGCAGGCGTTGAGAATAACGGTATAGTTTCTGTAGGTGGCGGCAAAGTTCTGCTTACTGCCAAAGTTGCTAAAAACGTTGTTGACAATGTAATCAATAACACCGGTATAATCGAAGCCAGCTCTGCCCATATGGAAGGCGGAACTGTGGTTCTTGATGGTGGCAATGGCAATGTAAAACTTTCCGGCACTATCAATACTTCCGGCAATACTGGAGGCAATGTAACTGTAACCGGTGAAAATATTGCTCTTGCTTCTGCTAACATAAACGCAAGTGGGAAAAATGGTGGTGGCACAGTAAAAATCGGTGGTGATTATCAAGGCGGAGGTTCTTTGCCTCACGCCAAGACTGTTAAAGCCGATGCAGCAAGCAAAATAGATGTAAGTGCTACTGATTCAGGAAATGGTGGGACTTCTATTGTATGGTCAGATGAACTAACCAACTTCAAGGGAACAATACTCGGTACTGGCGGCGTTAATGGCGGCGATGGCGGTCTTGCCGAAGTTTCTTCAAAAGGCAGCCTTGGATTTAGTGGATTCGCTGACTTACACGCAACAAATGGCAAAGCTGGAACTTTATTGTTAGATCCAGGCAGCCTGTTCCTCGGTAATGTTGGTGATTTCAGCTTCCTTGGTGATGATTTCGTAAAAGTTGATGCTACTATCACTACTTTGAATACCGGAACTAACGTTACCCAGACTGCTACCAACAATATCAGCGTGCTTGGCGATATAGTCTGGACTGGTTCAGGTTCTCTTACCTTAACCGCAGGTAATAACGCATATATTGAAAGCGATATTCTGTCTTCATTTAATGGGACAGGAACACAGGGCGCAGTTAACATCAATGTTGGAAACAACATCTATCTTGGCAATGCTGATATAAACACCGTTGGCGGTGATATAACTGCCAATACCAAAGAATTCCACATGAGCAACAGCACCATGAAGAGTGTGAATGGCGATGTTGAAATCAACAACACAGCAAAATTTGCCGCTAGCGGTCCTGTAATTATCGAAGGTCAGTCAGTTAAATTTTTCCAGAGTGCTGATGGCAGCATCCAGAATGCAATTGATGCGGTTGGTAATAACGGAGCAGGTGGAACCTTGCTACAGCTGCGGGATGGCATCTGGAATGAAGATATTGCCATTAACCACAGCAACTTTGTCTTAAATGGTAACGGCGCAGGCAACAGCATTATTAATGCTACTGTTCCGGCAGTATCTCACACAATTAAAGTGTTAGATGGAAACAACGATGTTACTATATCTAACCTGGCAGTGAATGGTGGAGTAATAGGAATAAGCGTCAAAAACAATACTGGTTTCAAGCTTGATAACGCTAAAGTATCAAACGCAGAAACCGGTCTGATGCTGGATTCCACAGTTGGTGCTTTAGTTACCAACAGCACATTTGAAAACAACTTTGCGGGTATCGCAGGTAATAATACCAACCTTACCAAGGTGGCAAATAACTCATTCCTCGGCAATTTCGGCGGAGCAGGTTTTGATGGTGACACCAACCTGACTATTCAGGATAATGGTTTCAATAATAATTTTATAGGTATCGCGCTTATTGATGTGGTAGGTGCGCCGGTTACCGGAAACACCTTCAACACTGGCAATTTGGGAATTCTAGCTGACGGCGGTGAATCGATAGTTCTAGACAACAATGAAATGACTGGTGTTGCTAATGGTGTTGCTGCTCTTGATTCAACAGGCATAAAAATCACAAATAACAAACTGGATGGCAATGGTGTTGGCTTAAGCGGTATATATATACTTAGCGGTGGCGTAAACAGCGTTATTGCCGGCAACATTGTTGATGATTTCACCACTGGCATAGGCGTTGAAAACAGCACCGATACCGGTATTTTCTTTAACGAAGTAAAAAATATAATCGGAGATGCAATCTTCCTGAATAACAATACACACACTCTTGTTTATCAGAATAATATTTTTAATGCGAATAATGGTGTGCATGTGGTTGGTAGCTCAAGGACAGACATTATAGAAAATACTGTTCATGATACCAATACTGGAATATTGGCTGAGAATGATTCTATCATCTCAATCAAACGCAATGAAGTGTATGACAGCACATCTGGTATTGTTGTAAGTGATTCTGACGGCAGCAACATAGTGGACATTGAAGATAACAAAGTTCACGATAATATTTTCGGTATAACCGTAAATAATACTGATAATGTTATTCTGAACAGAAACATCTATACTGATAACGGCTTCTTTGGTGAGAGAGAAGAAGATGGTTATGGTCTTGGCATATTCGCCAGTGATAATGCTGTATCAACTGATGAAAAATTCAGTGGAAACATACTTAGCATCCTGCTTGATAACAGCCAGAACACTCTTATCCGTGAAGCATTAGTAAACGTTCCAGCCACTCGCACTGGCTTATTCATCCGCAATGGTTCCGGTGGCACTTTAGTACGCGGTCTGGATATTAATGGCGGTGCTATCGGCGTACTGCTCGATGGCAAAGGCAGCTCGATGCAGTTTGAAAGCAATACCAGTCGCTTTACTGGTCAGGATCTTTATTTCAAATTGCAGAATAATGCCATGTTCGCTGGTGGTTCAGTAGCGCAAGGAGATTCATTGGACGCAAGCCAGCAGACCTTTGATGGCATCCGCGCTAGTGACTTCACCCCAGCTGATCTTGCTGCAGCGGAAGGAATAACCACTGACGTTGAAGATGCTATCCCAACTATCGGTAACGTATTCTACAAAGCTTTCCCACCAGTAATTCCTGGTCTGGACACTCCAGATAGTCTTAACCAGTTTCAGGAATTCCCGGTAGTAGTTGGCTTGTTCTCATACGCTGGTCGCACCATCACCAACGACCCAGGCGTTACAGCCCCTACTTTTGACATACCGTCACTAAATCTAAGCTTGCTTAGTGGTGGTGGCAGCATTAGCGGAACAGTCTCAGCTCCGACAGCTTTCTCTCCTAGCCAGCTTGCCGGTCTAGAACCAGCAGCAGGTGGCCAAAATTCTGGTGAAGCTAATCCGCAGACACTTGCTTCTCTTGAACCAGCGGCTGGTGGCGTTATCAATCCTAACTGTGGAAATAACTTCCTCGATGATGGATTTAAGACTAGATTTGACCGTATTACCTGCGAAGTTGAACAGCAGCAGCAATAATGTCGGACGCGCAAACAAATGGCAGGCCAGAGGGTAATACTCCTCTCGGCTTGCCTCTTTTATACAAGCTGCCGAGCGCATTGGATTCCAGACGACACGCGCAGGCTTCGATAAATAAACAGCCTGATTATTCTTTTACCAAACAGACCAATTCCCTGCCAGTTAACCTTGCCGAGTTTGCACAGGCAATGCGTCATTACCCTATAGTTTTCAGCAATGACAAAGAGCCTATACCAGTAGTTGTTGTCGGTATGGAGCAACAGAATTACTTTGTAAATCCTGACAATTCCTGGCGTGACGGCACATATATTCCTGCCTATGTCCGCCAATATCCTTTTATATTTTTTGAGCGACCAGAAGAGAAAAAACTATATCTTTGTGTGGATGAAGCTGCACCACAGTTTAATGCAGAAAAAGCAGATAATGCCTATAGGCTGTTCGCAGAAGATGGCAAGCCAACAGAATTCGCTGATAACGCGCTAAAATTCTGCACTAATTTTTATAGGCAACATTCTATAAGCAAAAATTTCTGCGCTGATTTAAAAAAACATAATCTGCTGCAAACCTATCAATCGGAAATAACTTTGGCTTCCGGCAAAAAAACCAGACTCTCCGGTTTCCAGATGATCGATGAGAAAACACTTAATGTGCTGCCTGATAAAATTTTTCTGGAACTGCGTAAAAAAGGCTGGCTGGCATTTATTTATTTTGCCCTAGCTGCCACTCCTAACTGGAAAAATTTAGTTGATATTGAAGCAAAACTTGCAGGATGAATCGTGCGGGAGTTTAACTTTCCGTACATCCATAGCAAGCGCGTCAATAATCAGAAAATTGCCCGATAATGACTCGCCAATGGTAAGTAATTCCTTGATAACTTCAAGTGCCTGCATACTGCCCAGCATGCCTGCCAGAGGACCAATAATTCCTTCCTGAACACAGGATTTTTCCCTTTCCGGCATTTCTGGAACAAGACAGCGATAACATGGGTGCGGTTTGCCCAAATAAGGTTTGAAAGTTGAAAGCTGCGCTGAAAATCCGCTGATAGCAGCCGAGACCAGAGGCTTTTTTTCCTGCAAACAAGCTGCACTCACCACAAAACGTGTTTCAAAATTATCGCTGCCATCGACCACAATATCAAAATCACGAATCAGTTTATTTGCATTTTCCCATGTGAGTCTTTCCTCAAATATTTCCACAGCGCAGTCAGGATTAACTTCCTGCACCCGGTCACGGGCAGATGCTGCTTTGCTGCGCCCAATATCGGCAGTTTCAAATAAAATTTGCCGCTGGAGATTAGAAAGTTCAACGCGGTCTGGCTCAACAATTCCAATTTTTCCAACACCAGCAGCAGCAAGATAGGCTATCGCCGCGCTTCCCAAACCACCAGCACCAATCACCAGAACTTTAGCAGCCAGCAGGCGGGACTGCCCTGCTTCGCCGATTTCAGGAAGGACGATGTGGCGGGCGTAGCGTCTTAGGTGCTGAGTGCTGAGTGCTGAGTGCTGAATATCCATATTTTTTTTACTCACAACTCGGCACTCCAAACTCATCACTCAGAGAACAAATCGGTACTCAGATAACGCTCTGCCGATGATGCGGCAATCACCACAATGAGTTTGCCTTTCATCTCTGGACGCGCGCCAATTTCCAGCGCAGCAGCTATAGTTGCGCCGGATGAAATACCCACTGGTATTCCCTCAAGTCTGGCAACTTTACGAGCAGTGGCAAATGCTGTTTCATTACCAATGGCAATGATTTCATCAATCAAATCTTTCTGTAAAACATCAGGAATGAAACCTGCGCCAATACCCTGAATTTTATGCGGTCCCGGCTTACCGCCAGAAAGCACCGGGCTGTCTTCAGGCTCAACGGCAACGATTCTTACGCCGGGCTTGCGCTGCTTTAAAACCTGTGCCACGCCAGTAATCGTTCCACCTGTACCAATACCAGTGACAAACATATCAACTTTGCCATCAGTATCATTCCAGATTTCCTCAGCAGTAGTACGGCGGTGAATCTCTGGATTAGCAGGGTTTTTAAATTGCTGCAGAATAATTGCATTTTTATTTTCCGCCCTGATTTCTTCCGCCCGCTCAATCGCCCCACGCATCCCTTTTGCTGCAGGAGTAAGTTCCAGTTCCGCGCCCAGATGTTTCAGGATTTTACGACGCTCCAGCGACATGCTTTCCGGCATGGTAAGAATCAGACGATAACCTTTGGCAGCGCAAATAAAAGCAAGGGCAATTCCAGTATTGCCTGAAGTCGGCTCAACCAACACCGTATCTTCAGTGAGCTTGCCACTTTCCTCCGCCGCTTCAATCATAGAAAGTGCGATACGATCTTTTACTGATGACAACGGATTATAAAACTCCGCCTTCACTAAAATATCGGCAACCACACCCGCTTCTTTTGCAAGGCGTTGAAGGCGAATAAGTGGCGTATTGCCAATGGTTTCAACTATATTATTGTAAATACGCCCGCGCCCAGATTTATCAAGTTTCGTTGTCATTTTCCTGCTCCTTGTTTTGATTATAAATTTTCTTCACCTAATAAACCACCAGCCTGCACATCCTCTATCGCAAGTTTTGGTTTACTGGTTTTTATCCGTTTTTCCACCTCTTTAATATGTTCCGCCGGTGGAATTGTTTCTGGCAAATCACCCCCGATACGTTTGATTGCATCACGCACCTCCCGCCCTACAATTTCATGTGCAGATATGGCTTGCCTTTCGCTGCGTATGCCTTCTCTTGCCAACTTATCGCGTGTTTGCGTCATACGAAATTGATTGGCTGCAAGCTCACTAGCATTCATTCTATCCATCAAATTTTCTTTGGAATCTATACCTTTATGTTGCTTGACGGCTTCGTTGCCCAAGCCACCATAAAGCCCCTTATAACCAGCATCATGAAATACACCAAACATCTTATTTTGTACACCAGCCTGCCTTGCTGCACCAGAAAGTGCTTTGAATTCCTCGGCAGTTTGTTTACGAATCGTAAGCCGTTCAATATCAGCAGACATCTGATCCGATAATTCTTGCCTACGCGTTTGTATGGCAAAATATTTTTGTGCAGCAGCTATTTCTGGTTTACGTGGATCGCCATTCTGGGCAATTAAATAACAGGCAAAACGTGAAAGATGAAAATCGTTCGTTTCTCGCTCAACACCAGAACCTATAGCAACCATTTTGCCAACATTGGCAAAATGGTTTTGTTGTTTATTTCCAGATTCTTCACAAGACAAAATCGCCTTATTTATGGCACTCTCAAAACGCCTCCATTGACTATACCCAAGCAATGACTGCAAATCACGCGCGCTCCAATATTCTTTGCCATGCTCGTTTATTTGCTTGAGCTTCTCAAAATTATTCCCGCCCAAAATATCAATTTCATTTTTCATCATATAATAAAATCCGCTTTATCTTCTGCGTTTTTGCGAATGTTTTTATTTTCTGCCTGTTCACATAAATCCGCCAGATTTATTTGCTTTAGATTTTTCAGCATAGCCTCATCAAATTCTTTCCATATCGGTTTGACAATAAATTCTCCCAGAGGGGTAGATTTATAACCAGCATGGTCTTCCTCTTTTTCCTCTCCGAGCGCGGTATAAATATCAGCTATGGTAATTCGTCTGCGCTCCTTTGCCAGCACATAACCGCCACGCGGTCCACGCATTCCGCGCAGGAGTCCAGCACGCACCAGACTCTGCATCAATTGCTCAAGATAGCGCGGTGGCAATCCCTGACGCGCAGCAATCTCACGGCTGGAAATAGCTCCCTGCCCTGCATTATAAGCGATAGTTACCATCGCCTCAACTACATAAAATAATTTGCGTGACGGCGAAATCATTTAACCCGCCATTTTTATGCCGGTTGAACCGAAACCACCAGCACTGCGCTGCGTATCATCCAGAGTTTCTACCTGCTGCCACTTAACTTGCGCGACAGGTGCGATAACTAATTGTGCAATTCTCATCCCACGCGAAACGACAAAATCCTCCTGCCCCAGATTAATGAGCAGAACTTTAATTTCACCACGATAATCAGCGTCAATAGTACCAGGCGTGTTAAGAAGGGTTATGCCGTTTTTCAGGGCAAGACCAGAGCGCGGACGAATCTGCGCCTCAAAACCTGCTGGCAACGCTATAGCTATGCCAGTTGGGATTAACTGTCTGGCAAATGGCGCAAGAATAATATCACTATCAATTGCCGCTATTAAATCCGCCCCTGCTGATTGCTCGGTGGCATAGGCTGGAAGTGGTAAATCTTTCCCATGCGCCAGTTTTATAATTTTCACATTCGTCATTTTTTCCCCTTTTTTGTAGTTTTGTCTCCTGCTGCAAATGCCGGATGTATTGCAATATTATCCACCAGTTTTTTTGCTACTTCCTGCTTACTCATTTCGCCCCAGCTTTCACTTTTTTTATCGCTTACAAACAAAATCTCCGTGTTATCCTGCTCAAAAACTTTTCCGCCAGATACATCATTAGCCAGTATCCAGTCACATTTTTTATTTTTACGTTTTTCTTTGGCGTTTTTTTCCAGATTTTCTGTTTCAGCGGCAAAGCCAATGACTAATTTCGGGCGTTTTTTATGGTTAGAAATAGTTTTCAGAATGTCAGGGTTTTCTACTAACTGCAAAATTGGAGCAGCTTCTCCTGCTTTTTTCTTTATCTTATTTTTTGCTATTTTTTGCGGACGAAAATCAGCAACCGCAGCAGTAAATACGGCAATATCAACTGGCAGAGCTTTCTCCACAGCTTCGAGCATTTCCTGCGCGCTGGTAACTTTTACGAGGCTAACACCAGCTGGAACTGGTAAATTTGTCTGCCCACTTATAAGCGTAACCTCAACTCCAGCATCAGCCAGTGCTTCTGCTACAGCGTAACCTTGTTTACCTGATGAGCGATTACTCAAAAAGCGCACAGGATCTATTGCTTCAATTGTTGCACCAGCGGTTACTATAGCAGCAAGAGTGCTGAGTGTGGAGTGCTGAGTGTGGAGTGTGGAAAATATTATTTCAACAATTTTATCAACCTCCGCCATCCGCCCTTGCCCTACCTCACCGCATGCAAGCATACCAGAAGTTGGCTCGATAATCTGCACGCCATCAGCTTTTAATTGCGCTATATTACGCCCCGTGGCTTTATTATTCCACATCATGCTATTCATGGCAGGAGCAAGCAGAATGGGTTTATTGCTGGCAAGCAAAGTCGCACTTGCCAAATCCCCAGCCAAACCGCCTGCCATTTTGGCAATTATATCTGCCGAAGCTGGCGCGACCACCACCAGATCCGCCTCACGTGACAGGCGGATATGCCCCATCTCGGTTTCATCTTTCAGCGACCAGAGATCATCATAAACCGTGTTTTCAGTAAGTGCTGCAACTGAAAGTGGGGTCACAAACTGTTCCGCCGACTTGGTAAGGATGCAGCGCACCAAAACGCCACGTTCGCGTAATCGCCTTATAATCTCCAGCGATTTATAAGCAGCAATACTGCCAGTAATGATGAGCAAAACAGATTTTTGTGCCATAAATATGTGCTTTATATTATAGTTAACTAACAAAATGATTGCATCATTTTGACACTGCCTACTGTGCGAAAAATCGCGCTTTCGGCTTACGATTTTCATAGCTGATTAAGCAGTTACATGCTTAATCAGCTATAATATACTTTTATTTACTGTGAATAGCAGATTATTTGTAACTTGACAAAACGATAATAAAATATTAATAATGATTTATTATGATTAAAAATGATTCTAATATGCCAACTCGAGTGGTAACAGC
>JBEBHV010000242.1:0-2719 GCA_040080715.1 Rickettsiales bacterium | reverse complement strand
CCTGTTTACTCAGTAGAAAATGAACTTGATAACAGCAAAATCACCATCGCCTTTTTGACTTAAATTAAGGAGAAAAACATGCCAAGACACAAATTAAATATCTCAGAAATTCAGGCAAAGAACGTAATACTTGGTCAACTTTCCACCAATAAAATTACAGACAAAAACCTGTTGCAGATGCTTGTACATGTTAAACGGGAAGATTTTGTACCACCTTCCTTCCGCCACTGCGCCTATATTGATGACGACATCGAAATCGCAAAAGACAGAGTTTTGCTTTCCCCCCTCACCTTCGCACAACTTCTGCAACTGGCGGGCATAGATCCTTCCTGTCGTGCCTTGATTATTGGCGGTGGCAATGGCTATGCCGCAGCGGTTTTTGCCGATCTGGTTGGGCATGTGGTATCAATAGATGACAGCAGCGAACTTACCGCGCAAGCTATGGAACATGCAAAACGCTTAAATTTGAAAGATGTTGACATTAAGCAGGTCAAAAACATGGCGGATGGTTACGCGCTTTCCGCACCTTATGATATTATTTTTATTTGTGGTGCAATTGAGCAACTACCTGAACAACTTACCTCCCAGCTTGGTATAGGCGGCAGGCTGGTAGCAATACGTGAGGGCGGAAAAAGCCTAGGAAAAGGAATACTCGCAAAATCTATTGATGGACAGATTAATATCCGCGAATATTTCGATGCTTCTACCAAACCACTGAATGGATTTAAGAAATCCATCCAATTCGTTTTTTAGAGCTTGTCGTTACCGGCAAAATATTATATGTACCAGTATATTAATAAATTTTGCAATGAAACTGATGAAAATTAATAACAATATTTGCGCGCTTCTTACCATAACCGTAAGTTGCCTGTTTTTTGCGTCAGAGACTTCTCTGGCTGCTCCTCTGCTTGACCAGATTGAAGGCAATAGAAAAATTGATGCTCAAGCTGCTGCAAAAGAGCCTGTCACAGAGCCAACCAAAAATAATACTAAAGATACAAATTCTAAAGCATCGCCCAAATCTGATACAAAGCCTGATACAAAAACCGAAAAAACTGACAATAAATCGTCCCAGAACCCGAATGGCGAGGAAGATAAATTAAGAACGGCTTTGGAATATGTATATGTCAATCATCCACGGCTTAAAGCACAGCGTGAAGCGGTTAAAGTCTCCGATGAAGGAATTTCACAAGCAGTATCGGAATTTCGTCCGAATGTCTCAGCTAATTTGAGTAAAGGCAGGCAACGTACGGGCGATATTTCCGAAACATGGGATTATGATAATACGAAATCGCGCAATCTTACTGTCAACCAACCGTTATTCAGTGGCGGTGGAAGCGTTGCCAGTTTTATGGCGGCGAAAAAACGGGTTAAGGCAGCGCGTGCCAATCTTTCTGCCGTGGAACAACAAGTTATTTTTGATGCGATTGTGGCGTATACCGATGTGGTAGAAAAACAGTCGGTGCTGGAATTGAACCATAAAAATGTTGAGGTTCTTCAGAAGCAGATGGATGTCACCAATGCCAAATTCAAGGTTGGTGAACTTACGATGACTGATGTATCACAATCAAAAGCTCGTCTGGCACTGGCGCAATCCAATGAACGACAGGCACTTGGCGACTTGGAAGCAACCCGTGCCACATTCAGGCGGACTATCGGTTTCGATGCCACAGATAAAATCGTTATGCCGGGTGTTCCGGAGGGAATTCCAGAAAGCTTGGAAGAAACGAAAGAGCTTGCCCAGTCGAACAATCCGGTTTTGCTCACCGCTCATTACAGCGAGGAAGCAGCCGACAATGATGTTTACATTCGTAGTTCAACCTTGCTGCCTACTGTAAGTTTGCAGGGAACTATGAATCGTTCCGACGGCAATAGCCTGTCTTCTCTGAACAAGATTGACCAGGATGCAATAATGTTGAACGTCAGTATCCCTATTTATCAATCCGGTGCAGAATGGTCGCGCCTGCGGGAAGCAAGAAATTTGTCACAACAAGCCAAGTTCAATAAACTTGATACCAATCTGTCAGTACTGGAGAATGCGAATATTTCCTGGGAAGCGTACAAAACAAGTCAAGCAGTAATAGTTTCTAATGAAGCAGCAGTTGCAGCTGCAGAGACTGCTTTGAATGGTGTTCGCAAAGAAAATGAATTTGGCGTACGTACTATCCTTGACGTGCTTAACGCAGAGGAAGAAACATTTTCTGCAAAAGTAAATCTGGTTAAGGCAGTTCGATCTGAGAAGATACAAGCATATAGGTTGTTAGCCGCAACTGGAAAATTGACTGGTAAGTCGCTAAAATTAAATGTAAAATTAGAAGATCCGAAAGAACATTATGATAGTGTGAAATATCAGTTGCTAGGGTTGTGATTATAGTTATTTAATGTTATATATTGAATGTAAGAAGTTATACAAAACATCTGCTATTGGAGAGCGCCATGGAGGCAAAGAAGCAAGTAGTTGGTGAAGAAGAACTTTCGATGGAGGAAATCCTGCAGTCAATTCGTCGTATTATAGCCGATGATGATGATGGCAAGGGTAAGCAGGCATCTGATAATGGTAGTGCCGGTGCGTCTGATATACTTGAATTAACCGAAATGCTTGAGGATGATGGTAGCGTAACTAATCTGAATGATACGCCTCCTCCTAAAGCAGAAGCTTCTGTTGACGTGCTTAAAAACATTGATGCCGCCCTTGTGCCTGAGCCCCCGGTCAGAGAGA
>JBEBHV010000039.1:0-11900 GCA_040080715.1 Rickettsiales bacterium | reverse complement strand
TACAAACACCTTCCGATTATTTTTGAAGATATAAATAAATTGCTTGGGGCATTTCATCATGCTGATGAAATAAATGGTACATATGTAGGCAATACAAAAGGCAAACTGGATTCAGTTATCCATCATATTGCTGCATTTCGTGCAGGGAATAAGACCGCAAAGGGGCAGGATTATAAAGAGCGGGTAGAAAATTATCTGAAAGAGCGTGGGTTGCCTGCCGGTACGCAAATGTATATTGCGGCGGAAGATGGCGGGTTTGCTCTACCGCAAAAGGTTTGGAATAATATCCAAGTAGATGGAAAAATAGATGGTGTGCCTGCTGATGTTCTTAAAAAAATAACGCCTGATTCTAAATATCCTGAATTTACTGGTCCTGGATCAGAAACCGCTCCGGTTATGAGTGGAATGCTGGGCGAATATAATTTAATGAAGCGTGTGCGTGATGCGGTTTTAAGCTTAGGGAGTGACACTGGAAAAATACCGATGCTACAAAATTGCGCTTTTAATATGATGAAAATAAATGAAGGCGCGAAAGATGATATAATAAGCGTTGAAGCGCATACTAAGAATATTTTGCATTTCCCAACAGATAATTCCCTGGATAAATTATTTAAAGACAATGGAGGAAGAATTGGCAACTTCCTTTACGCCAAACCAGAAAAATATTTGGATAAAGCTGATGAAGGTAAAACCATTGCGGAGCTGGGCAAGGAAGGAATTGCCAAATATAGCGTTCGCGCAAGGATCGTTGATGACATCTACAACAAAATGTTTTCAGAAGAGATAAAGGCAGGATACAAACCTGATTATAAGCATCCGCATAAAGACAAGGTTAGCGACGAGCAATTATTTAGAGTAGGCGCATTTGGCGCGCATGATAACGAGACCCTTTTTAATAAAACTTATGATCTTAAATTAGGAAAAAAATTCGTTATACCTAAAGTAGGCGGTAATTTTTCTACAGCACCAAGCTATGATATACTCAGCCATATTGAATATACTATGGCAAATAATGATGCCTTTATATTGTTTCCTGATACGCCTAAGAGTAAATCAAAAAGCCCAGAAACAGCTGAAGATGCAAGGCGTGCTGAACTTAAGAAATTATACACTCTCTCTTCGCTTCTGGTTAGTAAACAGCTTCATGCCCGTGATGCCAAGAAGGCAGTTATAATAATGAATCACGATGGTAGCTGGAATAATGCCATTGCTATCCATAATAATCTTTCCAATATCGGTATGACCAAGGATCATAGTATCTGTTTGCCAACAGAGATTGAGTTAGGAAAGAATATAAATATTCAGTCTAATAGCTATTACGATGTTATTGGAACTCCAAAAGATGGTAAGAAGGCAACATATGAGCAGACTGCTGAAGCAGCTGTAGAATTGTTAAAACAACATCGCAAAGGCTATAATGTTCGTAAGCGTTCCAAATCAGAGTTTATTAAGGGTGACATAGATAAAAGCCCTGAAAAATTTGACGGTTATACGGTTGCAGTGTTTTGCTCTGCCAGTAGTGAAAATGAATATTTAAATAAATCCGTTAAAAATATGAGTTATAATCTGTCGAAAGATGGATATGGCATTATTTACGGCGGTGGTGACCGTTATACTATGGGAGCAGTGCTTGATGGCGTGATGCAACGTCGTAAAGAATTGACAGCAGGTAACGGACATGCAGCATTGTCAGAAGAGGAAGCAAAAGCAAAAACCTATATCGCTGGTTACAGCACCAGGCAGATACTGAAATCAGAAACCAAGAATGGTACTTTTTCGCCTGATTTAAATTATGCAAGACAAAATTCAGATATTAATTACCGCATGGCGGATATGCTGGATAATTCCAATGTCATAGTTGCTGCTCCTGGTGGTGCGGGAACTGTTCAGGAATGGACAGCGGCACTTATATTAAATCATCATCGCCCTAAAGAAGAGCAAAAACCGATAGTGTTTTTCAATCCAAAGCTTAACAAAGAACAAACTCAAGTGTGGAATGTAGCTTTAAAGGCGGTTCTGGGAGAAGAAGATTACGAGTTACTTACGAGCGAATCAACTAATAAAATAATACAGGAACGGCGTGAAAGACGTTCAAAGGAACTGGGAATATATGTGGAAACCAGTGAGAAAGAAGTGGTAAAACTTATTGACGAATTAAAGAAAGAGCATGAAGCGCATAAGGCTGGCAAGACAACTCAAGAAAATCAACAGCCACAACTAAATGATGGTTTTGTTCATTACGTTACTGCAAGAACGCCAACATTAGAAATTCGTCATTAAAAATCCACGCACTTTCCGGCTATTTCCCAATCGCCAAAACGTGATGGGTCAAGTCCGCCACGCCCACCAATTTCTGAAATATTTTTGTCTTTTTTTGCCGTTTTTCTATTTGCAGATTGCTGATTATCCGCTACGGTTGCTTGAACATTTATCTGTTGTTTTTCGTCATTCATAATAGTCATTTTATTCTTTTCATGCTTTGTCTAATAAAAATAAAACCTAAAGAAATACTACCTGCAAAATGAATATTATAAAACAAAATATTTCTGAAAGTTCGCTCCAATCAAACGCGAGATTAAGTGCTGTGTTTGCTCTGGTGCATACTCTGGATAAAAATAAGTCGCTTGATAGTGCGTGGGTCTCTGACAGGTATTTTCCTTCAATGAGTCCTTCAGATAAGGCGTTCACTCAATTACTGGTGAAAACTGTGCTGCGCCATTTAGGGCAGATTGATGGGATTATCGCAGGGCTTCTTGAGCGACCATTGCCTGAAAAATCGGCGCGGGTAAATCATATTCTGCGGATTGGCATTGCGCAGTTGATATGGCTTAGAACGCCGCAACACGCCGCTGTTCATTCCGCTGTGAAAATTACCAAACAGATACGCATGGAAAAATTTAGCGGCTTGGTGAATGCGGTTTTGAAGAAGGTCATCGCCGAAGGTGACAATATTTTAGCACTTCAGGATGCCGCTATGCTTAATACACCGAAATGGTTGTGGGAGGCGTGGATGGCTGCTTATGGCGAGGAAAATACCAGAAAAATAGCTGCTATGCACATGAGTGAACCACCACTTGACATTACAATAAAACACGATGAGGCGGAATGGGCAAAGGAGCTATCCGGAACATTATTACCTACCGGTTCTGTGCGTTTGCATGAAGCAAAAAATATAACGCATATGAAAGGTTTTGCCGAAGGTCACTGGTGGGTTCAGGATGTGGCAGCAACCATTCCTGCGTTGCTGCTTGGCGATGTTAAAGGAAAAAAAATAATTGATTTTTGTGCTGCGCCAGGTGGCAAAACCGCGCAGTTGGTAGCCAGGGGTGCTAAGGTAACTGCGATTGAGATGTCCAAAGAAAGAATCAATATTTTAAAGACCAACCTGAATCGTTTGAAACTTTCTGCAGAATGTATAAACATTGATGCGAATCTCTATTTTCCAGAATTTGAAGTCGATGCTATATTGCTGGATGCGCCTTGCTCGGCAACCGGCACTATCCGCCGTCATCCTGATGTGGCATGGCATAAACAGCCGGAAGACATTGCAAGGCTCGGTGAAATTCAGAATAAACTACTTAATCATGCACTGGATATTTTAAAAGTTGGCGGTATTTTGGTCTATGCCGTGTGTTCACTGCAACCAGAGGAAGGTGAAGAACAGATAAGCAGAATTCTTTCTGAGCGCGGTGATATATCGATTGTTCCGGTAGAACCAGCTATGGTTGGCGGGCTTAAGGAGTTTATAACGAGGCGCGGGGAAATTCGTACCATGCCATTTTTTCTTGCTGAAATTGGTGGAATGGATGGTTTTTTTGCTGTAGTTTTAGCAAAAAAGGGAAAGAGTTAATGAGAAAAATAAAAATAGCACCATCAATTCTAGCGGCTGATTTTGCCCGTCTTGGTGAAGAAATAACTGCCATTACCAAAGCCGGTGCGGATTATATTCATATTGATGTCATGGATGGACATTTTGTTCCCAACCTGACTTTTGGACCATGGGTGATTAAAGCCATAAGATCATATACCTCGCTGCCGTTTGATGTGCATTTGATGATTGAGCCGGTTGATCCATTCATTGAGGCTTATGCACAGGCCGGAGCGGATATTATAACCGTGCATGCTGAAGCAACCAAACACCTGCACCGCACTCTGCAACTGATAAAATCTTTCGGAAAGAAATGCGGCGTGTCATTAGTTCCTACGACTCCTGCCTCTGCTTTGGAATACATAATGGATGATATTGACATGGTTCTGGTGATGAGCGTCAATCCTGGGTTTGGTGGTCAGTCATTTATCCATTCGCAGCTCGATAAAGTAAAAACAATCCGCACTATGATTGACAAAACTGGACGCAATATTGATTTGGAAATTGATGGCGGAATTAACGCGCAGACCGCAAAACTTGCTATAGAAGCCGGTGCTGACGTGCTGGTTGCCGGTTCAGCGGTATTTAACAAAAACCCTGCCGACTACGCAAAAAATATTATGAATTTGCGGTCGTAAATCTTATTTCTTTTATGGCTAGTTTAAGTAAATGTCCGGTCTGTGGAAAACCTGTCACACAGGAAAATAAACCATTTTGCTCCAGAAGATGCAAAGATGTTGATCTGGCGCGCTGGTTCAACGGTGGTTATTCTGTTCCTGACACTCAAAGTGAACTGAGTAATGATAACGGTAATGAAGATCAGGAAAACTAATATATATAGCAAGTAACGTTTAATTAGCGTCATTCTCGAATTCCCTCTCCCTCTGGGAGAGGGCTAGGGTGAGGGTTAATCCTGCTGGAATAAAAAAAGCCCTCATCCCATCCTTCTCCCAAAGGGAGAAGGAGTCGCATCTCATTAACTGAGACCTCTGCATAATGCGTCATTGCGAGTGAAACGAAGCAATCCATCTTTCTATGATGATTAATTTTACTGGATTGCCACGTCGGCTTCGCCTCCTCGCAATGACGAAAAACGCATTATTCAGAGGTCTCTAACTCGCTAATTAATCGTCACTTGCTATAAGCTTCTTTAAGCACCATTACATTTATTTAATTCTATCTAGATATACATGTTATAAAAATAGTTTTATAACTTTTTTCGGGTACTTCTAGAAGTTGATTATCCGTTTCTTGTCTAATTTTACTAAGGATATTATTTATGAATAAGCTCTATACAATTGCTATGATTCTTGCTTTTGCTGCTCCTGTTTCTATCGCTTCTGCTAATGAAGACGTTGCTGCGGCTGTTGATGCTGCTATTTCTTCTTCATCTTCTGATGCAGCAGAGATGGCTAACACTGAGCCGGCAGCCGGTGGTGGTGCTACTAAGGCTGTTGATGAAAGCGTTTCTAAACATAAACATCATGCTCATAAACATAAAAAACATGTAAAAAAGCATATGAAAAAAGCTAAAGATGCCGCTACAGAAGCAGAAACCGGAAAAGTTCCTGCTGTAGAAGCTCAGTAATTCAGAATTTTCTGCTCCTATAAAAACACGCTAACTTGCTGTAATATAGCATTTTAGCGTGCTTTTTCTTTTCTTGCCCCAATTTATTCAGACAAGTTTTAAAAAAACACTTTCCTAATGGTCAGGTTTTGATGTACAAACCTCACCTTCGCTCCGCTTTGCTATGCTTAATCTTGTATTTGATATTGTTACAAATAACAGGCTTGGCATTTGAAATTATAAAGTGTAGAAGTGAGCTAGATAACTACTTAAAAAATATCTGTAAGGATAAAACAATGGCTGTACCTAAGAGAAAAACCAGTAAATCAAAGCGCGATATGCGCCGTTCACATGATTCGCTGAAAAGAACAAATCCAGTGGAAGATAAGACAACAGGTGAGCTGAAACGCTCTCACCACGTATCGGCAGACGGCTATTACAACGGTCGTCAGGTTACTACAGACAAAGTAAACCGCTAAGGTCAAGATCTCATGGCGCATGGGAAAATCCAGACTCCTATTGCACTTGATGCCATGGGTGGTGATAACGCGCCTGATTGCGTTATTTCCGGTGCGGAAATGGCACTTATTCGCCATCCTGGCATAAAATTCCTGATATTTGGTAATGAAGAACAAATAATCCCGCTGCTTAAATCCCGCCCTGCCCTTGAAGCAGCCAGCCAGATTGTGCATACACCACATATTATTGCCAGCGAAGATAAACCATCTTTGGCTGTGCGCCGTGGTCGCTCTTCCAGCATGTGGATGGCGATAGAATCGGTAAAAGAAGGGCGTGCCTGCGCCGTGGTTTCTGCGGGAAATACCGGTGCGTTGATGGCTATTTCCAAACTGGTTCTACGTACATTGCCTGGAGTTTCCCGTCCGGCTATTGCTGCTTTATTCCCAACGCTGCGCGGTGAATGCGTGATGCTTGATTTAGGCGCGAATGTTGAATCTGACGCGCAGGATTTATATCGTTTTGCCATTATGGGTGATGCCTTTGCCCGCGCTGTTCTTGGTCTTGCCCGCCCGCGTATTGGTCTGCTCAATGTCGGTTCTGAAGAGCTGAAAGGGCGTTCGGAAGTTAAAGAAGCCTGTACTCTTCTTAAAAACTCCCGTCTCAGCCTTAATTTCCACGGTTTTATTGAAGGAAATGATATAGCTGCCGGAACTGTGGATGTTGTGGTCACCGATGGATTTACTGGCAATGTTGCCCTGAAGACTGCTGAAGGTGCTGCTCGCCTTATCCGCACTTATTTGCGTGATTCTTTCAATAGTTCGCCAATAGCAAAAGTTGGAGGTTTACTTGCTTCCGGCGCGCTTAAAGGGGTTAAGGACAAGCTGGATGACCGCAAACGAAACGGCGCGATGTTTCTGGGGCTGGCTGGTATTGCGGTTAAAAGCCACGGTGGCGCAGATGCCTATAGTTTTTGTAATGCCATAAGCGTGGCGGTGGAACTGGTCGCGCACCATATTAACACACGTATTATTGATGAGATAGGACATATAGAGCCTATCAAACCGTCTATGCCAAAAATTAATCCTAAGATGCTGACGGCAATTGAAGGGGAAGCAGATTAATGATCCGCAGCGTAGTTATAGGAACCGGTGTTTACCTGCCTGCAAAAATCATGACTAATTACGATTTTCCAAGCAGTCTGGAAACTAACCATGAATGGATTTTAGAGCGTACCGGCATTGTTCAGCGGCACATAGCAGCAGAAGGCGAAAATACTTCAGACATTGCGGTGCGTGCCGGAACTGTTGCTTTAAAGAGTGCTGGCATATCGCCGGATAGTATTGATCTGGTTATTCTAGCCACCACCACGCCGGATGACACAATGCCTTCAACCGCTACCAAAGTTCAGCACCGGCTGGGCATAACTCGCGGTGCGGCTTTTGATGTTAATGCAGCTTGCAGTGGTTTTGTCTATGCTATGAGCATAGCTAACAGTTTTATCGTTGCCGGACAGGCAAAGCGGGTGATGGTTATTGGCGCGGAAACCTATTCGCGGATTCTTGACTGGAGTGATCGCAGTACCTGTATTTTATTTGGAGATGGCGGAGCTGCTGTGGTTTTAGAGGCACAAGAAAGTGCTGGAACCAACGATGATCGCGGAGTTTTATTTGCCAGAGTTCATTCTGATGGTCAATATACTGAATTATTAAGAACCACCGGCGGAGTGTCCTCGACCATGACCAGTGGATTTTTAACTATGGTTGGCAAAGAGATTTTCCGCCATGCCGCCAGTAAAATGCCTGCTTCTGTGGAAGAAGGGCTGGCAGAGCTGGGTTTGCCTAAGGATTCGATAGATTGGCTGGTTCCGCATCAGGCAAATATGCGGATTTTAACCTCTGTTGCCCAAAAACTAAGGATTTCTGAGGATAAGGTGGTAACAACCGTTGCCAACCATGCCAATACCTCGGCTGCTTCCATTCCTCTTGCCCTGCATCAAGCTGCTCAGGATGGGCGTATTAAACCCGGAAACCTTGTAGCCTGCCCTGCCCTTGGCGCAGGGCTTACCTGGGGCTGCGTTTTGCTGCGCTGGTAATTTAGTAATTACAAATAAGAACTATACAGTTCTTATTTGGAGATACGCTGCCTACGGCGCGGACCCGAAGGGCGGCGAAGCCAAAATCGGACTTTCGGTCTCGATTTTCATAGTAATTCTGTATAAGAATTATACAGAATTACTATGGATTTCCAACAAAATCAACCAAACCCCTTGATTATATTCTTAAAATAGGATATTATCGAATAGTTTATAACTTTTTAGAGAAGAAATAACCATGCCAAAAACCCTTACCCGTGCTGATTTAAGCAACTCCGTTTATGAACAGATTGGTCTTTCATTACAGGAATGCAACGCCCTTGTTGATAGCGTAATTGAAGAAGTGTCAATTGCTCTGGAACAGGGTCACTCAGTGAAAATTTCGTCGTTCGGTACGTTTGCCTTACGTAATAAAAAGCAGCGCATGGGGCGTAATCCAAAAACCGGTGTTGAAGTTCCGATCACTTCACGCACTGTTCTGTCTTTTAATGCTTCTAATCTTTTAAAAGCTAAGGTTAATACCAGCCTTGTTGGTAAAAACGTAGAGCTTGCATAAGGAAAACTATTGGGGGATTCGTGCAGTTAAACTTTCTTCAGGAAGACTTACTAGCGACACTGCAAGAATCGAAGCAAAAAACTGCCTCTAAAGCCAAGAACGTCTCTGCTGCTTCCGTACCTGACTTGTTTGGTGGTTTGCCGCTTGCCATGCCTCCGGAAAAGCCCTCCCAGAAATTAGAAAAAAAGGATGAAGAAGCTGTAGTTAAAAAAGCTACTGAGGAAGAACATGTTTCTATCGAATTAAATAAAAAATCAGCAACTGCTTTTAAAACTATCAGTGAAGCTTCCGCCTTGCTCAATGTCCCCCAGCATGTTCTGCGTTTCTGGGAGAGTCGTTTTTCCCAGATAAAGCCACTGAAAATGGGTGGTGGTCGCCGTTATTACCGACCTGAGGATATTGATATACTCAGCAAGATCCATAATCTGTTATATAAACAGGGTTATACAATCAAAGGTGCAAAGAAAGCATTTGAACTTAAAGAAGTAAAACCAATGGAAATTAAAACTGTTCCGGAAACATCTAAATCCGTGATACTCACAGATAAACAGAGAAAACAAGTGAGCGCGATCCGTCAGGAATTGCTGGGACTGCGCGAAAAACTGCGTCCATATATCGCTGACAGTATTCCAGCTTAACTCATTATCTAATTTGACTTTTGTTGCAGGTAAATGTAACCTGCGTAGCTTAATTTTCTGATTTACAGGAATATTCATGGCAAAGAAGCAAGCGGAAATCGTAATTATAATGGGCAGCACCTCGGATTGGGAAACCATGCAGCACGCTGCATCAGCACTTGATGATTTTGCTGTTAGCTATGAAGCAAAAGTAATTTCCGCACACCGTACACCTGACAGGCTCTATGATTTTGCCAAGAATGCGCAAAAAAACGGCGTAAAAGTTATTATTGCCGGAGCCGGCGGTGCAGCTCACCTGCCGGGAATGGCTGCTTCAATGACCAATCTGCCGGTGCTGGGCGTTCCTGTTGAAAGTGTGGCACTTAAAGGCATGGATAGTTTGCTTTCGATTGTGCAGATGCCGGCTGGCGTTCCGGTCGGCACTCTGGCAATCGGCAAAGCCGGTGCAATAAATGCAGCGATTCTTGCCGCCTCCATCCTTGCGCTGAATGATGAAAAGCTCGCTAAAAAACTGGCAACATGGCGTGAAAAACAAACTAAATCCGTGGCACTTAAACCCAATGCCTAGAACTGTTTTTAAACCACTTCCACCACTTTCGACTATCGGCATATTAGGCGGAGGACAACTCGGGCGGATGATGGCCATGGCAGCAGCGGAGATGGGCTATCATGTGCATATTTACTGCCCTGAGAAAGATTCTCCCGCCAGCGAAGTTGCGCGTTATCACACTATTGGCGAATATAATGATATAAAAAAGCTGGTGCGTTTTGCCGAAAGCGTTGATGTCGTAACTTATGAATTTGAGAATATTCCAGCGAGTCCGGTTACAGCAATTGCAAAGATTGTAGGTGTATTCCCTTCCCCACAGATTCTAGCGACATCGCAGCATAGGGTTTTAGAGAAGCAGGCGATGCGTGACATGGGCATAGCAACCGCACCTTTTGTGCCTGTTTCTTCATTGGAGGAATTGCGTTTTGCAGTCAGGGCTATTGGTCTTCCCGCAGTGCTTAAAACCGCCCGCATGGGTTATGACGGCAAAGGGCAAATCATACTGCGTAAAGAATCTGATGTAAAAACCGCCATAGATAAACTGGGAAGCAAGGAACTTATCCTTGAGGGATTTATTGATTTCACAATGGAGATTTCGGTTATTGTTGCCCGTGATTCCGAAGGAAATATCGAATGTTACTGTCCGGTACAGAATACCCACAAAAATCATATTTTGCACGAAACCATCGCCCCTGCCCCAATTGATAAAAAACTGGCGACTAAAGCCGAAACTATCGCAAAAAAAATAGCGCAGGAGCTGGATTTAATCGGTCTTCTGGCAATTGAGATGTTTGTTACCAATGATGATAAGATATTGGTAAATGAAATTGCTCCGCGCCCGCATAATTCCGGACATTGGACTATTGATGCTGCTATAACCAGTCAGTTTGAACAGGCTATCCGCGCTGTATGTAGCTTGCCGCTTGGCAACCCAGCCCGGCTTTGTGATGCGCGGATGCTGAATTTAATTGGCGATGATGTAAATGACTGGAAAAAATATAGCAACGAGCCAAACGCCAAATTGCATTTATACGGTAAAAAAGAAACCAAAGCCGGACGTAAGATGGGGCATGTTACGTTCCTGTCATACTGTGAATCGGCATAGCCGATTGCACAGGATTGGTGCGTTACACAAACCGCGCCTTATCCGCCTTATAAACCCCCAGAACCGTAACTTTTTTGCAATAAAAACTTAGTTCTTCTAATGCGCCCTGCACGTTTTTTTCATGCGGGTGACCTTCAAAAGTCAGGAAAAATTGGGCGGCATCGCGCTTTGCTCCACCCGGAATATAGCTTTCCAACTTAACTATATTTACTCCTTGCGTTGCAAATCCGCCAAGTGATTTATATAAAGCAGCCGGCATGTTGCGGACGGTAAAAAGCAGGGTAGTTAGTATGTTGCCATCCTGCGGTTTTATTTCTGCCGGTTCGCGGGCAACCATTATAAAAACCGTTATGTTGTTTTCTGCATCCTGCAAATGCTCGCGCAGAATTTTCAACCCATAAAGCTCGGCGGCAAGCGGAGAAGCAATTGCTGCCTTAGTTGGGTCATTCCATTTTGCAACATCGGAAGCTGCCATCGCCGTGTTGGAATAAGTATGGGTTTCCACGTTCATTTCGCGCAGATGCTCACGGCACTGCAGCAAAGCTTGCGGGTGCGAATAAACATCTTTAATCGTTTCCAGTGTTGCGCCTTTTACCGAAACCAGCACATGCTCTATATTCTGGAAATATTCACCAACTATGTGCAACTTGGTTTTAGGCAGCAGATTATGGATTTCTGCCACCCTGCCCGCCTGAGAATTTTCAATGGGAATCATCCCAAGCGCAGCTTTACCACCTGCTACCGCCTCAAATACATCTTCAAAGGAAGGACAAGGCTGAGTTTGCATGTAAGGGCAAGCCTGACGGCAGGCTAAATCGGCATTCGCCCCTTCCACACCCATGAAAGCAATGGTATTTTTCGGATCGAGATTATTAGTAATGCTGGACATAATGCGTATAATTCCTTAGGTTTGTTGGAGTAAATAAATATCATGATTATAGAAGATTGCAACTTAATGAACGGCAGTCAGGGCAACCGCGTAAATTGATAATAAAGTATTAACGTAGATGGGATAAGCCATAGGTGACAGGAGGTTGCTTATGGCATTATTATTTTTAGATCATT
>JBEBHV010000038.1:0-11912 GCA_040080715.1 Rickettsiales bacterium | reverse complement strand
TGTAATTCAGCAATTATTTAGACTAAATTGATGTGAAAAATTTATGACAAAAGAACCATTCAAACTCGCGCTTATCCAGATGCGTTGCTCGACAAATCCATCTGAAAGCCTTGCCAAAGCTGAAAAAATGCTGCGTCAAGCAGCAAAAGACGGGGCAAAAATTGCGTGCCTTCCCGAGCTGTTCCTGACCGATTATTTCTGCCAGAAGCTGGATATCAGCAAATTTGATCTTGCCGAGCCTATTCCCGGTGAAACCAGCAACGCCCTCAGCAAAATCGCCAAAGAAACCGGCATGGTAATAATCGGCTCAATCTATGAAAAAGCCGCCGCCGGACTTCATTACAATACCGCAACCGTTACCGATAGTGATGGTAAACTGGTAGGAACGTACCGTAAAATGCACATCCCACATGACCCTTTGTTTGAGGAAAAATATTATTTCGCACCGGGTGACCTTGGTTTTAAAGCGCACGACACCGCCATGGGCAGGCTTGGCGCGCTGGTATGCTGGGATCAGTGGTTTCCGGAAGGCGCACGCCTCACCGCTATGCAAGGCGCGGAAATCCTGTTTTATCCAACCGCCATTGGCTGGCATCCGGCGGAAAAAGCTGAATTTGGCAAATCACAGGTAGAAGCATGGGAAACCATCCAGCGCAGCCACGCCATTGCTAACGGAGTGTTTGTCGCCGCCGTAAACCGCGTTGGTCATGAAGTAACAGTTGGTGACGGATTAGAATTTTTTGGTCATTCCTTCATCGCCGACCCGTTTGGGCGCGTTCTGGCTATGGGCAGCCATGATAAAGAAGAAATAATCACCGCCACAATAGATCTGCAATTAGTCGAAAAAACCCGCCGCTGGTGGCCATTCTTACGCGATAGGCGAGTGGATGCTTATGGTGGATTAACGCAGAGATGGATGACGGATAACAGATGACGGATGACAAGTATTCTTATAAAACCACAAAATCCTTCGAAAATATCGAAGTATTTCAAAGAGCATATAGACTGTCTCTTGCTGTACATCGTGCAAGCCTATCATTTCCAGCAATCGAACAATATGCGCTAGGAGATCAATTACGCAGAGCCAGCAAATCAATTTGTGCAAACATTGCTGAAGGATACGGAAAACAAAAAAATTCAAAAGCAGAATTTAAACGTTTCCTGCTTATAGCACTCGGATCAAGCGATGAAATGCGCGTATGGTGCAGATATTGCTTTGATTTAGGCTATATTGAAAAAATTCTTTGGGAAGAATGGAAATCGGAATATTCTCGCATATCGAAAATGCTGCAAGGACTTGTCAATAAACTATGAAATCGTCATCCGTCATCCGCCATCCGTCATCCGCCATCCGTCATCCGTCATCCGCTTACCTCATGCCTGCCGAGTGGGAACGCCACTCATCAACCCTGCTCGCATGGCCGCATAACAAAGCCGACTGGCCTGATAAATTCGCGCCGATTCCGTGGGTTTATGCCGAGATTATCCGTTATCTAACAAAGGTAGAGCGCGTAAGCCTTATTGTCCGCAGTGAAAAAGAAAAAGCACAGGCAACGGACATCTGCGAACGTGCAGGCGCAAATATTGACAAAATTGATTTTCATATAATCCCGACAAATAGAATCTGGATGCGCGATAGCGGACCGATTATAGTGAAGGCTCAAGGCTTAGGTCTTAAGGCTTATGAAAAAGAACGCACTAATAACTTAAGCCATAAGCCACAAGCCATAAGCCCTAATCTAGCTATGCTAGATTTCCGCTTCACCGCCTGGGCGAAATACCCTAATCACAAGCTTGATGATAAAGTTCCATCATCTCTGAATGAAATCTGGAATCTACCGCGCATACAGCCCATGCACAAAGGCAAACGCGTGGTGCTGGAAGGCGGTTCGATTGACGTGAATGGTAAAGGAATACTCCTTACCACCGAGGAATGTTTGCTTGCCGATGTGCAGGTTCGTAATCCCAATTTCACCCGCGATGATTATGAAGAAATATTCGCCAAATATCTTGGCATTAAAAAAACTGTGTGGCTTGGCAAAGGCATAGTTGGCGATGACACACATGGTCATGTAGACGATATAACCCGTTTTGTGAACGCGGATACGGTGGTTACGGTAGTTGAAAAAGATAAAAATGACGATAATTACACACTGCTCAAAGACAATATCAAACGCCTTAAAACAGCACAGCTAAACATTGTTGAGCTGCCCATGCCTCGCCCTGTAATCTTTGAAGGGCAACGCCTGCCCGCATCTTACGCTAATTTCCTCATCGCTAACGATCTGGTGTTAGTGCCAACCTTTAATGATCCTGCCGACAGAATCGCACTTAATATCCTCACCGAATTATTTCCTAAGCGTGAAATTGTCGGCATCCACGCCGTTGATTTAGTGTGGGGGCTAGGAACAATCCATTGCATGAGCCAACAAATTCCTGCATAAAATTCCTATGATTACGCTACATAAAAAAATATGGCATTGTATATCTCGCGCAGCTTATGACACGGTCATGAAGCATGACGGTATTGAACATGCTGGCTATCTGGCGTTTCTTGGGTTGCTCGCACTTTTCCCGTTTCTAGTGTTCTTAGTTGCGGTTATCGGCGTTATGGGACAGGGTGAAAGCGGCGCGGAATTCATCAGCACAATTCTACAGACATTGCCGGCCCATATCACAGCTGCAATAAAACCAAGGGTAATAGAGATTATATCTGGCCCTCCGGAAGGATTGCTTACTGTTTCAATCCTTGGCGCGATATGGACGGCATCTTCCGCTGTGGAGGGCATCCGCACCGTGCTTAACCGCGCTTATCATGTGGCAACTCCTCCAGCCTACTGGTTCCGCCGCCTGCTTTCCATAGCGCAGCTTATTCTGTTCACTTCAATATTAATCGTGGGCATGTTGCTGGTCGTGACCATGCCGATTATTTTTTACCAGATAGAAAAGTTTTTTGGCATTCAATTATCAATCGAAATAAAAGAACAATTTGGTAATTTACTGTTTTACATAACTATATTCATGTTATTTATTGCCGTGTCTTTTATTTATTATCTTCTTCCCAATATCAAGCAACGCCTGATTTCCGTTATGCCTGGAGCAGCTTTAGTTGTCTTACTCTGGATAGGTGCGGCCTATTTATTCACCGCCTATCTTTCCAATTTCAATCAGGTGAATCTGATTTACGGCAGCTTAGGAGGCATAATAGCCGCCTTGGTATTTTTTTACATCTGCAATATCATTTTCATTTTCGGCGCAGAGCTGAACCATCAAATTGTAGAATTGCTAGGTCTGCGTGTAGTTGAGAAAGATAAGACACCACCACCCACAATCGCCTCTCAATCTTAGGCAGACTTCGTCATCCCCGCCCAACCTTTCTTAAGAAGAATTGGCGGGGATCTGGAGCCACATATTATGTCATTGGTCTTTGTCCTGGATCCCGCATCAAGTGCGGGATGACAGTAGGTAATTACCCCAGAATCGGTACATCATTACTATACATCATCAACAAAAACGCTCCAGCAATGGCAAGCCCGTAAGGAACTGGCTGCCTAGGGCGGAAGATACGTGGCAGTTTTTCCTTGTTTTTACAAAGCCTCGGCAATAGTCCCCGCATAATCAGCACTATAAGGGAAAGTACGCCACCCAGCACCGCAAAATTAAACCCGAACTGGGCAAGCTTTTCCAGCCCCACCCACAGGCTAAGGACAATAATAAGCTTTACGTCCCCTCCTCCCATAATCCGCACGGCAAATATGATATAGCCAATAGCAAAAGCACCAAGCATCCCCAGCAGATCCATTTTCCAATCAATTACGGCAGATGATAAATAGAACGCGACAGGATATAAAAGTAACAAACCACCAACTAACCAGTTAGGGATAATAAAGCGCGTCGCGTCATAATACATGACCACCAACATCGCAACCACCAGACAAATCACTATAGCTGACATAATTTTCCTTCTTTAAGATTTATTTAGGCAGTAGTTTACCATTCTGCCGCAATTTATTTTCCACATTTTGCATAATGTCTTTAACATTAGTGGAACTAATCCCACTATCCAAACCTTCTTTAATAAGTAATTGCAACTTACATACTGCCATTTTGTTATAATTATCTTTATTATAATTAATCATTTCTTATCCGAAATATCCGTATACTCAACATCGATAATCGTTGCCTGCCCTTGCCCAAGCTGATTTAAATTATCCGGCTGCGGTTCTGCATAAGAACCCTTATGCCGCCAGCGCAAATAGCTTCCACGCATCATGATATATACGGCGAGGAAAAAACTGGTGGCAAAAACAAATAGTAGCAAAAACGCGCCAAACCATATTGCAACAACAAGTAGTGTTACAAACACGAAAAATCCAATAAGCGAAAGAACTATATCCTTCATACCGTACCAAAGCTTTTTATCAAACTACCACACACCATATACCAACCATCCACCAACACAAAAAATATCAGCTTGAACGGCAGAGAAATCATAACCGGCGGCAACATCATCATACCCATAGCCATAAGAATCGAGGCAATAAGCATATCAATAACCACGAACGGAATAAAAATAAGAAAGCCAATCTCAAACGAGCGTTTAAGTTCGCTAATCATAAACGCCGGAACCAGCACGCGGTATGGCGTATCATCAGGAGTCTCAATCTTCATATCCGGTGACAGACTCACAAATAGCTCCAGATCTTTCTGGCGAACATGTTTCAACATAAAACTATGAAACGGCGCGCCTATTCTCTCAAGTGCCTGCTCCTCGGTTATTGATTCCTCAATCAACGGCTTCACCCCTTCGTTATAGGATTTTTCAAAAGCCGGAGCCATTATAAATGCCGTCATAAACAACGCTAGAGAAATCAACACCTGATTCGGTGGTGTCTGCTGCAAACCCAATGCACTACGCAGGAATGACAGCACTATGACAATACGCATAAAGGAAGTGGTCATCACCAAAATGGAAGGCGCAAGGGTGATAACCGTAAGCAACACTACAATCTGGATTATTTTCGCTGTTCCGCTGCCGCTTTCCTTGCCTAAATCAATATTCACCGATTGCGCGAAAGAATCATTTCCAAAAAGGAAAAAGATTAGAAAGCCAATGAACAGAGCAATTGTCACCCCGTTTTTATAACGGGGTCTGGAAACTTTATCTCCGGATCCCGCAACATCCTCCTTCGCTGAAGCTTCAAAGGACAGGAGTGCGGGATGACAAAATAAAAACCTATTCATTCCGCTTGATCCCCGCTTCTATAATTGTTGCCTTGCCATCACCAATCAAAACAAGATGTTCAATATCATCGCGCTTGATTAGAAGCAACTTAGACTTGTGGTCAATATATTGCATCTCCAATATAGAGATTCTTCCTTTTGTCTGGTTCATGGCAAACAGTTTTGCGCCAGAAAGTTTATTGCCATAACGCTTGAGGAACACAGCAAGCAGCGCGAGTAACCCCAGCACAACAAAAGATGCGAAGAGAAACCGGACTGGATCAACAGTATCCATTGCTATTCTTAATTCCCTTCATTTTCATCAGGCGAGGCAGCTTTTCCATCAGCTGTTTTATAAGCAACATTGGCTTTTTTGTGGCTGGAAAGATAGCGGATTTCATGCGCCAAAGCTTCACGTTGAGTAGTTAAATCTATACTAAGACTCTGCAATTCTGCGAGTAAATTTTGCAATAAATCCGCATATTTTATCCTATCATCCTGTGACAACCCAAGAATATGGGAACATAGGCTCTGCACCTGCCTGTCAAGCCCCGCCATTTCGACTGCCGAACCATTGGCAATAAGATTTCTGCTATCTTTTACAAATTTTTCTACGTCTTCAAATAAATCATGTTCTACAATCATGTTTACCCCTTTGCTTTGTCATTTGCTTTATAAACATATGCTAGAATTTCAGCGACTGCTGCATAAGCTTCTAATGGTATGGGGGTATTAATATCTAATTTCTCAAGTAATGTCACTAAATCTGTATCGCGTCGTATTTCAATATTATTAGACTTGGCAAGCTCTATAATTTGTTGAGCAACATATCCTTTTCCCTTGGCAGAAACAACTGGTGCTTCGTCTTTTCCCCGTTCATATTTAAGGGCAACAGCAAGTTTGCTTTTATCAAAAACTATATCATCCTTTTCATCATCATTATCTGCCATCGTCGCTTCCCGCATCACCACCGCCTATGTTGATGATAAACTCAATATCATCCAACCCTCGCCCATCGCCACTTGCTGCCGCGATATTCTGCTCCATAATTTTCTGATGCAGTTCTTTACGCAGGATACTGGCTTCTTTTGGAAATAAAAAACCGAGCTTCACCGTCTTACCGCGCACTTCAACCACGGTAAGTTCAATATTGTTATTAATTATGATAGATTCGCCGATTCTTCTGGTTAAATAGAGCATTTTAGAAACTAAACTTTCAACTTGTGTGGATTTTAAATAGACCATAGTAATGGCGGAAAATAATGGAAATTGCAAATAATATGGCTAGATATAAATAAAATACATTGTAATCTCGGTGTTATGACACAAATAAATTCAACAAAACCTCAGATTATACTGGCAATTGACAGTGCTTGTGGCGCGTGCAGCGTCAGCATCTGGAAAGATGGTGCTGTTTCAGCATATTGCGAGGAATTAACTACCTCATTACAAGCAAAAAATCTCGTTAATATGGTGGAGGAAGCACTTGCCACCAGCAAAACCGGATATCGTGAGCTTTCAGCGATTGCCTGCACCATAGGCCCCGGCAGTTTTACCGGCATCAGGATTGGTCTTAGCACCGCCCGCGCCATTGGCTTTGCTGCTGGCGTTCCGGTTCTGGGCTTCAATTCGCTGGAAGTTATTGCTTATACCATTAGCTTAAACCAGAAAAACAAAGAAATTACCGCCATATTAAATGCAGGAAAAGGCGAAGTAATATTTCAGAATTTTACCGCAGATTTAACGCCAATCTGTGAACCAACCTTAAAAAAAGCGAAAGGCGATGAATTATTTATCTCACCGCGTGCTGATATGTTAGCCCAACTGGCTGCCAAATACCCAACAAAAGCTGTTGCACCTCTACCTTTTTATGTCCGTCCGCCCGATGCCAAACTTCCTGAAAATAATAAGAATATAAACAATGCCGCCACACAATAGACCAAATTTAAACAAAAGCTATGGTCAGCTTGTCGAACAAGGGCGCATCAAAAACGATGCTGCTCAACAGCATCTTCTTGTCATGCTCCAAGAAACATTGGACAAAACAACCAAACCCGCGAAGAAATCGCTTTTTTCTAAAAACAAACCAGCCGTAAATGAGTATAGTCTGTATATTTATGGCAATGTCGGGCGCGGCAAATCCATGCTTATGGATTTATTTTTTGAAGCCGTTCCAGCAACAATCAACAAAAGAAGGGTGCATTTTCATGCTTTCATGCAGGAAGTACATGCACGTATCCATAAGTTACGACAAACCGGAAAAGGCGATCCGGTAGCGGTTCTCGCCAGTGAAATAGCGCAGGAATCACAGCTCCTCTGCTTTGATGAATTGCAGGCAACCGATGTGGCAGATGCCACGCTTCTATACCGGCTTTTTGAGGGATTATTTTCTCATGGCATATGTATCGTAAGCACCTCAAACCGCCCGCCAGAAGCGTTATATACCGGTGGCGTACAGGCAGAACGCTTTGAAAAATTTATTGGGCTGATTAAAGAAAACATGAAGATAGCTGCCCTTTCCAGCCCCGATGACTATCGTTATCAACAAGGAAGAAATACTACGGAATTCTATTATTATCCGCTTGGTGCAGAAGCCGATAAATTCATCGTAAAAACATTGGAAAACCTTGGCGAAAATGGCAAAGCAAGCAAGGAAAAAATTACTGTGCATGGCAGACAGATTGCATTTAATAGTTATAATGGTTCAATCGGGCTTTTTACTTTCAAGGAACTCTGCGAAACTGCGCTCGGTGCTGCTGATTATCTGGCACTTGCCGGAAAACTTGAAACTTTTATTATCACCGGAATACCAGAATTATCACCCGAACAACGCAACGAAGCCAAACGCTTCTCAACGCTTATTGACACACTTTATGAACATAAAACCAAGCTTATCTGCACTGCCGAAGTGCCAGCCGAAGATATTTACCAAAGTGGTGACGGCGGTTTTGAGTTCAAACGCACAGTTTCGCGGCTTGTGGAGATGCAATCAACAGGATACGATAAGAAATTGGAAGATATATGATGCTATTTTTTGCCGACCCAATTTGTACCATACTCTGTCATCCCGCACTTGATGCGGGATCTAGGGCAACAAATACCGACCTAATTTGTGTTTCCAGATCCCCGATTAAATCGGGGATGACAATAATATGGTCAGGTGTATAAGGAAATTTAGAAAAAATATATGACAGCACCTCTTAAAATAATTCTGGCTGAACCACGCGGATTTTGCGCCGGTGTTGACCGCGCCATTGAAATAGTCGAACGCGCCTTGAATTTATACGGTGCGCCGGTTTATGTTCGCCATGAAATAGTGCATAACCGCTGGGTGGTGGATGATTTGCGTAAAAAAGGCGTTATATTCGTGCAGGAAGTTGATGAAATTCCCGATGGTGCGATAACCGTTTTTTCCGCGCATGGTATTTCAGAAAAAGTTGAGAACTCAGCCAAACTCCGCGACCTGCCTATAATTGATGCCACCTGCCCTCTAGTTACCAAAGTTCATAAAGAAGCACAGCGTTATGAAGGCGACGACAAACAAATTATACTCATCGGGCATGAAGGACACCCGGAGGTCGAAGGAACGAGCGGGCGCGTGCTAAATGGTGTATTGCTGGTGCAAAATGTTGGCGATGTCGCCAAGCTGAATGTAAAGAACCCTGATAAACTTGCTTATGTCACCCAGACCACTCTCAGCGTAGATGACACCAAGGATATAATATCCGCCCTTAAGCAACGTTTTCCTAACATTACCGGGCCGGAACTGCGCGATATATGCTATGCCACACAAAATAGGCAAAATGCCGTGCGTGATCTGGCTAAACAGGTTGATATTCTTCTGGTAATCGGCTCGGCGAATAGTTCAAATTCAAACCGCCTGCGTGATCTTGCTTCTGAAATCTGCACTAAGGCATATCTGATAGACGATGCTAAAGATCTTAATCCTGGGTGGTTTGATAATATAACTTCCGTGGGCATAACCGCCGGCGCATCCGCTCCGGAACATCTTGTACAGAATGTAGTGAAAGCTGTTTCCACCCTGCGCCAGACAGTTATCGAAACCTTATCGGGAATCAGCGAAAATACCCGCTTCAAGCTCCCGCCGGAAGTAACCGGCGAGAAGTTACTGCGAAATGGATAAATCTACCTCTTGAAAGCAACGGAAACGCCACTTCCTCCAGTGACTTTGCTGTCAAATGGAGTAGTTGGAGAAACCCCAATAGGGAATGGGTACGACATATATTGAAAACTGCTGGCTGCGGTTTTCTGGAATAAAATCGCCGGATTAGTAGTATTTGCCGTCACCATCACCAGATAATTTGAATCCTTGCTGAAAGCGAAACCAATTCCTGTTGATGATGCCGGAACTCCGGTCGGTGCAGTTAACGCGGTAAATGTATCATTCTCATCAATTTTATAAATAATTACATATGGCGTTTCAACTCTGCCAACCGCAAAATACCGCCCATCCGGTGAAAAAGTAACGCCAGTAAGACCTGTGGATGCTGCCGGTGATATAGTGGTAAGTGCCACAAAAGTACCATTTCCTAGCACCCTCCACAGGTAAATATTAGCACTTGATGTTGCCGCCAGATATTTTCCGTCCGGTGAAAAAGCCACAGAATTTTTTGTTGTAGCACCAGCGTGAGTTGGTGGAGTACCGCTAAATAAGGAAAAAGAGTCTCCATTGCGTTTATAAAGAGGAACGGTTGTTCCCGATGCAGTAGGCAAAACCGCCAGATATTTTGCATCAGGAGAGAAAGAAATAAGCGTATTGGAGCTTAAGAAATCTCCTGCAGAAATCTTTAAAAAACTATCAATACCTTGCTTCCAGAATTTTATATTAACCGTATCGGCAATAGCCAGATAACCATTATCCGAAAGTGCCATTGCGCCTGAAGAATTATAAGGACAGGTAGTAGTAAATGCGTTAGCCTGATCCACCAACGTTCCATCATTAGCCACCTTATACAGGTTGCAGCCAAGAGCAGAATAGGTAACCAGGTGCTTATTACCCACCGTAAAAGCTGCAGCTATTGGTTTTTGTGTCGGCAAAGGACTCAAATTAGTCTGTTTTACGAAACTACCACACTGGTTTTTATAAGTATAAACTGTTCCATTAGTTGCTTCACTATAAGCAACCGCCAGATCAGGACCACGGTATCCGTCATCATTTAATGAATCTTCTGGCGTATTAATCTGCCATAATTCCTTAAACCTAACCACATCATCAAAATAATTTGCAAGAGTAGTAAAATTTAAATTCTGGCTTCTTTGGATATAATTACCATCGTAAGTGGAATTTACCGCCGCGCTGGTACAATGGCAGTTAACCTGCTCGTCACTATTGGTACTTACGGCATTATACCTGCTACCCGCCGGCGTATAACCACCATGCCCATTTTTTCCGGAACTGATGAGAGCGTATACGGCACTGTCCGAACGGATGCCACCGGCAACATCTTTTACGGTAATTCCATTATCAGCGTAACATGTTCCGCTCTTGGGCAATATTCTGGAATTAACGCCAGGCTGAGCAAAGGCAGGGGTAACCGCATATGCTACTCTTTTTCCCCATGCGTCATAAACATAATCTTTAGGCAATCCAAGAGTTACAACCGGCACTCCACCTTCAACCGCTTTGTAAAGATTAGTCGCTGATGTAAAATTAGCAGATATAGCACCTCCGGAACAAGTAGCTGAGCTTGTCGCCTCTATACCGTAATTGGCGTTGCTGATAGTCATTGTGATGTCAGCAGGACAAGGCATCCTGCCATTTTTTTTCCAGAATGCAAATAATGCATCTTCAATCGCGTCAAAACGGTTTTCTGTGGCTGATTGCTTAGCCATGTCAATAGCATTTTTGGATGCAGATACCCCAATAGCAGTTATCAGACCAATAACAATCAGAACAACAGCAAGCTCAACAAGCGTAAAACCTCGTTTTGCAGTAATACTGTTGGAATTATGCTGCCACATTATTATAATCCGTTTTTGTACAATGTGTTAGGCTGTGTCGCCATTCACTACTATGTCTTGCTGCAAACATGGTTTTCCGCGCTTCCGCTACGCACGTATAAATCATACGCTTGCGTTGCGGTTCTCGAAAAACCATGTTTTCGCTTGCGACATAGCGTGAATGTCCACACAGCCTAGGCAAAATGAAAAATGCTCTTATATTCTCTCAACAATCAATTAAGAATCGATTAAGATGCCATAATTTCTGATAGGAAAAATAGATTGTTTCATCCGCTTGTTTGCCATTTGTAAATCCTTAGAAAACCTGGGTTTACTATACATATCAAGAGAGGCGTCACCATATACCTGCCCATCCGGCTGCGCCTTCGTTGCCAGACCATAATGCATGGCAGCAAGTATAACATACATCACCTGTAAAACGTCAGCATCCGCCCCCGCAACGCGGTGTTCAATACGCTTATTATCATAAGCGGAGTCAGGAAGGCGCAAAGCAGTAGTACGGTTATTAGCTCCCCAGCTGATAGTAAGTGGCGCATTACTTCCGGAAACAAACCTTTTATATGATTCTTCTTTTGGCGCAAATATCGACATAGTATCAGGCATCCATAGAAGCAAACCGCCCAGAGAATGTTTTAGCGTGTCACTAATTTTTTCATCCTGTTTTATAAACTGGTTATTTTTATTTGAATCTTCCAGATGTATATGGA
>JBEBHV010000241.1:0-2738 GCA_040080715.1 Rickettsiales bacterium | reverse complement strand
GATGACTTCACCCGTGCTGAGAACGAATACAACAAGGTCATGAAGCCAATAAATGATGACCTAAGAGTCATGCCGAAAGAGGCTGCTGATGAAATTAGGGAAAAAGCCAATAAACAACTTCAGAAATGGCATGAGGAAAATCCCTCCGCAAAGAAAGAATTAAATAATACAGATGATTTAAATGAAATCTTCCGCAGGGATTATATAAAAGACGCTCCAGCAAAGCATACGTCAATTGCTCCAAGCACTAACACCCCGAAGGAATTACTCGTTGACCTCCTTTCAAAAAACCCTGGGATTGCTATTGGTGACTACCATAACAGCAGTTCATCTTATCCCTTAGTATCAAATAACATGACCGACTTAAAGAAGGCTGGTGTTGACACGATTTATTTTGACGCTGACAGCGCAGGTTTCTCAAAATTAAGTAATATGTCAATAAAAGATCTGAAAGAGGAGCTTGCGAAAAGAACTCCAGAGGTAATAAAGCAGGAAAATGAAAAGGGCGGTCCTGGCTCTTACAAGTTTAAAGAGCCTATAGACAGGTATGGCGATGAGTTACGCCTATTTTTAGCTGCCAAAGAAAATGGCATCCGCATTATAAATATTGATAAAGATGACCCGGCCAGAGATTTTGAATCCAAGAGTGCTGGAAATAACAGGACCGCAAGCACTAACTATACATGGACAGAAAGGATTCTTGAAGATCACAAAGAAATGCCACGCAGTGGCAAATATATAATTCTTGGAGGGGGAGGGCACTTTGGCAGTAGTGATTACGAAACAACTAAAGGTTATGTAGACGATCGGCTGGGAATTCCTTTTGTTACCTTTGACAATCGTGATGTAAATGAGAAATCTCCTATTTTAAAAGGTAATAGCAAAAACGGCGCAGACTATTACCTGCCTAATGGTGAATGCCACCCTGATATTAAAAGATTAACAACAGCTGATGATTACAATGATTTAGCAAAGCAATTACAAAAAAATCCAGATGATTATAAGAAAATACTAGATAAATTGAAAAAAGAGCTGGATCCTAGTGAGCAACACAAGCTGATGCTGGAAAGTCAAAACTTAAACGCGCCACGGTTGGCTGCGCACTTGCAGCTTCGCGCCAAAACCATGCGTTATAATTTTGATATACATATGCTTAAATATGGCTGCGTTGAAAGAACACCTGATAATATTCCCGCACCTAGCACACCTCCTCCACAACAATCTACCCAAGAAAATGGTCGAAAATAACAAGAATAAAACTCACAAAATAGCCTCCCTACTCTCCTGAATATGCCGCCTGACCTTAACCGACAAAGCTTTCTCGGCAAGTCGCAGCTCATAGGTTTTTTGCAGATTCATCCAGAATTCAGCAGACGTATCAAAAAATTCCGCCAGACGTACCGCCGTATCACCGGTAATTCCTCGTTGCCCATTAATAATAGCAGTGATTCTGTTCGCCGGAACGTCTATCGCCTTTGCAAGCATGTTAGCATTAATCACCGGTTCTGATGGTTTCATAAATTCTTCCAGCAGAATTTCCCCCGGATGCACTGGTCTCATTCCATTTTTTAGCATAATGTAGTTTCTCCTTCCCTAATGCCTAATCCCCAATGCCCAATCCCTCTTCCCCAACAACTCCAACATCTCCCTATGCGTAACCACATGTGCATGATATGGAAATCCCTGATAATGGGTTGCGCTATAGTCAGGATGCGCACTGGCATCATCGCCATATAAAATCGCGGTGCATCCAGTATTTTTCGCGCATTCAAGGTCGATTTCACTATCACCAATAAACCACACATCCGGCGCAGGTGCAAAACCACTGCCCTTAAGTGCCAGCAGCACAGGGTCAGCAAAGGGTTTGTCACGCGCGGCATCATCCGCCCCCGTAATATTATCAAACAAATCCGTCCAGCCGATATGCGATGCTTCTTTACGTAGATTATCACCTTTTTTATTACTCACCACCACGCTATACAGCCCGAGTTCTCGCACCCTATCCAGCACCTCGCGAGCTTGTGGCAGTGCCTCTAATTTATTCAAATGACTAGCGCGATAATGTGCCTGATAAGCAGCTCCTGCCACCTGCCAGTTCTCACCAAAAATTTCTGGAAATGAGTCGCGCATCGATTTACGCACCCGCGCTTTGGTCTGCTCAAATTCCCAGAGTGGCAGATTATGCTCGGCAAATGTCTTGTTCAGCGCGTCATGGATGACCGGCCAGGTATTCACCAGCGTATTATCCCAGTCAAAAATAACCGCCCTCGGCTTGGGTAATTTTATGTCATCCCGAGCTTGCCGAGGGATCTTTTCATTATTATTCATTTTACCTGAAAACATTTATTATTCCCCAAAAATTATTTTTGTAGTATTACAACAAGAATGAACCAAACTGCAACAGCATATAAAAATCACGCGGGCTTCACCCTGATCGAACTTTCCCTGGTAATGGTAATTATCGGGCTGGTAATTGGCGGTGTGCTGGTCGGGAAGGATTTAATAAAAGCGGCAGAAACAAGGTCGGCAGTTTCACTGATAACCCAGATTGAAACAGCAGCCCTTACATTTCGCACTAAATATAATTGCATAATTGGCGACTGCCCGAATGCCACCGATATTTTCGGGAATTATGCAAATTATGCCACATGCGCCGCCATGACCAATGGTGTCGGCAACGGTAATGGCAACGGCATTATAGACTATGGCGGAGCTGCCTGGTGGCAATGCGAAAACGT
>JBEBHV010000037.1:0-11941 GCA_040080715.1 Rickettsiales bacterium | reverse complement strand
CTCTATTTTATCTCACTGCTATTGCAAAAAATAATGCAAACATCACCAACTAAAAATCTAAAATTTGCTTCTTAACGGGGGACTTAACAATTCAGCTTCAAACTCAGCACTCATAACTCAGCACTCATAACTCTAAAACCCCTCAATATCCTTTATCCCTCCAGTCAAGAATGCCCTAGGGTGATAGCCGAAATCATTAGCAGCATCATCATGGAAAAACACCAGATCATCATTCATCCGCCTGGCAACTTCGCCATTAATATGTTTCCTGCGCAGGATTTTACCAATAATATCCAGCGCAAATGGCAGGGCAGTGCTGTTTATTATCCATGGCTTTTTCTTATAAAGGGCAAACAATTTGCCAAGCATCTCGCGGTATATAAGCACCTCGCCACCACTTAAATTATAGCTTTTATTATAGCTGTTTTCATTTTTGATACTCTGCATCACTGCCGCCGCCAGATCATCAACATGCACCGGTTGCCTGCGCCCGAAAGCCGGAGGATAAACCATCATGAACCCCAAACGCCTTATGATTCTGGCAATAGAACTTATGCCATAATCCAGCCCCACCCCATAAATCTGCGTCGGCCTGAAAATAGTATGGGTGATATTAAATTCAGCGCATTTTTCAGCAAGCAGCAATTCCGCGCTTTGCAGCTTCGCCACCACATCTTTTTCATAATCATTGGCAGCAAGCGACTTGGAAAACACCAGCGTTGAACCAAAAGCAATAATCCGCTTTACTTCAGCGTTATGCAGCATGGGAAGCATCGTCGGCAATTGCCATAGAGGCGCGCAATGCACCACAAAATCCGCGCAATAACCATCAAGGTTTAAATTCGGGTCGGAAAGATCTTTTTTCATCCAGCGTAAGTTATTGTGATAATAAGGAATCTCATGCTCTCCGGCAATAGCAAGCACCCCTGCCCCGGAAGCAATAAGACGGCGGATAACACACAGCCCAATCTGGCTGTCAGCCCCAGTCACCAGCACAATCTTCTTGGCAAGTTCTTCATTTCTGGGCAGATCGACAATCCCCAGCACCAGGATCATCAGGCGTTTCGCGGCATCATTATTATAATGCGGTTTAATATCCTGAAAAAATTCGACAAAACCATTGCCAAGAATTTTTATAAATAAATGGAACATAATAAGCATGTTCAACAAAAACAACGTTCCGAATGGCTGGTGCGCCGAGAAAAATTTATTCAGATAGCGTACTGTATTTCTCGCTTCATGTGCCTGCCGCGCTATAGAGATTTTATTATCATTAGGCCCCGGCAAACGGGTAATTTTCACTCCAGGCACACACATAACCCTGCCACCCACCTGCTGCACGCGCAGGCTTAAATCCACCTCTTCACCTTGTGTAAAGAAATCCTCATCAAGACCGGCAACCCTCTTATAATCACTGGTACGGATACACATGCAGGCACTAGGAACAGTTGCCATTTCAAATGGCAGGTTTTTAGCAATAGCTTCTTCGGCAAAGGTGCTTTTTGATTTGCCGGTCTGTACCGAGACAATGTCAAAAAAGGTGGATTTCGGAGTAACTATTTTATTGCGGAAAACATTATGTATATTACCATCATAATTGACCAGAAACCCACTGCTAAGCATGGCTTTATTCTCGTTTTCCAGCACCTGGACAAGCTCCGCCAGCCCGTCCGGCGAAATAAGATAACCGCTCTTAAATATCACCAGATATTCCGATGTAGCCTGCCTTGCCGCAATGTTACAACATTTGGCAAAATTGGCATCACCACGCATGGTAATTACTTTAATTCTTGCCTCGGAAAGTGAATATTGCTGCAACCGGGAAACAACATCAGGCGCGTTTCCATTATCAAAAATTATCAGTTCGCCAAGTTGTTTTTGTGCAAGCACGGTTTCAATCGTCGCGAACAATAGCTCATCGCCCTTACTTGCAACAATTATAACACTACACAAACCCATTATTTAATCTCCATAACACCAATACGTAATTCGTAGTTCGTACATCGTAATTAGTAGTTCGTAATTAGTAATTAGTAACTCGTAAAGAATATTCTTACTAACTACTAATTACGAACTACTAATTACGAACTACTCATTTATTTTATTGCAAAATTCACTGGAATCAAAAACTCAAACATCTCCCCCTCCGGATAGCCTTCCGGCACGGCAGGAACAGGGTTGGCACGCCGCACCATATCAAGGGCAGCGCGATCCAACTCTGCATATCCGGTATTTCCTTCCAGCCCACTGTAGCGGATATTTCCACGCCTATCAATCCTTATACGCACCACTGTGCTGCCCTGCATTCCCTGCGCCCGCGCACTTTCAGGATATAGCTTGAATTTCTGGATCCACAGAGAAATTTTCTGCTCATAACTCATCTTGATTTCCGCCTTGCCATCCGTGCTGTTTCCCAGAACCGAACCTACTCCAGGAACTATTTTATCAGGTGTGGTTGCGCGCACAAACTGGCGTGGCGTATCAGTTCTCTCAGTCACAGGCGGAGTCTGCACCGGAGGTTTTTCAACTGGCACAGATTTAGGTTTGGGTGGAGACGGCTTTGCCGCTTTTTCCGGAGGCTTCCTGATAAGCTTGGTCATGGCTGATTCCAGCATTTCCGAATTATCAGATGTTGGTTGTGGCAAAACCACATCATCCTTTTGCTGCTTAGCCTGTTCAACATCACTGTCGCCGAGGCGGATATTCATGGCATGCACCGGAATATCAATAATCTTGATATGCGGTATCATACTGATGCCAAACGCGGTCATAATATGCAGCACAAGGGCAAGCCCGCACATCATCGCAAAATGCGAAGAATTCAGATATTCCAGCGTTGAGGTTTTAAATGTCGCGCGCATTTATTTTTTATCAACCTTCGCTATGGATTGGGTAAGAATTGAAAGATGATGACCACCCGCAGCCTTAATCGCATCCATAACCTCAATCATGCGATTAGCCGGAACAACAGCGTCAGCCTTAACCGTCACCACTTTTGCGGGATTGGCTGTAAGCTCCGGCGTAAGCATCTTCTGCATTTCTTCCATAGTTACCATTTCATCATTTACAATAATCTCATCATGGCTGCCCAGAAGCACCAGAATATGCCCTTCATCCATCATATTTCCATGCTGGGAAACCGGCGGTTCAATCGGTATCAGGTCAATTTTTTCAACAACTCCGGAAACCATGAAAAAAATCAGCAGGAACATGGATACGTCAATCAGAGGTATCAGTCCAATTTCTACTTTTTTCCGGCGGGTGCGGGGGAAATCCATGAACTACCTCCTATTGCTGCGCGCCGCCATCTGGCGCGTCCGATTGTTTATCTTCGTCCTGAACCCATTTACGCACAAACAAGCTCTTGCCGCCGGCTGCCGATACTCTGTCCATAACTGCAACGAGCTGCTGCATGGTAACTCCTTCTGCCGAGAGCAACATTACCGAAGATGCCGGATCACCGGAAAAAATCCGAAGTAATGCTTCGCTAAGCTCGTCCGGCTCAACATTGCGCTTGCCAAGGATAATCTCGCCATTCTCCTTGACAAAAATATGCGTGACTTCTTTTTTCGATGCAGCTTTACCTACAGATGGCAACATCAGCTCCAGCGATTCAATCCGCATGAACGAAGTAGTAAGCATAAAGAAAATAATCAGAATAAACACTACGTCGATCAGCGGTATAAGCGGCAGGTTCAAAGTCCTGCGCGGTGTCCGTTCAAATTCCAGATTACTTTGATGTTCCATATTTAATTACCTTCATCATCCTGTGGATAGGCGAAAGCCTATAGCACAGGATCTGTTTATAATTATGCTGAGATCCTGTGCAGTCGCTTCGCGCCTCACAGGATGACGCTACCTAATTCCCCCCCGAATATTTAGGACTCAGAAGATGCAAAGTAGACATTTTTTTAGGTGCAGTTTTCTGTTGCTCTTCAGCGGCAGCATCAGACTGAACCCGCTGCTTCCTTGTTTCTTCTTCACGTTTCAATCGAGTTTCTTCAGCTTTCCTTGCCTGGTCAATGGCAAGCAGCCTTTCATTCTTGCGGAATTCATCTTCAAGTGAAAGAATCTGCACCGAAACATCCTTCATCGTCGCCCGCATTTTCTCTATCACCCCGTCCAGAATATAGTGCGCTCCCAGTGCCGGAATCGCAACTGAAAGACCGCCGGCGGTGGTAAGCAGAGCCTCCCAGATTCCTCCAGCAAGGATAGATGGATCAACTCTCGTTCCTGCCGAGCTTAATTTGGAGAAGGAATTTATCATCCCGACCACAGTTCCGAGCAGCCCCATCAGCGGCGCGATCATAGCAGTCATTTCCAGCCCGCGCAGATGTGATTCAAGATAGCGTATATCCGCCGAGCCAACGCGGGTAATTTCCGCCTCTTTGCTTTTTTGCGACATTTCGCGGTTTGCCACACACTCAAAAGTCACACGCATGATCCGCGCCACCGGCCCACGGATAGTCTCCAAGGTTTTGGTTGCCTGGGTGCGGTCACCCTGCTTAATATCGCGCAGTACCGGCTCAATGAAACTACGGTCAAACACGTTGGATTTCTTAAATTGCCATATCTTAAAAGCAATCACAGCAATAGCATAAACTGACATAGCCATCAGCATATACATAGCGAAACCGCCTTTATGTAAATAAGAAAAATCCTGCATAATTTTCTCCGCTTGAACCGTTTAAACCCCGCTGTCATCAACGAATTGATGAAAGCCCTAAATAAAACAAGTAGAGAAGTTACTACTCATGATGCCACTGGTCTAGCATAATTAGAAAATATTTTTTATCCCGACAAAAGTCGGGATTAAAAGATCTGGCGTAAGCCACGCCATAGCTATAATTCTGAGGAGTTTATAAAACTTTCCCTTAATCTTCCTTGAAGGCCTTGTTCAAACTGTCGGTAATCGGTGCCAGCATGTAAGAAAAGAATGAACGCGAACCGGTATTAATATATACTTCCAGAGGCATTCCCGGTGACAGTTTTACGGCACTATCGAGGGCAGCTAATTCTTTTGCATCTACCTCAACCCTTGCGGTGTAATATGATACGGTTTGTATACCTTGTTGTTCATTGAAAGCGTCAGCCGATACCTGCGTTACTTTTCCGGTAAGAATTGGCATCCTGCGTGATTTATACGCCGAAAGCACGATGCGCGCCTGCATTCCAGCTTCAACAACGTCAATATCAGTAGGCTGTACATGCACTTCCGCTACCAGCTTGTCACCTTGCGGAGTAATGTCCATTATCGGTGCTCCGGCAGCTATCACACCGCCTATAGTGTGGTGTTTAAGACCGGTTACGATACCTTCTGACGGGGAGATGATTACCGTGCGCGTCATAACGTCAGTGGCAGCGCGCAGTTTTTCATCATAATCATTAATTTTAGAGCGGACATCACGCAGCTCTTCGGCAAGTTTACCGGCAAAATCATTTTCCAGGTTGATTACATCCATCTGGCTTTCGGTTATGCTTTGTTCAGCCTTGGCAATCTGCGCACCGTATTGACCGATATTGCCTTTTAATTCCTCAGCTTTACGTTGCAGCTCAAGCAGGCGTGGCTTGGTTGCCATGCCGTCCTTATATAATTCTTTTACTGAATTTGTTTCCTCGATAATCAAGGCAAGCTGACCATGCGCGCTTTTCTTTTGTGCTGTAAGCCCGATTATTTCTTCTTTTATTCCTGATATGCGCTGCCACAATGAATCAAGCTTGCCAAGATGGCTGTCATTCTGGGTGGTAAATAATTCTGCTTGCGAGCGCATTGCTTTTTGCAGGGATTCCTGATTTTTTGCCGCTTCTTCTAATTCATCTGGAAACTTTAATTCTGCCGTACTGCTTTGCAATGCCTGTATACGCGTTTCTGACGCACGCATCGCCCATAATTCACTCTGGACTATTTCACGGTTGGCTTTGGGAGCAACGTCGCTGATTTCTACGAGTGGCTGATCTTTCTTAACCAGCTGCCCCTCCTCTACCAAAATATTTTTGATAATTCCACCTTCCAGATGCTGCACGGTTTTGCGTTTGGTTATTACAGCTACGTTGCCATGCGCAATGGCGGCACTTTCAATAGGAACTATCATACCAAAAACTATGGTGATAAAGGTAATAGCAGTTATTACTAGCGCAGTGGCACGCATAGGGGCATGCGCGCTGGCAATGGCAGAATTATTTCCCTTATAATCTTTATTACTGAGTAGTTGTACAAAATTGTCGATTGCCTCCACTGCTCGGGCAAGGCGCGGATGTCCTTCCAGTTTTTCCAGCAAAGTTTTGATTCTTGGGATGCTTATATTCATGGATTGCCTTTAACCGGGATTGTTTGCGCTCTTGCCTTATTATACAATGCCATTACCTCGGAAATTGCTCCGAATGTTTCCAGCCTTCCATCGCGCAGCACCAGAAGCTTGTCAACATGCTCCAGAAGGCTATTACGGTGAGTTATAAGCAGCGTGGTTATTTTTCGTTGTTTGGCAAGATAGAGTGCCGCAATCAATGCCTGTTGTCCAACGTCATCAAGGCTGGCATCCGGCTCGTCAAGCATGAGTAGCTTAGGATCGCCATAAAACGCTCTGGCAAGTCCAATTCTCTGGCGTTGACCAGCAGATAGTACCGCGCCACCTTGACCAATTTCCGTATCATAGCCTTTAGGCAGGCGCAGAATCAACTCATGCGCACTAGCCATATTGGCAGCCTGCACCACTGCTTCCGGCGTAGCATCAGAGTTAAAGCGTGATATATTCTCTTTTATTGTTCCACTGAATAATTCAACATCTTGCGGTAGATATCCAACTGATTTGCCAAACTCTGTGCGCGCTATTTGGCGTATATCTGCACCATCCAATCGCACCACCCCTTTTTCCGCCTGCCATACGCCCATTATTACCCGTGCCAGAGTGGATTTGCCGGAGCCACTTGGGCCAACAATACCTAAAATTTCTCCGGCACCCAGGCCAAAATTTATGTTCTTAAGTATCGGATCTTCTCTGCCTTCTGTGTTGTAAGTTACATTTTCCACAGCAATTGCACCAACGGCAGCAGGCAGCTTCATTGATTCTTCGTTCTGCAGTTCATCAGTGAAAGCTTTTTTAAGCCGTGAGTAAGACGTGCGGGTTTCGGTAAAACTTTTCCAGCTGGCAATGGCTGCTTCAAACGGAGCAAGGGCGCGGCTGGCAAGGATTGAAGCAGCAATAATAGCTCCAGTGGTTACATGACCATAAATTGCCAGCCATGCGGAAGCGCAAGTGACAAATATCTGCAGGGAAAGTCGCAGGAATTTAGTTCCACCCTGAATAACTGCAGCGCGGTTTCCGGCTGTTAACTGTAATTCGCCTGTGGTTTTCTGCATTGCCTTCCAGCGTGCAGAAAGTGCTGTAACCATGCCCATCGCCTGCGTTACTTCGGCGTTGCGTGTTGCCAGTTCCAGCTCCTGCATGGCGCGTAATTGCCTTGCACCCGCTTCCTGACTGGGGCGACGCATTGATGTTTCATTAAGCCATGCCATCAGCAGAAGCAATGCTGCCCCTGCCACTACCAGCAAACCGAGTGACCAATGCACGATGAAAAGTGCGGTTATATATAAGATTGACCACGGCGTATCCATTAGAGTGACCAGCCCATTGCCACCTATGAATTGTTTGATAGTCGATGCATCACGCAAATGTTGCGCTCCCCTGCCACCTGCTGCCGTTTGCGCCAGAACCAGAGGGAGTACTACTTCGGTGATGGAATCATGCAACCAGTCAGCGGCTTTCTGTAACACCATGCTACGCAGTGTCTGCAATAACCCTGCCGCCGCAAACATAGCCAGCATGATTACTGTAAGCCATAATAATGTTGCTAAGCTGCCGGTACTCAGTACCCGATCCAATACCTGTAAGGAATATAAAGAAACAGGCAAGATTAGCAGGTTGATGAAAAAACTATTTACGCACACTGAAAGCCATACAGGGCGCAAACTATTCAGTATTTTTTCAAGGCGGGCAGTGCCGGTGGTATTCATGATTGATAAATGATAATGGTTAATATTTATTAGCTATTATCATCATTAATTAAACATTGTACAGTAAATTATAACAAAAAATCACCCGCAGCTAGAAATAAAACCGCTTTTTTGTCACTCCTACTCTCGGTTTCAAGTTATTTTTCAGACCCTAAGTCGGTTTTGGTGGGATCGAGAGGAATCGAACCTCCGACCTACAGTTTAGGAAACTGCCGCTCTATCCTGCTGAGCTACGACCCCAAATTACGATGATTTGATTATCGGATAATCCGATTATCCGTGGATTATTAGATGATTAGAAAAACTAAGTAAATTACTTTCTATGTCATCCTGCGAGGCGCGTAGCGACTGCGCAGGATCTCAGCATAGTTATAAACAGATCCTGTGCTAACGCTTCGCGTTCCACAGGATGACATTAATCATCAGATCATCTACTCTTTCTTATACTCACCCTCATGCAGCCAGCTACGGTGATTTTCCGGCTTGCCCAGATAATAGCCCTGCATGTAATCAACCCCCATATTCATCAGGGTTTTCGCCACTTCTCCGGTTTCCACGAACTCGGCAACGGTTTTCAGACCGAATCCTTGTGCAAAATCCATCAATGTCTTCACGAAAAACTGGTTATCCGAGCTTTGCGCCAAGTCTTTGATGAACACTCCGTCAATTTTCACCATATCCACCGAAAGTGCCTTAAGCTGCCGGAAGGAAGTATAGCCCGAACCAAAATCATCCAGTGCCACCTGACATCCCATTTCCTGCAACGAAGCCACAAAAAACGCGGCACTGCGTAAATCGCGCTGGGCGGCAGTTTCGGTAATTTCCACAATAATGCGCGAGGCTATTTCCGGAGTTTTTTTGATTTGTTTTTCAAAGGCATTGAGCCAGATAGTATTTTCCGTGGTCAGGTTAGAAACGTTAAACGCCAGCACCACATCTGGTGAATGTCGCAATTCTTCAGTAATAAATTCCATCACCAGAGTATCAATCACATCAATCATCCCCATTCTTTCCGCAACCGGGATGAGTGCGCCCGCTGAGCTGATTTTACCAGCACTATTCACGATACGCAGCAGAGCTTCATAATGCACGGTTTTGCCGGTCACGCTGTCAATCACCGGCTGATACGCCATGCGCAGACGTTTTTCCTTTACCGCCTTGAAGAAATAATTGGCAAGCCCCATTTGCTGCCGGCATTGATCCGCCTCACTTCTGGTCGATTCATAGGTACGCTGCGTATTGCTTTGCATGCTGTTTACAGTTACGTAAACCTTATCGAGCGCATCATTAGCATCCGCAGTTTCCGCCGGAAAAGATACACTGCCAATCACGCCCATGATATATAGCGATGCCGTCTCGAAATTATCGCGCCCGAAATTCTGTACCATAGTATGAATACGTCGCATCATATTAGCAGTATCTTCCGGATAGCTGCAGGAAAGTACTATGCCAAGCTGGTCACGTTGCAAACGCTGGATGGTATCGCCTTCCGCAAGCATGGACTTAATCATGTTGGTCAAATCGTGAATTACGATTTCCGAAGTGTCATGCCCATAAGCGTTAATGATCATCGACAGATTGCTAATGGATAGAAGCAAGAGTGCGCCGGATGTATGGTCGGAGATAACACTTCTTATCGATGTTTCCAGCACATTCACAAAATCTGACGGATAAAAATTCGAACCGGGATAGGTTGATGGTGGTGCTGACATTTCCGGCAAATCTACATCGTTTGCAGAAGCATTACCATTGACAGATGCATTACCAACCATGCGCCGTCCCACTTCCGCTGATTGCGGTACAAATTCCGGAGATGTTTTGCCAGTAGAAATCATGAAAATCTGATAACCATTTCCTGTTATTTTACATAGATTGAATCGCTACAATTTATATAAAATTTTACATTCTTTTTGTTACATCATTGAATTTTAGCAAAAAATGGTAAAGACAACCTTACCATTTAAGATTATTTTATAGCTATTATCTATAACTTGCTGAAAAATAACCCTAAAAATATTAACATCCCTAGCCATTTATTAGCCATAAACACTTTTTTTGCTGAATCAGGACGGTCAATATCCAGCGAATAAACCTGCCAGAAGCAGTGTAAAGCAGCTGGAATAAGCCATAAAACCGCTGAAATATTATCTGTAGCCAGCATAAAACAGGTAATCGCCAGCGCGTACATTATGCTGACAAAAATCTTGGTATTATCCGCAAGCCGCAAGGCAGTTGAACGCACACCGATGCGCGCATCATCAATTTTATCCTGATGCGCATAAACAGTATCATAACCGAGCGTAAGAAAAACCCCGCCTATATATAATAAAATCGCCGGAAATTCTATCACGCCGCGCACCGCCGCCCAGCCCATAAGCGCGCCCCAGTTAAAAACCAGCCCGAGGAATAATTGCGGCCACCAGCTCACGCGCTTCATGAATGGATAGATTGCAACCGGAATCAGTGCCAAAGCTCCCCACATCACCACCATAAAACCCAACTGATAAGCAACAAGCAGCGACGCCAGCAATAAAACCAACAACAACATAATCGCCTGACTAACTTTTAATTCACCACTCGCCAGAGGACGGTTTTTTGTACGCTCAACCTGCCTGTCAATATCTCTGTCGGCAATATCATTGACGATGCACCCTGCCCCGCGCATCAAAACCGCACCGATAAAAAACAACAGCAGCTTCTCTATTTCAAGCTGCCCCGATGCCAGCACCAAAGCCCAGGCACACGGCCAGAATAACAGCCAGATACCAACTGGCTGGTGTAAACGCATAAGCCGAATATATGGGTTTAATAGTTTCATGATCAATATTTACAACTGTCACTGCGAGCTTGTCGAGGGTTGTTTTACAGTACAATTTCTGCAGATCCGCCCCAGCCATAGAACCCAATTAACCGATTCTTAATATTTGTCATATACCATAGAAATTATCAACTCAAATACTCACTATGCATACCACGAAACAGAATGCTTTTACATTAATTGAACTGTCCATAGTCCTGGTTGTTGTCGGTCTGCTTATAGGCGGGGTTCTAGTTGGGCAAAACATGATTTTTGCTGCGCAAGTCCGTGCGCAGGTAAAACAGCTTGAGGAATACTCACTCGCCTACGAAACATTTAAAACCAAATATAATTGCATTCCCGGTGACTGCTATAATGCCACCACCTTTTTCTCATCCACCACCAACGGCAATGGCAATGGCATACTCGAGAGTACCACGGTAAGGGTCGATGGTCGCTTGGAATATGATAACGACTCCAGCACCTTTGATTTTGAGTTCCCCACTTTTTTTACACAGCTTATACTCGCAGGTTTGATAGAGGCGGATGAGCAGATAGCCAGAATTGGCTACCCGAAACCTAAATTGCCGCATGCACCCAATCAAGGATTTACGGCAAATTCGGCGATGTTCACTGATGCAGCAGCGTACGCAGGTTCCTATACCATGCAATCAGATGATTATTTTGGACTAAACAAATGGAAGGTGGGTTTGTATTTTGCCATTGGCAGACCCAGCGTGGGTTGGGGACTTAATAATGACAAGGACGGGCTGTTCACTCCTCTGGTCACCTATTCCGTTGATGCAAAAATTGATGATGGTAAGCCTCAAACTGGGGACTTCAAAGGTGGTACAATACAATGGACAAACACTGGTGGTTACACCGATGGCTATTGCCTTTCCCCTACCCCTCCGTCACTGCCAGTAGCCGCCGGACTCGGCACGGAATACAATATCTCCAACACCAAAACACCCTGCATATTCGCCTGGAAACTTGAATAATGCCATAAAACCCCGGAAAACCCTCGGCGTAGATGATTTATGACAATTGTGTGAAGATTTCACCAAAAATAGAGCGGTTCAATAATCGTACAACCCATTGATTTGTCATACCGCACTTGTTGCGGTATCTGG
>JBEBHV010000036.1:0-12037 GCA_040080715.1 Rickettsiales bacterium | reverse complement strand
GTGTTGCTTTTGGTGCTATGTACCCCAGTGTTCAGATTGTAAAAGCAGGACTACCTGATGCTGGAAAAGAAATTGCCGAGACCTGTTATTCCGGATTTGACACCGCTGGGAAATGCCTTCCCGGGCTTGCGGAAAAAATGAAACCTCTGGGTGATGCTTTCATTAATTTAATCAAGATGCTCATCGCCCCCATTATTTTCTGCACTATTGTCAGTGGTATAGCGGGAATGGGCGATGTGAAGCAGGTGGGGCGCGTAGGGGCGAAAGCCATTTTATGGTTTGAAGTTGTAACTACAATCGCGCTGGTTATCGGATGGATAATGGTGGAAATATTTAGACCAGGAGATGGAATGCACATAAGCACTGCTCCTGTTGCTGCTGATGTCAGCAAAAAAATCGCCAGCGCGCATATGTCCAGCACGGTGGATTTCCTGATGAATATCATACCCCATACCTTTGTAAGTGCCTTTGCCGACGGCGAAATTCTGCAGGTGTTATTGCTTGCTATATTATTCTCGCTGGGTTTGGCAAAACTGGGGCAGGGTGGCAAAAAAATTCATGATCTTGTTGATGGCTTCTCCCACGTACTGTTCAAGATGGTCGATATTGTAACCGCATTTGCACCGATTGGTGCGTTTGGTGCTATGGCTTATACTATTGGCAAGTTCGGTATGGGTTCTTTGTCGCAATTGGGATCACTGGTGTTACTATTTTACGGCACTGGTATATTATTCATATTTTTAATATTAGCACCGGTCATGAAATTTTACTGCAAGCTCAGCATTGTAAAATTTATCAAATACATACGTGAGGAACTATTTATCGTACTCGGAACATCGTCATCAGAAACGGTATTGCCACGCATGATGGAAAAACTGACGGCTCTTGGCTGCTCGCAAAAGGTGGTTGGACTTACCATTCCTGCCGGTTATTCCTTTAATTTGGACGGCTCATCACTATATTTCATTATGGGTGCGTTATTTGTCACTTATGCCACCGATACGCCAATAACTTTCTGGCAGGAGCTTACCCTGCTTGGAGTACTTCTTATTACTTCCAAAGGCGCGGCTGGTGTAACAGGTAGTGCGTTTCTGGTTCTGGCGGCGACTCTTGCTTCCATGAATATAGTGCCACCGGAAAAACTTACCGTTGGTCTTGCATTGCTTTTTGCCATTGACCGCTTTATGTCAACGGGTCGTGCGCTGGTTAACTTAATTGGTAACGGTGTTGCGGCAGTAGTTATTGCCAAATGGGAAAACGAGCTGGATCATAAGCTGGCAAAAGACATTCTCGATGAAAAAGTAGAGGCGGATCTTACTATATTGGAGAGATAGCTTTCTTTTTTAGCGCATTAGTTTTCTTAAGTTTTGCTTCCCTGTAGGCAATATAAATAGAGCTTGCTATAATTACTGTCGAACCGGTGATTGTATGGGAATCTATTGTTTCGCCAAGGAATATATAGGCAAGAGCTACTGTGAACACCAGCCGCAGAAAATCAAATGGCGCGAATACCACCAGCTCGGTTTTTATCAGAGCACGGGCAATGAGGAGATGGGCTATTGTTGAGCATAGAGCAATGATAAATGCCATACCCATCTGCGCTATTGTAAATGGTTGCCAGAAAGGAATTGCGACCGGTATCGACCATATAAGCATGAATAACGACATATAAAATACTATGGTTTCCGGGGATTCGCTACTGGTAAGTCCTTTTACCATAGCACCGGAACATGCCATCAGCAATGACGCGCCAATCACTATCCAGCCGGCGTTACTGATGCCGCTTATATCCGGGCGCAGGATAATAAGCATTCCTATAAAGCCTATGACTATCGCTGACCATCTTCTGATTCCTGCTTTTTCCTTCAGGAAAAGAATGGCGATGATGGTGGAAAAAATAGGGGTGGTGAAAGATAGTGCGGTGGCAAGGGTAATATTCATTATGGAGATGGAATAAAACCACATTTCCATAGCACATATGCCAAAAGTTGCCCGCCAGAAATGCCCGGATATTCGCTTGCTGTGAAAACGGGGAATTCCGCGCATAAGCCAACCCGACCATAAAACCACTATGAAAATGCTGCAGATATGGCGCATTACGACTATCTGAGTGGAATGCAGCTCATCTGATAACATCCGCAGGGCGACATTCATCGCTGACAGGAAGAACATAGCCCCAACTTTGAGGAGAACTGATTGCTGGTTTTCTGATAAGCGGAGCATGATCTCAGCTTAGCAAGATAGTTTGTATGGGGAAACAAGATTATGGATGGTTGGTTATAGAACTCCTTTAATAAAAACTGTATCGTGGAAAGAACAGGGAACCAGCAACCAAACGGTAGCCGCTGCTTATGAAGGGCGGCTGGAAGAGCTTGCCCGCTCCCGCAACCTGATAGGTGAGGATATTGCCTACACCAGTAGTGTGGATATGAGCTTTAACGGCGCACTTCGAACCGTGTTTGATTTTATCGAAAAGCCTTATCAGCTGTGGTGTACAGGAAATGAAGAGGATAAGAAAACCACCCTCAAGTTGGTTTTCGCGAAGAGGGCGCGGCATGACCTAAACGATGGTTTTCGAACCGCTGCTTACTCGCTTCCATTCTTGATTATGCAGCAATCTGTGGATAACAAATCGGGAGTGGTGGAGCTAAGCGGGATAAGATCGAACTTTGAATCGAACTTCATGCCAAAGTTCATGGAAGCGATGCATTGGCTTAATACTGTGATGCACCAAGGGCAGGAAAATTGGAAGGCGTGTCAGACAATGTGGGCGAAGCAGAGAGTTACTAAACTGACGGAAATCTAACGTAAATCGTCGATTATTGCTTCGGCGGTTTTAATCGCCCAATTGCTATCTTTGCTAGCAAAGGTATGAGTCAAATCATAGTCAGCACTATTCCTTCGACGACGCAGGCCTTTTAAATCATCTGCCATTACAGGCAGATATGTGTAACAGTACTGTAATACCAACCCATGAATATCTTTTGAGGTAACTGCAATTCCACTTTTTTCTCGTGCAGTAAGAAAGGCTGCATAATATGCTCTGCTTATGGCAGACCGAGCACATGACTCTTTAGTTGCCTGCGTATGAAGGGTCTTGGCAAGTTCCAAGAATTCTACGGGAGCAAACATAACTTACTCAATCGAAAAAGTTATGTGCTTTAAGACGTGGGCATCAATTCCTTGGGAGGCAAAAGAGGCAAACAACCTCTTTTTAGAGCCACGCATCTCATCAAAATTTGCCGTGCTAGAATTTATTGTAATTAGAAGATTCTGCCAATTTTCTTCTGTATCTTGATAAACTGAGGTCGTAATTTCTGCCTCTCCAAAAACTTCCTGGATTGTGCTGTAAATTGTGGGCAAATCATTTTTTACAGCGGGGAATTTTTCTAAAAAAACGTCCTTATCACTTTTTAAAATGTTCCATGACGAGACAGAATTTGTTGCGAGAAAAGTTTTCGAAACAAATATTGAGTTTGTATCTGGCTGTATATTAGCAAAGCTAATCGCTACGGCAGCCGTGGTAGTAAGAGATAGCGCAGCTTTACGCAGACCTTTGGTACGCAGATTAGTTGTCGCGTGGTTATAGCCAGCGTACGAATTATTGAATGCTAAGTTTGCAGTGCTATTTGTCATAAAATTTAATCAGCTTTAGCGTTGCCTCGTTAAAAAGTCCTTCGACTACCGTTTTATTATGGATGTGCAAGTCTTTATAGATGACCTCTATTATACCATTATCATCTTCTTTTTTCAACAGATTTTCTGAGGGCTCTGAGGTCTTATCAAATATAACCTGTTGATTGTGGTCGATTATTGAAAATAAGCCTTCGTTAGCTTCAGCTGAGCCAATATTTAATACGTTCAAGCATTTAGTACTGCGTACAGCCTCAAACCATCCTTGGTGAACATGCCATAACTTGCCACAAGCGCCAGTTCGGGGAGTAAGATATACTGAGCCTTCTTTAAATATGTCGCTGAGATTGTATTTTGTCGAATCAGCGTAAACAAATTTGTCTATCACCTGAAGGGCTACAAAATTTATTTTGTTTGTTTGCCAATCAAGCAATTTAAAAACCTCTAGAAGAAAAGATTTTGCTTTTTGCCAAGTATCATCCCAACTCACGTAATCATTGCAGTTGATAACAATTTTGTCATCGGCAACTTGTAACATCCAATCGATGAGGCCATCTGCACCAAACTTTTGAAGTACTACACCCTGCGGACTGTTTTCCATATTTTGTTGAGTAAGAATTTTGGGCTCACTCACACCGTCTTGCTGAATTGTTACTGAAAGCTTGGCAATAGTTGAGAAAGAAGGCAGTTCTGTCTTCAAAGAGTTTTGTAAGCTTTTAAAATTGATCCACTCTTTTGAGTCAAAGGGACGCTCAAAGCCAATTGCAAAACACGTTACGTCGATAGCATTATTGTTTGCTGCGTTTACAGGAGTAAAATTGGTAGTGTTCAATGTCATACTAGGGCTTTAAAAATATGCTTGATTATTTGGCAGTTAAACCACTGCTTGCGGTTTGGGTCAAGATTTTTGGCAGTCACATCAAATAGTTCGCTATACACTGCTCAACCGGGATCGAACTGATATAGAACTCTCCAAAAGCCTTGGATTTTATGACGTTTGGTGGAATTCACTCCTCTTTGGTGAGGCGAGCGACTTGTATCAAATCGGGAACCTAGAACTGCGCTGACTTCCTTGTGGGAGGCAGATTCTCTGAGGCCAAGAATAGGCTGAAAGTAAATGGTGGAGCATAGGAGAGTCGAACTCCTGACCTCTACAATGCCATCGTAGCGCTCTACCAGCTGAGCTAATGCCCCTTTTACTAATGAGTATCGGTGAGGTACTGATAGCGAAAAAACCGAGATTGTCAATAACCTCGGATGCTTTGTTATTTACAGCTATTTAATTATTGAAAATATTAATCAAATATCAATCTTTTGTATTTAGTTATTTGTTGTGCTATTTTGCACGGTGTTTCGACATGAGATTTTTTTGTATAATTTTTTATGCTTTGATTGAACAGCTATATATATGTCAAATAACGAGATTCCTATCCCAGAATCTATGGATAAAGAAGATTTAAATGCTGTCGGAATTATTCCTGAAGTGAGGCTGGAGAGGCATGCACTGGCACCTAAACCTATGCGTTTAGGAGAAAAACTTATTGCCCTTGGTCTTCTATCTCCGGATCAGTTAGAAATCGTGCTTACCGAACAGAAGAGCAGCAAAAAACTTCTTGGTTCTATCCTTGTGGATATGGGTTTCCTTACAGAAAGCGCGCTTGGCGAGGTTCTGGCTGAGTCATCGGGAACTCAAAAGTTCGATCCTAAATCTACCATGCTTGATTCTAATGTGGTGCGACTGATACCTAAAGAAACGGCAACTCGTTATAAGATTATTGCAGTTGGGCTGGATGGAGATATTCTGCAGCTGGCTATGAGCGATGTGTACAATGTTCTGGCGATTGATCAGGTGCGGCGTTATGTGCATAAAACCACAAAGGTTATGCCGGTTTATTGTACGGATTCGGAAATCCTTGAGCTCATTGACCAGTATTATGATTATGAAATATCGGTGGATGGTATTTTAAAAGAAATTGAAACCGGTATAAGGGATAATAGCAATAAATTAGACGGCAGGCAGGAAGGATATGTTAATCCTACAGTGCGTCTGGTGAATGCGCTATTAGTTGATGCCATTAAATTCGGCGCGTCGGATATACATTTTGAGCCGGAAGGTTCGTTCCTGCGCCTGCGCTACCGTATTGACGGGCAGATGGTGCAGATTCGCTCGTTCCACCGTGATTACTGGAGTGCGATGGTGGTTCGCATCAAAATTATGTCGGGTATGAATATAGCCGAATCGCGTAATCCGCAGGATGGTCGTATTTCCTATAACGTACTCGGACGTGAAGTTGATTTCCGCGTGGCTACTCAGCCGACCATTCATGGCGAGAATATAGTAATGCGTCTTCTCGATAAGGCAAAATCTCTGGTTCCCTTGGCGGATCTCGGGTTTTCTGAGCATAATACCATGGTACTTAAGAAATTACTTAAGCGTCCTGAAGGGATTATTATTGTTACCGGGCCAACTGGCAGCGGTAAAACCACCACCTTATACTCTATATTGAGCTATATTAATGATATTGAAACCAATATCATGACTCTGGAAGATCCGGTGGAATATCAATTGCCGCTTATTCGCCAGAGCAGTGTGCGCGAAGGGGCGGGGCTTGACTGGCTGGGGGGTATGAAATCTTTGATGCGCCAGGATCCGGATATTATTTTCGTGGGTGAGGTGCGTGATGCTGATACGGCACTTATGGCAGTTCGCGCTGCCCTTACCGGTCATCAGGTGTTTACAACCCTGCACACTAATGATGCTATAGGCTGTATTCCCAGATTGGGTGACATAGGAGTGCCGGGGCATCTGCTGGCAGGCTCGCTCATTGGTGCTCTTGCCCAGCGTCTGGCACGTAAATTATGCACGCACTGCCGCAGACGCCGCCCTGCCACTGCTGAAGATTGTCAGGTACTTGGCGTAGATGCTGATAATCCCCCTGATATATATGATGCTGTTGGTTGTGATAAATGCAAGAATAAAGGCTATAAAGGGCGGGTTGCTATTGTGGAAATATTGCGTATTGATCGCAAGATGGAAGAGTTGATATCTACGCATGCTACGCGCAGCGTAATTTTGGAACATGCGTTGGCGCAAGGTTTCCTTACCATGCAGGAAGACGGAATATCTAAAGTATTAGCTGGCGAAATTACAATAGCAGAATTGATAGCGACAATAGATTTCACAGATAGGTTGTAGGTTAATTATGTCATCATATAAATATAGTGCCATAAATGATAGAGGTAATAATATCCGCGGCACTTTAATGGCGGAAAATGAAATGGATCTGGAAAGCAGGCTGAAGGATCTGGGGCTTGATCTGGTAAGTGCGAGAGAGGTACGCAGCCGCAGCAAAGGAGTGGGGAAGAGCAGCAAGATAAAAACCAAAGACCTTATTATCATGTGTATGCATTTAGAGCAGTTGGATCGAGCAGGGGTTCCTCTGCATGATGCCATTGCGGATGTAAGGGACAGCACGGAATCTGCAAAACTTAAAGATATACTTACCGGTGTCTATGAATCGGTGAAAACCGGCCTGTTATTTTCAAAAGCACTTTCAGCGTATCCACGAGTGTTTAATGATGTGTTTGTCGGGTTGATTTCGGCAGGTGAGAAAACTGGTAATCTTTCCATGTCATTTATCCATCTTGGCGAGCATCTTAAATGGTCAGATAATTTAAAACGCAAAGTTAAAAAAGCAACGCGCTATCCTATTGTCCTGCTTCTGGTTTTATCAGGAGTTATTACCGCCTTAATGATGTTTACCGTTCCCAAGATGCTTGATTTTATCAAATCGCAGGGGTTTGAAATACCTATTCACACTAAGGCTCTCATAGCGGTTTCTGACGCATTTGCCAGTTATTGGTACGTTATTCTAGGAATGCCGGTTTTGCTTATTTTTGGATTAATGGTATTTTATCGTGCCAGTGAATCCTTTGCATATAAGGTGGATTCTCTGTCGCTAAGAATGCCGCTGATAGGACCAGTTATCCGCAAGATCGACATGGCGCGTTTCACCCATTTTTTTGCAGTAATGTTTAATAGCGGGATTGATGTCATTGAATCACTGGAGGCGGCGAGGGGGGTAGTGAATAACCGCGTGCTTAAAGAATCGGTAAATCTGGTTATAACTAACGTGACTGATGGTAATTCTATAACTTCCAGCCTGCGTCTTTCTCAGCAATTTCCTAATCTTGTGGTACGCATGTTTAAAGTTGGTGAGGATAGTGGTAATCTGAATGAAGCTTTAGAAAATATCAATTTCTTCTATAACCGTGAAGTCAACGATGCAGTGGAAGGTCTGGTCGGATCGATTCAGCCGATACTAACTGTAGTTATGGGAGCTTTAATTTTCTGGATTATCGCCGCAGTGTTCGGACCGCTCTATCAATCATTCAGCAAAATGAAGTTTTAATATACAAGATATAGTAATTTTTGGTGACGATTTACCAAAAACAGTGTTATCTTGCGTTCGTATAAACAATTTTATCTTATATGACATAGTGCATGGCTTTTTCGTTTAAAAGATTTCTGAAAAAAGATGGAGGTGCTGTACCTGCTCCAACTCCTCTGCCTAAGGCTGCTTTTAACCGAGCCGATAGACAGCAGGTAAAAGGTAAGGTGGTGACAAATGTTTCTCCAAAAAAGAAATCTTTTCGTGCCACATCCGGGGATAAATATGCTCTCATTATCGGCGATGATGGTGCCATATTAGTTTATGTTGAAGGCAATGTTGTTAAAAGTCGCAATTTTATTGCTCATGCCAGCGAGGAGAATTTAAAAGAATTCAAATCGATTTTATCTAAAAACAATAATGCCCCCATATTTATTATTATTGATAGTATGGATCAAAGCTTCATTCAGCAATCTCTTCCGCCTATAAGCCCTCTTGGAGTAAAGAAGCTTATAAAGCGACGGTTAGACAGGGATCTTGGTGCTGATGTAATTAAAGGATACGTTCTGCTGGAGCGCGATTCCAGTGGTCGCCGCGACTGGAACTTCCTCATGGTGTCGCTGGAAAATAGCCCTAATCTTAAGCTCTGGTTTGATTTTATTGATAAGGTTGATAACCGGGTAAATGGCATTTATCTTCTGTCTGTTGAAACAGAAAACGTGATAAAGAGCATAGATCTTGCTCTGGGATTTCCTCGAAGGAGTAAAAAAAATACGGATGTTGCCCGGTGGAAATTTTTTATAAGCCATAACAAGGTTGGTGGCTTCCGGCAGGTGATACTTAAAGATGACCGGATTATTTTTACGCGCCTGATACAGCCGGTTGGTGACGTAACCGCTGAAGTTGTTGCAGGAAATATTGAGCAGGAAATGGCAAGTACAGTTGAATATATGAAGCGTTTATCATTCAACATACAGCAAGGTTTGGATATTTATGTTATAGCTTCTGCTGATATTAATAATGTTCTGGATTTGTCAAGAATTCTGACTTCTAAAATATATAAATTCACTCCTTTTGAAGTGTCTGAGATTCTGGGCATTAACGGTGCGGCTCAGCCATCCGATCAGTTTGGTGATGTGATCATGTCTGCTTATATTGCCTGCAGCAAAGTTCATCGTCTGGTTCTATCACTTCCTAAAATACTTAAGGTTAACAATCTCTATAATCTGGTGCGTTACCAGCGAACATTGGTCGGGGCTGCAGTTCTTGGAATGTTGTCTTATGGTGGTATGATAGGTCTGGGACTGATGCAGAAATATTCTGAAATAGAAAATCTGGAACAACAAAAAATTATTCAGCAGCGTAAACTTGATGAGATTAATGCCGAGATAGCCAAGAGTGGAATTGATATTCAGAAAGTCAGCGACACTGTTGTACTGTATCAGCAATTGACAAGCGAAAGCCAATCACCCTTGGGGTTTCTATCCAGAATTCGCGGTTCTATAATTGCGTCTGTTACTATTCGTGAGGTTATCTGGCAAGGGGCTGTTCTGCCTGACCCTGCTGCTAACGTAACTGGTAGCTCTGAGAATATGTCGCTGTTGCTACGCTTTCCGGAAATATCAGGTACTGATGAAGCATTTAAGGTCGTTGCTAAGAAGGTTCTACGTGATGTACGTGCGGCATTTCCAGAGTATGAAGTTGTCTACACAAAATTACCTGATGTCATTTCCAAGAAGTCTGAAGCTGGAGAAATTGTTTTTGCGGACAAGCAGGCACCAGTAGAAATAGAAAATAATAATCTGGAGGCAACATTATTACTTACTAAAAAAGCCGATAATAATGTGCCTAATCCGGCAATGCCACCAGGGCTTGGCGGAATTTCAACAGATGAACTTATTGGGCTCGGGAAAAGATGAAAATCTCTGTTATCAGAAATACTCTAATTAAACAGACAATAATCGCTTTGTGTATTGTTGGGGTGTTTGTTGGGGTGGTTATGTATCTGGATTCGTTTGATGAAGAATATGATAGAAATATTAATATGCTAAAATCCCAATCCGACGGGATTATGCAGCAGGTGAATAACCTGTCATTGGAATACAGCAAAGTGGTTAATAACATGGTGATGTATGGTGAGATAAAGCAGAAGCAGGAGGACAAGCTGCTGATGGTCAGCAAGACTGCCCTGCGTGATGCAATTGCCGGTGCGCGTGAGAAATATTATATAGATAATCTTGATGTGAAGATGGATGAGATCAAAGCTCTTTCCGGTGATAAGTATAAACGCCCTACAGCCTTTATTGAATCAAGTAATACTACCATAAATCTCAATGGACTTACTGATCTGGAAATTTTTGGACTTATAAAAACGTTACAGCAAACATTTTTGGGAATTAAATTTACATATTTCAAGTTTGGATTAGGAACAAATTTCGATAATGCGACACTTATTGCAATAAAAGATACAGGGTCTGTACCCATTGTAAATACCAATATTAAATTTACATTGTTTGGGCTTCGCAGCGTCGCTGCTGATGATAAAGATCTTCTGGAGAGTCCTGATAAGGGACAACCAGGTTTTCCTGAAGGGCATGAACGTAAAAATCTTATCAGGTTGAGGCAGAGATGATATGACAATATATTTTCGCCTTGCTTTATCATTACTCGTGCTTGCAGGAGGATTAATGCCACAGTCATTGTTGCTGGCACAGGAAGAAGCAAATATAGAAAAAGGAATGGCAGAATCAGGAATTAAAGCAAAGAATGCCGGCTCCTCCTTTCTGGCCGGTGATGATAATGTTGAAATGAAGAGTCTGCTGCTTTCTGATAATGATATTGTCGCGATACGCAGTGCCAGAAATTACTATGAGCAACATCTGAAAGGTAATAATGTAATTGCGGAAGATGATTTCTTAAAAAACCTTGAGAAGATCAGCAATATTCAGGAAGAACCCAGAAGTTTTACCTATCCACAGTTTTTCCTTTCGTCTATTGCTTACCGTTCAGCACGTGACTGGGTGGTATGGATCAATGATGAGAAAATAACGCAAGATAGTGGTGTGAGCGCGGCAGGACTACGAATAGTGCAGATTGATAATGAAAAAGTCACGGTGGAATGGAAGCCACAAAGAATGGATAAAATTACTGATGCTAGTTATTCATCTGATGAATCGATAAAAGTTGATTTTATGCACAAAAAGGTTATATTTCCGCTCAAGGCTAATCAGACTTTCACGTCTTATTCCATGCGCGTGGTAGAAGGGAAACTACCGCCGGTCACCGTGGGTATGGATGAAGGTAGTGGTATGGGAATGTTAGAAAAAAATTAGTGTATTGGGTAAGGCTAAATAATGAATAGTGTTGTTCCTCTATCAATAAACAATGTCCATAAAAGTTATGGAAATCATAAAGTTCTTGAAGGTATAGATTTTTCCCTGAATCATGGCGAAATTTTTGGTTTGATAGGCTTGAATGGTGCTGGCAAGACAACTTTGATCAAGACCATGCTGGATCTTATTTCTTGTGAAAATGGCGGGATCGAAATTGCTGGGGTATCTTCTAAGGATATTAATGCCCGCAGAAATATTTCTTATCTTCCGGAGAAATTTCAGCCATCACGCTATTTAAAAGGCTTCGAATATCTAGATTTAGCACTGTCTTATTATAAAAAAAATCTGGACAAAGAATATGCCAGGAAAAAAGCTATAGAACTCGATCTTGATCCGGATGTGCTTGATAGCCGTGTAGGTTCTTATTCCAAGGGTATGGGGCAAAAGCTTGGTTTGGTCGGCGCGTTTATGGTCAATTCATCTTTGCTTATTCTTGATGAGCCAATGAGTGGATTGGATCCACGTGCGCGCATCAAGCTTAAAGACGAGTTGCTTGCCAATAAGAAATCCGGCAAAACAATATTTTTTAGTTCGCACATTCTTTCTGATATTGATGAGATTTGTGACCGCATAGGAATTATTCATGATGGAAAACTTTATTTTATTGGAACGCCAAAAGAA
>JBEBHV010000240.1:0-2779 GCA_040080715.1 Rickettsiales bacterium | reverse complement strand
GGTTTACAGCTTGCAGATTTAATTGCTCGTCCAATTGCCTTAAAAATTCTTCGTCCAGAGCAAGAAAATAGAGCTTTTGAAATTATTAAAACAAAATTTCCAGCAACAGGAGGAATGAATGTTTTTTCTGAATAAGGTTAGAAAACAAATAGGCTTCGGGAAAAGCCCAAAGCCTATAAGCCGATCGGGAAAAGCCCAATCCAAAAACGCTGATCAGGAAAACCTAAAAAACGCCGATCGGGAAAAGCCCGATCCATAGGGTAATTATAACAAATACTATTGTAAAACGGAAGATAAAATATAAAATGGTAAAACAAGAGCTTACTACAAAACAACAACTCAAAATCGTAATCGTTGGGCATGTGGATCATGGTAAATCCACGCTGGTGGGACGGTTGTTATATGATACTGGTTCGCTGCCGGATGGCAAATTTGAGGCGATTCAGGCAAGTTGCAAAAAGCGCGGGATGCCCTTTGAATGGTCGTTTCTCATGGATGCATTGCAGACTGAGCGCGATCAAGGAATCACCATTGACACCACGCAGATATGGTTGAAAACCCCAACTCGGGACGTGGTGATTATTGACGCACCCGGTCATAAAGAGTTCTTAAAAAATATGATAACTGGCGCAGCACAGGCGGATGCGGCACTGGTTTTAATTGATGCCAAAGAAGGTATCCGCGAACAAAGCAAACGCCATGGTTATTTGCTGCATCTGCTTGGTGTGCGCCAGATTGCTGTGCTGGTGAATAAAATGGATATGGTGGATTATAGCGAAGAAACTTTCCGCCAGATTGAAAAAGAATATAGGCAGTATCTGGCAAGTCTTGGCGTAACTCCAACCTGTTTTATTCCAATTTCCGCGCGCGATGGTGATGGCATAAAATCTGCATCAGAAAATATGACATGGTACAAAAACGATAGCGTAACGCAGATGTTGGAAAAATTCACCGTGGCTAGTGCTGATGAAAGCCTGCCTCTACGCTTTCCCATTCAGGATATTTATAAATTTGATGAGCGCAGAATCTTGGTCGGGCGAATTGAAAGCGGTTCGCTCAAAGCTGGTGATGAATTATTATTTTCACCGTCTAATACTCTGGCAAAAATAGCGACTATTGAAAGCTGGCCGGAAACAAATAATCCTCCGCAAAGCGCATCGGCTGGGCAAAGTGTGGGTATAACTCTGACTGATCAAATTTTCGTAGAACGTGGACATATCGCGAGCCACATAGAGCGCGCGCCAGTGCTTACCAATCTATTTCGTGCACGGATTTTTTGGCTAGGGCATAAACCCCTTGAACTTGGCAAGCGTTATAAAATAAAACTTGGAACAAGTGAAATGATGGCGGAAATAAAAACCATTGAGCATGTGATTGATGCAGACACTCTGGCGCAAATTCCCGCTAACCGTGTAGAGCGTAGCAATGTGGCAGAAATAATATTGCGCGTACGTGGTTTAGCGGTGGTCGATGATTTTAATAATAATCCTCGCCTCGGTCGTTTTGTAATTTTGCAGGATTATGATGTGGCGGGTGGTGGCATCATCAATATGGATGGTTTTTTTGACCAGCGGGCAGGCACTCCAAAAACCGTAAAATCGCATAATATTTTTGATGTTGATTTCGGTGTGACACCAGAGCAGCGTTCGCTGGCAAATGGGCATACGGGCGGGATATTATGGTTTTCGGGTTTGTCTGGCTCGGGTAAATCCACCATTGCCAAACTACTGCAAAAACGCTTGTTTGATAAGGGTTATCAGGTGTTTGTGCTTGATGGCGATAATATCCGCAAAGGTCTAAATCGTGACCTTGGCTTCTCACCTGAGGATCGTGCTGAGAATCTGCGGCGTGTGGGTGAAGTGGCAGCACTTTTTGCCAAAGCAGGAGTAATTGTGATTAGCGCGTTTATCTCGCCAATGCGTGAAGACAGGCGGATGGTGAGGGCGATTGCACCAAATTATTTCCACAATATCCATATCAAAGCCTCTTTGGAAGCCTGCGAAAAACGCGATGTGAAAGGCTTGTACGCGAAAGCCCGCGCTGGTGAGATTCTTGAATTTACGGGTATCTCCGCACCATATGAAGAACCACAAAACCCTGATATTGTTTTGGATACAGAAAATCTCAGCGTGCAAGCCTGCGTTGAGCAACTCCTTAAATATATTGACGTGCAGCTGGTTGAACCCGCCCGCAATCTGGAAATAGAATCAACCCAGGATTATTCAGGGGGGATATAATTTATGACTAATTTCGGATTGCTGAAAAAGCTGATAACATAACGACAATTCACGAGGAGGATTTATGGAAAATGTTCCAAATATAGAAATAAAACAGAAATTAAAACCAACAGATAACGAATTAGCATTGATAGTATTGAAAGCATTAAATGCAGCTATCAATAAATTAAAACAAAGTACTACAAAGAAGTAAAAAATGAATAATTTCGGATACGGAATAAAATTTTCAGAGCTTTACCAGCGTGATGGTTTGGTAAGAATTGATAATGCTTTTGTTGAGCAGTTGAAAGTTGCGGATGTTGAGCTTTTCAACAGGCTAATGGCTGGGCGTGCTGATGCTTCACTAACAACTAACAACCAGCAACCAGCAACAAAAGAGTTATCCCAACTCCTCCTTGACCTTGCGCCACATCTGGAAGATTTTATCGGCGAGTTATTTGGGATTCAAAAAGAAATATCCGCATTGGCGGAGGCGCATCATGCGCTCGCGCCACTTTATAAATGTAAACGTTTGTTTGTTCAGCGGCGGGCAGCTAAAGCCC
>JBEBHV010000239.1:0-2780 GCA_040080715.1 Rickettsiales bacterium | reverse complement strand
CTATAAATTTCCTCGCAATGACGCATCCCATGCCTGCCTTGGGGAAAACTTGCTTCTGGCATAACAGAATTATGTCGGGTGGTACGGAGAATAGCTTTTACTTGCGCTTATCCACTGTCACAAACTGGCGTGGTGCAGAGCCAGTAAATAGCTGGCGTGGGCGACCAATTTTGAATTTTGGATCTTCCATCATTTCTTTCCATTGCGCTATCCAGCCGGCAGTACGGGCTACTGCAAACAACACAGTGAACATTTTTGAAGGAATACCCATCGCGCGGTAAATAATACCAGAGTAAAAATCCACGTTCGGATAGAGTTTGCGATCGATAAAATATGGGTCGCTAAGAGCAATTTTTTCAAGCTCCACAGCAATTTTAAGCAATGGCTCGTTTATCTGACCAAGTTCGGCAAGAACTTCCTTGCAAGTTTCACGCAGCACAGTTGCGCGTGGGTCATAGTTCTTATAAACGCGGTGACCAAAGCCCATCAGCTTGATGCCGGAATTTTTGTCTTTAACTTTAGCGATAAAATCAGGAATTTTTGAAACGTCACCAATTTCACGCAGCATGTTGATAACTGCTTCGTTAGCACCGCCGTGGGCAGGCCCCCACAGGGAAGCAATACCAGCACTCATACAAGCAAATGGATTAGCACCAGATGAACCGGCAAGACGCACGGTTGAGGTTGAAGCATTCTGCTCATGGTCGGCATGGAGAAGCAAGATTTTATCCATAGCGCGGGCAAGAACAGGGTTAACTTTATATTTCTCACAAGGAGTTGAGAACATCATATGCAGGAAATTCTCAGAAAATCCAAGATCGTTTTGCGGATAGATGAATGGTTGTCCGACAGAATATTTATATGACATTGCAGCCAGTGTAGGCATTTTTGCTATGAGTCGGTATGCCGAAATTTCGCGTTGTTTTGGGTCGTTCACATCCAGCGAATCATGATAGAATGCTGCCAGAGATGCTGCTGCCCCTGCCATAACCGCCATAGGGTGTGAAGCACGGGGAAAACCACGGAAAAGGAAATGAAGCTGCTCATGAACCATGGTGTGGTTGGTGATACGGGTTACGAATTCTTTTTTCTCGGCGGCATTTGGGAGTTCACCGTTTAAAAGCAAATAAGAAACTTCAAGAAAATCGCTTTTGTCAGCAAGAGTAGCAATATCATAGCCACGATAACGCAGAATTCCTTGGTCGCCATCAATAAAGGTGATTTTTGACTCGCAGGAAGCGGTTGACATAAAACCCGGATCATAGGTGAACATACCGGTCTCACCGTAAAGCTTGGTGATGTCGATAACACTCTGACCTTCGGTCGGTTCATATATAGGGAAGGTGAGGGTTTTACCTTCAACAGATAGTGTCGCAGTTCTATTTGATGCATTTGCCGACTGTTTGGCAGCAGAAGATTCAGCTTTGGACATTTCTAGCACTCCATTTCTATCTATTTACAAATCGGGGTTGTTGATTTGCCTTGGTTAATAGTTAAACAGAGCAATGATTACAGATAAAGGTAAAGAAAGTGTTGATAAAATAATGATAAAATCAATATTTATTTTCTGTATTATCTTCCTATATAGGGGTATGTACTCGGAAAGATTTTATATGGTGTGAGGGTGTTGATATGCGGTGTGAAAAGGCTGGTTCTATGATTTGTTCCCTGATGGGAGCAGTGGTTTTATCGTTTCTGGTGAGCGGTTGCGCTGGCAATTCGTCAAGAGAATGGGATGGTATTGACTATTCCAAAGTGCGTGACCGCGATAAATATGAAAATGACGGCAACTATACCCAGCCTACAGTTGTTAGCTGTACCGATGATGATTTGTTTAATTGTAACTGATGGCTGAATAGCTTTTATATCACTGGAACTGTATCTGCAGTGAACAGGATGGAGTTGTTGAATTCAATACATATGCACTTGCGGTGACGCAGGATGCGGTGGGCGTGAAGAATAACCCTGGTCTTGGGTTGTAATCTGCAGTCTCGTTAGTAGCTCTGACTTTCCCGGAATTAGGCGCGCCATTATCCATTTTTACATCTATGTTGTACGCTTCTTGTGGTGTGAAAGGATTAGTACTATTTCTTAAATAACCACTAGTTCCACCAAACATTTCATTGATTCCTGAAATTGCAAAGTAATTTGCGCTACCCCTGCTGCCGGCGACCCAGTTAGCACCAGCAATAATAGAGGCACTTCTTCCTATTTTTGCTTCCGGCAGATGAGCATTAATCATTTCATGGGTAGTTGGCATTACTGCAACATACCCATTAGAATCAACATTCCCAGCACTTGTTCCTGTAACCGTAGAATAATTCCCCTCAATCATTTTTGCCTCAACCAGATGTCGCCAGAATATCAATACTTCTTCACGGCAATATGCATCTGCTGCTGAGTTAGTTGTGCTTATAGCACCATTATTATCTCCCCATCCAAAGGCTGGTCCTGAAGCAAATTTAAAAAAACCAAATGCTTGCGCATCGGTTGCCAGCAAATCTCCGGGCAGCCCACCATATTTCAGTTTGAAAGTGTTTGCTGCGGTGTTGTATTTCTCTATCTGCGAAATCTGGCTGCGAATAGCTGCGGAGTTTATCAAATCCCGCCCCACCAGCACCCCGCCTATTATTAGCCCGATAATGACCAGCACTATACTTAATTCAATAAGCGTAAAAGCTTGGTTTTTACTTGTGAAGTTGAGGGGGGGGCATTTGTTTGCATGTAGTAATTTGTATTATTCCGAAATTTTGGATGTTTGATTTCAATTAACATAAAAT
>JBEBHV010000035.1:0-12122 GCA_040080715.1 Rickettsiales bacterium | reverse complement strand
TCAATACAGAAAATACACTATCCATAAATACCCCCAAAATGATTGTCGGTTTGGAGAGATATATACATCAATAGGTTAAAAAATTATTGAATGGCTCTGACCAGTCTTCAGAGCGGTTCAATAAATGCATAACATATTGATTTTTCTTGTCACCCCGTTTTTATAACGGGGTCTGGGGTAAAGCCCACTGACTGTGGTTTTTGCTCCAGATACCGCAACAAGTGCGGTATGACAAATCAATGGGTTGTACGATTATTGAATGGCTCTGACCAGTCTTAATTATGTTAAGGTAACCATTTGTTACAACTTAAAAATATATATTAAAAAACAAGCATAATGGACTAAACAGCAATAATATTATAATCTGCCGGAATGCGGCATGAAATCCTAAATTATTTATTTTCGCAGGTAACACGGGTGAAGGGCGTTGGTGGCTCTACGTCAGAGGCTTTGTGCCGTCTGCTTCCGCTATCAACCGCTATTGCCGGAGCAAAAATACCCATTATCCGCGATTTGTTGTTCCATCTGCCGGTTGGTTTGCTGGACAGGCGATTCACCTGTCCTTTGGTTTCCGCGCCGGATGGGGTGATTGCCACATTTGTGGTTACGGTGGAAATGCACCAGCCACCGCCAGCAAGCGGTAGACGTTATGGTAAAAAGCCCTATAAAGTTATTTGCTCGAATGAGACTGGCGATATTGCCCTGATATTTTTTAATCCGCGTGAGGATTATTTGAAACAGGCTCTGCCAGTTGGGCAGATGCGGGTTATAAGCGGGCGAACAGAGAAATTTGATTACCGTCTGCAAATGACGCATCCCGACATAATTACCACGGTTGATAAGCTCGCTGATGTGCAGAAACCGGAGCCGGTTTATCCGCTAACTTTAGGGCTGACCAGCAGGCGCATTTATAAAATAGTGACAGAGGCATTGGAAAAAACCCCAGAACTGCCTGAGTGGCTAAAGTCAGAAATGCTGGCGGAAAAAAATTGGAAAAGCTGGAGAGAGTCGCTCATTTCCACTCATAATCCGCAGTCACAGGAAGATTTACAACCGATTTCACCTGAACGGATGCGCCTTGCTTATGATGAGATGCTATCTAACCAACTACATCTGGCTATCCTTCGCAGCAAACGCCAGCAGCAGGCTGGTGAAATTATAAATGGTACTGGTAAACTTACCGAAATTTTACTCCGAGAATTGCCGTATAAACTTACTGCAGGGCAGGTGGCGGTGCTAAAAGAAATTTCTGATGATTTAGCGTCTGGCAGCCGTATGGGAAGGTTACTACAAGGTGATGTTGGCAGTGGAAAAACCATAGTTGCGTTGCTCTCCATGTTAAGGGCTGTGGAACACGGCTTGCAATGCGCGCTGATGGTTCCCACTGAAATTGTCGCCAGTCAGCATTTTGAAGTTATTTCTAACCTCACTAGAAATCTGCCAGTATCAATTGTCATGCTATCTGGGCGGATAAAAGGCAAGGAGCGCAAAGAGATTCTGGATAATCTGGCTAGTGGTAAAACCCAGATTATAATCGGTACACATGCGCTGTTTCAGGAGCAGGTGGAATTTTCTAATCTTGCCTTTATAGTGATCGACGAGCAACACCGTTTCGGCGTGAATCAGCGCATGGCACTTTCGGCAAAAGGCAACGCACCTCATATTTTGCACATGACTGCAACGCCGATTCCGCGCTCGCTCACCATGACTTTATATGGTGATATGGAATGTTCGCTGCTCAAAGAAAAGCCAGCACAACGGCAGGATATAACCACCCGTGTTATTCCATTATCTCGCTATGATGAGATTATGGAACGCCTGAAATCAGCACTGGAGCGCGGGGAAAAAGCCTATTGGATTTGTCCACTTATTGAGGATAATTCCAATCAAGATAGTTTAAATATTACACCAGAAAATGACATAGCCGCTGCAAAATCGCGTTACACTGAATTCAAAGCTCGTTTTGGTGATGTTGTTGGCATTGTGCATGGTCAGATGAAAGGCGAAGAGCGCGACGAGATCATGCATGATTTTGCTACCGGCAAAACCCGTATTCTGGTTGCTACTACGGTGGTAGAAGTTGGGGTAGATGTGCGTGATGCAACCATCATGGTTATTGAAAAAGCCGAGCGTTTTGGGCTGTCGCAACTGCATCAGCTTCGCGGACGTGTCGGGCGTGGTGACAAAGCCAGTTCCTGCGTTCTGTTATGTTCAGATAGTTCTGGCGAGGTGGCGCAATCGCGTCTTTCAATTCTGCGCGAAACAGAAGATGGCTTCCGCATTGCCGAGGCTGACCTTGCCATTCGTGGCGGTGGTGATTTGCTGGGCACACGCCAAAGCGGGCTGCCACGCTTCATTTTCACAGATTTATTGGAGCATCAGGAGCTTTTGGAGCAAGCGCGAGCTGACATTATCCAATTCTTGGGCGGGGAAAAGCCTATGGAAACACCGCGTGGCAAGGCACTTATGGTGTTATTGCAGTTATTTGGGTATTAAAACAGCTTGCATATAGTTGTATGCATGTATATAATATTACGAGGAAAGTTAGGCATGGCGGAGGAAATACAGCAAAAAACCATAATAATTTATCAGGATGCTAATGGTAATGAGCCTTATAGCAACTGGTTGGTAAAAATAAAAGACCAGAAGACAAGAGAACGCATTTTAGTACGCATACGTAGACTTGAAAGTGGTCTATATGGTGATTGTGAATCAGTAGGTGATGGGGTTTTAGAATTAAGAATGTTTTTTGGTTCTGGCTATCGTGTCTATTTTGGTGAAGGTGATGATTTTCTTGTAATTCTTCTCTGTGGTGGCGATAAAAATAGTCAAAAAAGAGATATAAAATCAGCAAAAGAATATTGGAGGGAGTATAAAGAAAATGGTTAAAAAACGAAATTACAGAACATTTGATCAGACCAATGAGGAATATTATCGCGCTCATCCCCAAGAGATAGACAACTATCTTAAAACGGCTTTTGAAGAATATGCTGATGATGGACATACCCCAACCCTGCTTTCTTCTTTGCGGATGATTGCTCGGGTAAAAGGTGTTTCATCTCTTGCAGAAGAGAGTAACCTTACGCGTAATGGCATACAGAAAGCCTTATCGGAACAAGCAAAGCCACGTTTTGATACCATAAATACCATTATTCATGCTATGGGATATGAAATCACCTTGCAAAGGCTAGATTGAACTTGCCTAGCCTAAGCCTTGCTTGTATAAGCCTCCCATGAAAAAAAGTAGTTTAAAAACCAAAGAAACAGCACCTAAAGTTGGGTTTATTAGCCTTGGCTGCGCCAAAGCGTTGGTGGATTCTGAGCGTATTCTTACCCAGCTTCGGGCGGAAGGTTATGAATTTTCTGCTGGTTATGGTGATGCTGATATAGTGGTTGTCAATACTTGCGGGTTTTTAGATAGCGCGCGCGAGGAATCACTTTCGGCAATTGGCGAAGCACTGAATGAAAACGGTAAGGTTATAGTCACCGGCTGCATGGGCGCGACTCCAGAGCTTATCCGAAGTAAATATCCTGATGTTCTTGCCATAACAGGGCCACAGCAATATGAATCGGTATTAAACGCTGTGCATAAGGCTTTGCCTCCCCTTCATGATCCATATTTTGATCTTGTACCGCCACAAGGAATCAAGCTCACTCCGCGTCATTATGCTTACTTAAAAATTTCTGAAGGCTGTAATAACCGTTGTTCATTTTGTATTATCCCGAAACTGCGCGGTGATTTGGTGAGCAGACCAGCGGCTGATGTGCTTGGCGAAGCAGAGCGTCTGGTGGCTTCTGGTGTGAAGGAACTGCTCATAGTTTCGCAGGATACCAGTGCCTATGGAATAGATGTAAAATACGCGGGGAGTGATTGGAAAGGCAGGGAAGTACGTGCCAAATTTTATGATCTCTGCGAGGCATTAGGAGAATTGGGAGCGTGGGTGCGACTGCATTATGTTTATCCCTATCCGCATGTGGATGAAGCGGTGCATCTGATGGCTGCAGGTAAGATTTTACCTTATCTTGATATACCATTCCAACATGCCTCACCGAATGTACTCAAAAATATGCGTCGCCCTGCTAATCAGGAAAAAGTGCTGGAGCGCATTGCCAGTTGGCGCAAAATCTGCCCAGATATTACCCTGCGCTCAACTTTTATAGTTGGTTTCCCTGGTGAAACCGAAGATGATTTTCAGTTCCTGCTTGATTGGCTAAAGGAAGCGCAGCTAGACCGTGTTGGTTGCTTCCGTTATGAAAATGTTTCTGATGCTGATTCAAACGCCCTGAAAAATCATGTTCCGCAGGATGTTATCGAGGATAGATGGAATCGCTTTATGGCTGTTCAACAAAAAATAAGCGCGAAACGTCTGAAGAAAAAAATTGGCAAGGTTCTTCCTGTGCTTATTGACTCGGTAACTCCTGAGGGTATCGTGGGGCGTAGCTACGCCGATGCTCCGGAAATAGATGGAGTGGTGCATGTGACCAGTAAAGGTCGCGTACTAGCCGGTACAATCGTAAACGTGCAGATCGAAAAATCTGACGATTACGATTTATTCGGTAGTGTCGTCGCCTAGTTTATCTAGTAGAAACCACCAGACAGTCAACACCCTTAGCCTGCAGCTTTTCGCAAAGATCATTCGCATCATCTTCAGAATCAAATGCACCAAGGCGGAAACTATATTTTGCATAAGAAGATGATGAACTTGTCATCTTACTAGATACGTCTTTGACAAGATTTTTATTTCTCTTCTTAATATCTTCCCATCTGTTCGTGGCTTCAGCTTGGCTTTCAGCAATAGCAACTTGCGCCCAGTAAGATTTTCCGGTTTCCGGCAATTCCTGAACAGAAATAGCAGAAGGTCTGCGAGACTGCAAAACATGCTGCTCAGAAGGAATTCTTCTCTGGAAATTACGGCGTTGCACATATCCGTCTGCGTGCTGTGAACTACCAGTTTGTGTTTTAGTTTGTACATTGCTCACTTCATAATGGCATTCCAGCTCAATCCCGAAAGCATTAACTGTCTGGTTACAGAACGCAGCGGCAGCATCACCACTTGCGAAAGGATAAACTTTAACCTGAATCCCGCCTTTATTATCCATCGTAGCCGGACGCTGCGCCCGTATGCGCATTCCATGCACCATGTCAGGGAATTCATCATTAACAAAACTCCAGAATTTATTAGCTTCACCTTCGTCAGAGAATCTTTCTATGGTAAGGCTACCGGTTTCTTCCGGAGCAAATTCAGATGCTGAGAAATTCTTAATCAATGACTTCTTTGAGACGGCTTTCTTCTCTCCTACCAACTCAACAGGTAGCGGTAGTTGCTGCGATTTTATTTGAGGAGAATTGCTGATGTTTTTGTATTCACTATCCGTTTTATCAGATAAAGGAACCGGTATAGCCTGTGCCACATCCACATCTGCATCACTCGACTGGCTATATACCTCCGGCGCACGCCCAACATTATTGGCACTATTGCCGCCCTGCCATGGGAATACAAACTCTCCACCTGGTGAGGAACTGTTTGAAGCCTGCGTCATTCCAATTGCTATTTTAGGCGGAGAATTTTCTACTCCTTCAAGCACGAAACAAGGGATACCTTTTGCAAAAAACCTGTTGCATATTTTCTGAGCTTTTTCTTTTTCGGAAATTGGACCAGCCTGAATTATATTGCTGGTTTCACCAGCTTCGTTAATTATGGATTTAGGATAAAAAGTGAGTTTTTGCAGCATTGACTTGTATTTTTTGGATAAATCGCTCCATTGCTCATGAGTCTCTTCAATACTTGCGGGTTTCCCAATTTCTATGTAATAGCTGTCAGAGGCATAAGCATTGGTTAGCATAACAGTAGCTAAAATAGCAGGCACAGCTAGTAATATGCTGGAAATATTGCGATTTTTCTTCACTTAAACCTCTAAGACAATGAATTAATAATTAGATTCAGCGTAACAATATAAAGCTATTTCTCTAAAATCCAACCTGTTTTTTGATTTTTGCTTAAAAATATGGAGGCCAGGGGGAGAATCGAACTCCCGAATACAGGATTTGCAGTCCCGTGCATTACCACTTTGCTACCTAGCCTCAGGCATAAGAGGGCGCACATATTAAGCGGTTATTTGCTGTTTGGTCAACATGTTTTACAGATGATTTTAAGTTATTATTTAAATCTCGAAGGATCTATTGCACTTCCTTTTAAACTAGGAATTTTCCGCAGCCTAATCTGTTTAGGCTGAATTTAACTTACCCTTCTTCTTCGCCCCTTTCTTAGTTTCCTCGCGTTCTTTTCGTCTTTGGGCTACTACCAGCTTACGGTAATCTTCAAGATCCCCATTATATGGTTTGCAAGTTCCATCGGCAACCAGCCATAGCCTATCCACCACTGAATCCACAAGATGCGGGTCGTGACTCACCAGTATCACCGCGCCTTTATAATTATTGAGTGCCTGCATCAGTGCTTCGCGCGCGTCCATATCCAGATGGTTGGTTGGTTCGTCGAGCAACATGATATGCGGCGCGTCAAAGCTCATCAGGCAAAAAAGCAGGCGGGCTTTTTCACCACCGGACAAATCACCAACCACAGTATCGGCTTTATGTTTATCAAAACCAAATTTGCTGAGTGCAGCGCGGATTTTTGATTCAGCAGTGCCTTTAGGCATAGCTTCCCTCATTACCTCAAACGGTGTCTGTTCAACATTTAATTCATCGGTTTGAAACTGGGCGAAATATCCCACACGCAGCTTGCTGGATTTGTGGATTTTTCCAGCTAGTGGTGGCAGGCGACCGGAAAGTAATTTTATAAGTGTTGATTTACCGTTACCGTTAGCACCAAGCAAAGCAATGCGGTCATCGGCATCAATTCGTAAATCCAGTTTCTTTAAAACTGGTTTGCCAGCTTCATAACCGGCTTCGACATGTTCCAGCACCAGCATTGGTGATTTTTGCTCATCAGGTTCCGGAAATTCAAAAGCCGTGACGCGATCAGCCATAACCGCATCGACAATATCCATTTTCTGTATAGCTTTCAGGCGGCTTTGCGCTTGCCTTGCTTTGCTGGCGGTTGCGCCAAACCTGTCGATGAATTTCTGCATATGCGCTTTCTGCGCCATTTGCTTTTCATGCAGTGCCTGTTGTCCCAGCAATCTTTCCGCGCGTTTGCGCTCGAATTCATCATAAGTCCCAGTATACATGGTAAGCTTTTTATTTTCCAGATGCGCTATGTGGGTTACAGTCTTATTTAAAATGTCACGGTCATGGCTGATAATAATAAGTGTTTCCGTGAACTTCATAAGGTAATTCTCCAGCCATACCATCGCTTCAAAATCCAGATGGTTGGTTGGTTCATCAAGCAGCAGCAAGTTAGGCTGGCAGAATAATACGGCTGCGAGTGCCACGCGCATCCGCCAGCCGCCGGAAAAATCCGAAATAGGGCTGTTCTGGGCTTCTTCATTAAAACCAAGTCCGGCAAGGATGGTTGCAGCGCGGGCAGGTGCGTCATATGCTCCAATTTCCTCGAGTCTTTCATATATATAACCGATCCGTTCTGCGTCTTCGCAGGTTTCAGCTTCGGCGAGTAAGCTTGCTCTTTCCGTGTCGGTAGCCAGCAATACATCAATAACGGGTGTATCGTCTTCCGGCAAATCCTGGCGAACCATCCCAAGCCTTGCGCCCTTTATCATAGTTATGTCGCCGGCATCGGCGTGATATTCTCCAGATACCAGTTTGAACAGTGTCGATTTTCCAGTGCCGTTTGGGCCAACCAGCCCGACTTTCTGTCCGGCATTGATGCTGATGGAAGTATTGTCGAGAAGAGTGCGTCCGGCAATACGGAATGTAAGGTTGTTTACGAAAAGCATAGTGATTTTATCGGGATGTTATAGTTTTAAAATTGAGTGGTATATGTAGAGATTTCCGAGGCTTTGTCTATCTATTAATTGTTTTAATTAATATATTTGGCTAGATAATAATGATTTAAACCAAATGTTAATATTTATGCTCTATTGTTACAGAAAATTATTAAGTGTTTTGGGAGAGTAATTTGAAACAGGTATATACAGAATCTATTTTGCTTATAGAGCGGTTGCATCGCCGTTTCCTTGATGTTGTGAAGGCGGAGCTGGACAGGCTGAAGATTGATGACGTGAACAACGTACAGACCCTGATTCTCTACAATATCAGCGGGGAACAGCTTACTATTGGCGAGCTTACCAACCGTGGCTATTACCTTGGCTCAAACGTTTCCTATAACGTTAAAAAACTGGTGGAAAACGGCTATTTAGTGCAGGAAAAAGCACCGCACGATAAACGCTCAACCCGCATTAAACTCTCGGAAAAAGCTGTTGATTTGTGCAAAAGGATTGATGCTCTCTACCAGCGCAATATTGATGTATTATCTAAAGAAACCAGCGAGCCTGAGCTTTCCAGTCTTAATAAGACATTGACTGGTCTAGAGAATTTCTGGACGAACTACATTAATAATATTCATAAAGTTAAGGACTAGTCATAGCAAAAACTGCTTGACTTGGAGGTGCTTGCGTCCTAGAAATGCAGCCTCTTAAACTAAAAAAATCAGAAGGTAGTATTATGTCAAGGCGTTGTTCGATTACGGGAGTAGGTTCTCAGTCAGGTAATAAAGTATCCCACTCTAACCATAAGACCCGCACGCGTTTTATGCCTAATTTGCAGCATGTTTCCTTGCGCAGTGATGCTCTTGGCACTAATATTTCCTTACGCGTAACCGCTGCTACCTTGCGTAGCATTGAGCATAATGGTGGGTTAGATGGTTATCTGCTCAGTCATTCTGCTACCAAAATGACTCCGGAAGCGGCGAAATTAAAGCGTCAGATTAAGAAAAAAGTTCTTTCTAAAGCTGCGGCATAAAAATTGGACAGTCTTGTCTATAACGAGCATATAGAAAATGAGGAAACTCATTGGTGGTTCGTTGCCAGGCGCGCAATTACTAAGCATCTGCTCAACCATATAAAACTTCCCAAGAACGCTAAGATACTGGATCTCGGCTGTGGCTCCGGCGGTAATTTGCCAGTGCTTGCTGGGTATGGAGAAGTATTTGGCTGCGAAATGAATGATACTGTGCGTGAGCATAGCATAAAGCGTAATATTGCGACTGTTGCTTATGGTAAGCTTCCCGATGAAATTCCCTTTGCTGACCAGAAATTTGATTTAATTGCTATGTTTGATGTGCTTGAGCATATAAAGGATGACCGCGCAGTTCTTTCTGCTGTACATGGGCGGTTATCGAGTGATGGCATATTGCTTATTACAGTTCCGGCGTTCCAGTTCCTGTTTTCACGGCATGATAAGCTGCATCATCATTTCCGCCGTTACAGCAAGAGTGAATTAAAAGAAATAGTCCAGACTGCTGGCTTTAAAATAGAACGGCTGAATTACTGGAATTTCTTTTTATTCCCCGTTACCATTTTTGCAAGGATATTGGATTTGTTTGTTTCTTCCGATAAACCAGCTATTGGCAGTAAAATTCCGTCTGCGCCAATCAATAAATTTCTTACAAAATTAGTTTCGGCGGAACGTTTCCTGATTCCCTCCGTGCCATTGCCATTTGGCGTTTCCCTGCTACTTGTTGCAAGGAAAATCTAGCCGGAAAATATTAGCCCTGACGAGCTTTAAAGCGAGGATTTTTCTTATTAATAACATACACGCGACCTTTGCGGCGAACAACACGGCAATCTTTATCACGTTTCTTTGCAGATTTTAATGAACTCAGAACTTTCATACAAATACCCTTCAATACCTTCAAATTAGCAGGGGCGTTTTATACCTACTTAATATTGCTTCGTCAATGGTATTGTTAGCAAATTCTGCCTTGTGGCAGTATTTTGCATATGTTTGTATAAACCATGTGTTGTTTTCTCCCAAAAATGAGGTTTTACAATGAGTTGGTATAGGGCTTTGTAACTCGCTATAGAATGCAGTAACAGGTAAAAAGGATAGAAAAATCCGGCAATTTTATAGCTGACAGACGATTCAGGTTTGAAAGAAACGCAGCAAATCATCATAACCCAGTGTATTATGAAATTAAGCATAAGATTGCTGATAGTCAGCCATATCAGCCATTTCGGAAGCCAGTTTTGTGCCAGTTCAGGAGGCAAAATCCACCATAATAATGCCAGTGACCACAATATAGGAGCGGTGAGGAAGGTTAAGCTGGAGAAGCCAACAAAAAATTGAAATCCCCAGAAGCTTTTAGCACCTAGAGTTTTATATAGTTTGATTGGGCTGCGCATATGCACCAGCCAGGTCTGCATGTAGCCTTTAATCCAACGGGAGCGTTGCCTTATCCATGCGTGAATTTCAGTCGGCGATTCTTCCATCGTCCATGAATCAATCATTTCCGTGCGAAATCCTCGTGCTGAAAGCCGCACGCCCAAATCGGCATCTTCAGTTACATTATAGGCATCCCATTCACCAAGTTCCTTTAAATGCGCTAGTGAAATATGGTTACTTGTGCCACCAAGTGGTAACGGGATGCCCAAACGTGAAAGCCCATGCAGCATGACAGAAAACAATGCTCTATATTCCAGAGAAAAAGATCTGGTTAGCCAGTTATAGTCAGCATTATAATAATTAAGTCGTGCTTGCAGGCATACTATATCATCTGGTCTGTTACGGAAGGTGGCGATGGATTTTTTCAGTTGTAGCTTGTCAGGTATGTCATCGGCATCAAATACCGTAACATATTCACCACGGGCAAAACGCAGAGCATAATTACAGGCTTTTGGTTTGGTACGGAGTTTACTATAGGGAACGCGGATAATTTCAAAATTATGGTTTGGTTTTAATTCCAAAGCCATATTAAACGTCTCATAATCATCAGCTTCCAATACCAGCTTGATATCCAGCTTTTCAGCGGGATAGTCCAGATTACGCATGGCAGAAAGAAGCTCAGTAAGGCTTTCCGCTTCTTTATACATGGGGACAAGAATCGTATAAATCGGCAGGCTGGCATCATCTAATTTATTCAGCACTTCGTCCCACTCCACCAGTCTATTTTGTTTGCAGCCTTGCATAAAAATCAGCATTTTCACTAACATGCTGACAAAATAGGAAATGCTGCAAAAGGCAATAAACAACATGCTGCTTTGCAAAGGGAATATAGCAATCAGGCAAACTACAATAATAAGGAATATACAAAGCAGTTTTTTAGTCACGGGTGAGGCGGTGACCATAGCTGATGATTCAGGGCTTTGTTGCCAGAGGGAGAGTTTGCTGTCTTCTTCCAGAAACCTGCCGAATACCCGCTCGATTGTAATGCGTATATCCAGAGGAGAGGTGATAACGATTTCTGCATTTTCACCAAATCTTTCCTCAATCCACCGCATGGTTTCGTCTGAGTATTCAGTTATCGCGATTATTATTTTTCCGTTTTTCAGTTTCCAGGGGATTGCCCGCAGACGGATATAGTCATCTATATTCACGGTGGTAAGTAAATTATCATCAGGATGATCTTCTAGCAGATTTACAAAAGTAAGATCGTAATGTTCAGCGAGTGCGGTGTATAATTCAAGGTAGGTGATAATGCCTTCCGAGATGATTATGTCGCCCAATCGGCTGTGGCTATGGTTTTGCACGGAAAGCACATGTTCAAGCTGCGCATCAGACAGGAGACCGCGAGCGCGGAGAATTTCTCCTATCTGATTCATCAGAATTCCTTGCTTATGGCGAGTAAACCACCATCACCACTACCGGTGTTACGTCCAGCGACATTGGTGAACGCACCAACTTGCAATGAGATACTGTCATAAATTTTATACATGCCAGATATTTGCAGCTTGGTGAGGTCGTAATCATCACTTGAGGACTGGGTAAAAATTGTAGAATTATTGTCTGTGACCTGCTTGGTATAAAAAACCTGTGTGAGTATTTTGGTTTTATTAGTTACTGAAATTCCAGCTGTGGCAGAAAATTTCAGTTGGTCATGTGGAGAGCCTAAGCGATGCCTATAGCCGCTATCAACATTGATAAAATGATCAAGCCCCCAATATTTAAAACCATATCCGGCAGCTAACGTCAGACCGGCATCAAAGTTGTTATTACCAATTCTTGGTGTATCTGTCTTATCATCTAGGCTGGGTAATTTTACCATTGG
>JBEBHV010000034.1:0-12152 GCA_040080715.1 Rickettsiales bacterium | reverse complement strand
GCCATAAGCAACCTCCTGTCACCTATGGCTTATCCCATCTACGTTAATACTTTATTATCAATTTACGCGGTTGCCCTGATTGCGCTCAAGCACAAGAAATGCTGTCATCGGTGCTGTCATTTATTGCAATTGTAGGCGGATGATGGCGAAAATCAGCGAACTGTTTATTGTTCCAAACCGTTGGAGAAGAACCTCAAAACGAACCATAGCGAACGATTACAAACGGTTAAATGGTGACTCCTACGGGATTCGAACCCGTATTCCCGCCGTGAAAGGGCGGTATCCTAACCGTTAGATGAAGGAGTCACACAAAATATTCCCCAAAAAGGGAAAGGTAATATCTGCATGTTAGACGATTTAGTCAATAGAAAATTACATGAGCAACCACATTAATGCTCAGATTCTGGTAGCAAGCCAGATAGATGCCCGCGTGCCCTGCTTTATCACACTCGTAAGCAGCGGATATAATGGCGATTCTTCCGCACCTTGAGCCAAGGCGGTGTCGTGATGTTCTTGTTCCTCGACCCGAAACTGGCTAACCATTTGTTTTAATTCTATTTCACTCTCATTACCTGCCAGTTTTTCTTCCTGCTGTGCATAATGCTCGTCAATCACGCTTTCCACGGCAACAGTACAAGCCATGGCTGCTTTTTCCCCTAGCAGAGCCGTTGCCGCACCAATGGCAAAGCCAGCCACATGCCACAATGGCATAAGCGCGGTAGGTCGCACCCGCCTTTTTACCATCATCTCAGAAAAGCCCTGTAGATGCACTTCTTCCTGCTCCGCCATATGCCGCAGCATATCTCCGCACGGAGTTTTGCCAAGAACTGCAAGCTGCCCAGCATAAATCCGTTTCGCGCCATACTCACCGGCATGATTAACCCGAATCATCTGTGCAATTTTCTCGCTGTGTGCCAATTCGCCTGGTAATATCTGTTCCATAGTTACAATTTTGTTTTATAGTTTTTCAAAAGTACGATGGATAAAGCAAAAAAGCTCAGCAAAGCTGCTATCATATTCCACACAGCCATTGATAATCCCATAAAATAAGCCATTGCCTGAGCGCAGGTAACGAGTGGAGCGTTAAGTATCGCCGCGCGGATTTCCTCAAGTGTTTGCCCGGTTCCACCTCCACTTGAGCAAGCATCCGGCCCTTTAAAAATACCCGATTCCACACCGGCGTGATAACCGGCAATACCGGCATCAAGCAGGAAAAGCAATGCACAAACTATCGCTATGACATATCTGCCGCGCCAGCCTTTAATAAGAAAAAACCCCACAAGACCAAGTGGAATAATAACCGCATAAGGAATGCGCTGGTAAATGCACAAATCGCAAGGGTGTAAGCCAAAACCATATTGCGAGATAAGCGCGGTTGCCAGAAATACAGAACTTAGCAGCGCGCTGAAGAGCAAGGCAACGCGTACAGGAATACTGGAAATTTTTGCCATTATTTTCATATGAAATAATAAGCATAAAAAATGGGATAAAGCAAGCTTATAGCTGATTATGCTGCAAAAACAACATAATGGAAAATTCAGGAAATATCAGCATCTTTTATTTTTCAACAAAGCTTGACCAGAAGCAGCTTATGTTATAGCTCTTCCAGACATTAATGATTATGCCCCTGTGGTGGAATTGGTAGACGCGCCGGACTCAAAATCCCATGAGTCCTTCGCGTAAGCTGCGAGTTGGGAGATGATTTTAATACCTAGAATCAGATGGTTATAAAGACCTTCTGATTTTAGAAAAAACGAGTAAAAACTGTTCAGTCGGCACATAGTCGGCACGAACAAAAAAATAACGCCCCCGTGGTGGAATTGGTAGACGCGATGGATTCAAAATCCATTATCTTCACGGATGTGTCAGTTCGAGTCTGACCGGGGGCACCACCTCACTATTATCGCGGTATGTATGAGCAAGGCAGAAAACGACCATCACTCTATCCAATCTGCCTTAGCAAAAGCCTTAGCTGTTACATGCGTCAGAAATACGTTTCTCGAAGATCTGCATGCAGGTAAAACGCCGCGCACCGAGACGGGTGATTTTTCTGATGTGAAAGTGATGACACCTTCAGGAGAAATTGCGTGGAATGATTTGTCGCGCATCAGCAACGATGAAATGCAGCGCCTCATGAAAGAGGTGGTGAACAAACTATTCACTGCTTTAGTGAGGATTGATGATCCAGAATTTTTGAAATCTCTTGATGTGTTATCCGAGCAGTATATTGCCAACTGGGATGATCCAGATTTCCTGCCCAACTTTATTACAGGCACGAAAAAATAATAAGCTCCCTGATTTTTAAGCAGATTTTTTAGTATTATCCGATACGATCTTCAGGAAATCGACGACCGCCTTGCGCATGTCGGCATTGGGCAGTGACTCAATCGCTTTGTTGAGTGCTTTCTTGTCGTAGGTGGTTTCATGCTCATACGGCGCGGCGGGCGGCTCATGCAGCCCGCCACTGCCTGACTTGGCAGATACACCCTCCAGCAAACTGCCAGCGGTGACACCCAGTGCTTCAGCAATTTGTACCAGGCGCGCGCAGCTGATGCTGTTCTCGCCCTTTTCATATTTCTGAATCTGCTGGTGAGACAGGCTATCGCGCAATGCCTTGCCCAGCTCTTCCTGTGTCATGCCAAGCGCATTGCGACGCTCGCGGATACGGATTCCGACCTGAACATCCACGTCATCCAGCTGCCATGTTGTTTTCTTACTTGCGGCTTTTCTCATTGTAAAACTTGCCCTCTACTCATTTGAGTAGCCTTATTAAACATAAAAATACCATGCGGTATTGGAAATAATACTGATTTATTGGGAATCCCGCTACGCGAAAATCCAGTGAGCATTAACCTTCCGCGCTTCAAGGTAAGTCGCGGAAAATATGAAAGCAAACATTTGTGGGAAAAGAATAAAGCTGTCACGCATTGATCGGGAACTCGATCAGGTGGAGCTTGCCGCTGCCCTTTCGGTCGATCATGGTATCGAAATATCCCAGACGAGCATCTCCGAAATTGAACGGGGTGTTCGAGGGCTCCGTGATTTTGAACTGGGCGCTATCTGTAAAGTCTTGGAAGTAAGCCCTGAGTGGCTGTTGTTTGGAGATAATAGCGATAAATCTGGCCTAAGAAAATCCTGAGCTAGGCAAAAATTACCCGCATTACTAGAATTATCTGTTGTCAATTCTATTAGAGGTTGCTAGAGTGCGCCTCCCTTTTAGTGGTTAAATGGGGCGTATAAATCTTTGCACAACAGTTTTCTAGGGAGGTCGGTATGGCAAATGTGCATGAATTAAAACCATCCGAAGAACAGCGTTTAAGTATGGCAGATCAGAATTTTCTATCGTGGTTAGAAATGACTTCAGCACTTCCACATGCTCATATTCACGCAGTCTTCGATGGATTCAAGAAAAAGTTGGTCAAATACACCAAGCGATCTGGACAGCCAGTGGATGATGTCAGCGTGCCTGAAATCATCGCTCTGTTCATGGATCACGTGAACAAGATGGGCAGTCAATTTGGCAACTGCCGCTACATGAGCGTGATGTACGGGGGCAAGAGTGAGGATGATTAATTCTGAGGGATATGGATAACTCGTTCGTATTAGGGTATAGATAGGAGCGAGGTATTTATGACCAAAAGAATTGATAATGTATTGGCATTTCTAAGAAAATCAGAGCCAGCCAATGGCCGTCTGAAATATCTGGAAAGCGATGTTTGGGCGCGGATTGTGGCGGAAAAATCTGAGCAGCCGGTAGGCTTCCTTGAGGGATTGCTTGCCAGTATTTTCCCGGCACAGCACCGTTTTGCACCCGTGATGGCAGCTGCCGTGCTTGGTATCATGGTGGGTTTTGGCACGATGCAGCCTCCCACGCCAGATGCGGCGGAAATGCTGAACTTCAAAGTTTTCAAGCCGAAGGTGATTGCTTTGGCTTCCATCACCCCGAATTATGAGCGTTTATGAAACGATTTTACCGTGATCTTCGCCTTAGCCTAATCGTCGCTACTTTAGCTTTCGGTGCGTGCTGGATGGTTGGCAATTCGTTTATGGGACATCGTGAAACAACCCACGATCCGCATCAATGGCTGCATGAGCAGCTAAACCTCACCGCAGAGCAGGACACAAAGCTGGAGCCTATAGAAGCCAAATTTGCGAATCACAAGAAGGAGTTGGAGGCAGAAATCCATCAGGCCAACCGTGAATTGGCCACAGCCATTAACGAAGATGGCAATTACTCACCTCGCGTTAAGCAATCCGTTGATAAAATCCATTCTGCGATGGGCGAACTACAAAAAGTAACGCTTGAGCATTTATTTGAAATGCACAGTGTGCTGACACCAGAACAGCGAAAGAAGTTGAATAGCCTTACGACTGACGCGCTCACTCATAACCCATAAAGCGCGGCGGCATGAAGGAATGCACAGATCAGGAACTAATTGAGAAATTGAAGGGCGGAGAGAATCCCGCACTCAATGAGCTGATGGCGCGGTATAAGCACCGCCTTTTTGCGTTTATACGCCGCTATGTTGGCGATGAAGACGTGGCTTATGATCTAGTGCAGGAAACTTTCACAAAGCTCTATTTCTCTGCCATCACCTACAAGCCTGAATATAAATTCTCGACGTGGCTTTTCCAGATTGCACTAAATCTCTGCCGCGATCATGGGCGTAAGAAGAAGTTGGCGCAGTTCTTTTCAATAGATGATGAAGATTCAGGTTTTGATTTTGCAGATGCCGCGCCTGACCCCGAAACTATCGCGCAGTCCAATCAGGCAGTTCGGCATATTAACCAGTCCCTCGAATCCCTGCCGCATAAACTTAAGACTGCGTTAATACTTTTTGCGCTGGAAGATCGCACGCAGGACGAATGTGCGGAATTACTTGGTGTAACGGCAAAAACCGTTGAAACCCGCGTTTACCGCGCCCGTAAGCTGCTGGAAGAAAAAATCTTCAAAAAACGATGATATTTTTTGAGGGATGACCGATTCCCCTTCGTAGTAGTGGGTACTTATCCTTCGATAAGTCTCGTCACTCTTACAGGAGTTGGTTTATGAAAATGTTTTATACGCTGGGGCTTATCGCCTTGATAGCTTCGGCATCCACAGCACAGGCAAACGATAACGCATATCCTTTGGGATCAAAGCCACAGCGCATTCACAATCAGCAGGAATACTGGCAAGGCAAAACCAGCAATAGTGCTTCGGTTCAGAAAAGCTCTGACTATGATTTTGCTGTAACAGCACAGCAACGTCTTGCTAAACGCAATGCTGAGTATTTCGCTGGCAAGAGCGGAGCAAGCAGCGCAACCTTTACAAAAAATCCAGATTACGACTTTGCTTCTACACCACAACAGCGAACCGCGAAGCGTAACTATGACTACTTTAATAAATAATCTGTTAATCAATGATATGACGGCTTGCCTATAAGCGCAGGCCGTCATCGTCATTAAAAGGAGAAAAGCGTGAAGCGATTGTTTCTTATAGCGACACTGGTGATATTGCCTGCTCAGGCAATGGCCGAATCCATCACGCTCGATCAGGTGATTAAGGAGAGCTTGCAAAAAAACACCAGCCTGTTCCGCGCACAGCGGGAATATGAAGACAAGCTGGCAACTGCTACGGAAACCAAGCTACTGGATAATCCAGAAATGAATATTGATGCAACCCGTGCCAGTGGTGAAAACGGTACAGGCGCAGATATTGAACTGACCCAGCCTTTGAAATTTTCTCAGCTTTCTGGCGCACGTTACGGTTATGCCGAAGCCTTATCCAATGTTGCCAGCACCGAACAGAAATATGAAATTCTGAAAGTCATCAATGAAACTACTGTGCTATATACGCAGGTATGGCTGCTTTCCGAGCGTAAAAAGCTCTATGAGAATTATGCCGATGATGCGGAGAAAATGAAGAAGCTGGTGGGGGCATCCGCAGGACAAGGCCAGACTAGCCCAGCTGCTTCGCATCTCTTTTCCACAGATGCCGCAAAACTTCGCGCCGATGCCAACGCAGTTCAAGCGGAATTACGGCAGGTGCGTACCGATCTGGCACGCCTAACGGGGCGTAGCTACCAAATGGCCGAGTTGCAACGTCCGGCTTTCGTGGCTGTGCCAGAAGATGCCGAAAAACTTCTGACCTTCGCACAATCTCAATCCAACCTGCGTAATGTGGTAAAAAGCCGCATTGATGCCGCTGAACGCCGTTTAAGCGTTGCCGAACAGGATGCCGCGCTACCGGAAATCGGGCCACGTTTACTTTATTCACGCTCACCGGATGGGGATGAAAAATCCTATGGTATCGGAGTGGCACTGCGTATCCCGCTGTGGAATCAGAACGATGCCGAGCGCAAACGCGCAAATGCAGAACTGCGCCAAGCTAAATCCGAGGCCGATTTATTCGTAAACCTGCCTCAGAAAGACCTGATTGGTGAATTGCAGCAGAGTGCCACCGCCCTGCAAGGCCGCGCCGATAGCTATTTTGATAGCATCCTGCCCGGATACCGCAAATCCTATGAACTCACCCGCAGCATGTTCCGCCAAGGCCAAGCCGATGCGCTGGAAGTATGGCAGGTGCGCGAGAAATTACTAACCAGTGAGAATGAAGCCCTCGATGCGCTGGCTCAGGCGGTAAACGCACGCGGCGCACTGGAATTGGAATTGGGTGGAAAGCTAGAGGAAATCAAATGAAGAAAACGATAGCCACAGTCATCCTTATCGTAGGGCTTGGCCTGTTTAATCAGGCATTTGCACATGAAGGGGAAGATCACGCCGAAGCCCCCGGAACAGAGGGAGGGTCGGGCGTTGTTAGCACGGTGACGCTTTCCGATACCGCGATCAACAACCTTGGCATCCAGACAGTAAAAGCAGCGATTGCTCCACGCGCCACATCGGTGGATGTGAATGGGATTGTCGAATTCCTACCGGAACGCCAAGCCATTGTGACTTCCCGCGCCGCTGGCCGTGTATCGGAGATTCACATTAAGGTGGGAGAGAAAGTGAATAAAGGCCAAAGCTTGCTCACCATTCAGCCTATTTTTGTGGGAAGCTCACCGGTTTCGATTCCGTCCCCAATCACAGGTTACGTCACCAAGCAAAGCGTGGTGCTGGGTCAATCCGTCACGCCAGAAGCGGCCTTGATGGAAGTGGGCGAATCCAGTGAAGTGCTGGTGCGCGGCGTGATGTATGAAACACCCGATGTTACCAAGATTCAGGTGGGGCAAAATGTGCGCGTCACCAGCAGCTTGCTCGGAAGCGACTCCTTGCTTGGTAAGGTGCAGCGGATGGATGGGGCATATGATCGTGGAAGCCGGACATTCAACGTCTATGCGTTGGTGACCAACCCAAACCGCAAGTTATTGGCCAATATGCAAGTGATGCTGTCGATAGAAATCACTACGCCCTCTGACATTCTAACCGTACCAGTGAAAGCGATTTTGGGCGATAGCGGCGAACAATTTGTATTCGTGCGAAGTGGAAATGATTTTGAACGCCGCAGCGTGAAGCTAGGCGCAAAGTTTGGTAATGACCGTGAGGTGCTGGAAGGTGTGTTCCCTGATGAAGAAGTGGTGACCGTGGGTAATTACCAGCTGCAATTCGCTAAATCCGCCGAGCCTAAAAAAGATGAACATAAAGACGAGCATAAGGAATAAGCCATGCTCAACGCGATCATCCAATTCTCATTGAAAAACAGGTTACTGGTTGTAGCGGCCTCGGCCATGCTGCTTGTGTATGGCGTATTCGTCATCAGCAAATTGCCCGTGGATGTTTTTCCTGACTTAAACCGCCCCACCGTGACCATCTTCACCGAAGCCGAAGGGCTTGCGCCGGAGGAAGTGGAAGCACTGGTAACATGGCCTATTGAAACAGCGGTAAACGGCTCTACAGGCGTGGAGCGTGTGCGCTCGGCTTCTGCTATCGGGCTTTCGATTGTATGGGTGGAGTTCGGCTGGGATACGGATATTTACACCGCCCGCCAGATTGTCGCAGAAAAACTGCAACAGGCGCAGGAAACCCTACCGCAGGACGCACGCCCTGTGATGGGGCCGATTTCTTCCATCATGGGTGAAATCATGCTGGTGGGGCTAACCTCGGAAAACCCTGAAACCAGCACTATGGATTTACGCACTATTGCTGAATGGGACATACGCAATCGCTTGCTTTCCATTTCCGGCATTTCGCAAGTTTCAGTTATTGGTGGTGATCTAAAACAATATCAGGTGTTGGTTGACCCGCTGAAACTCAAGAATTACGGCGTAACATTGCATGACGTGGAATCTACTATTGCCGGTTCTAATATCAACGCAACTGGTGGATTTTTGCTCTCCGATTATCAGGAAGGCTTAATCCGCAATATCGCCAGAGTAAAAACACTGGATGATCTGGCAAAATCGCCGCTACCCAAAGACAACGGCAGTCCTACACCGCTGACGCTCGATCAGGTGGCGGATATTAAGCTGGGTGGCCCTCTGGCAAAGCGTGGTGATGCCAGCGTCAATGGTAGCCCTGCGGTGATCTTGTCTGTGCAGAAACAGCCCGGAGCAGATACCATCAAACTCACCAAGGCGATTGAGGCCGAGCTTGCAAGCATTCAGAAAAATCTGCCCGAAGGCGTAAAAATCCACGGTGATATTTTCAAGCAAGGCAGTTTCATCGAGCGCGCTATCAAGAACGTAGAGGAAGCCTTGCGCGACGGGGCGATTCTGGTTGCCATCGTGCTGTTCCTTTTTCTGCTTAACTTCCGCACCACCTTCATCACGCTCACCGCCATCCCTCTTTCATTCGTGCTAACGGCAATTGTGTTCAAAATGTTTGGCATGAGTATCAACACGATGACGCTAGGCGGCTTGGCAGTGGCGATTGGTGAATTAGTGGACGATGCGATTGTGGATGTGGAGAATGTGTTCCGCCGCTTGCGTGAAAACCGCCACGCAGAAAAGCCGCGCAATCCGCTACAGGTGATTTACGAAGCATCCAGCGAGGTGCGAAACTCTATCGTGTTCGCCACGATTATTGTCGTTCTGGTGTTCATTCCGCTCTTTGCAATGGGCGGCATTGAGGGCAAAATCTTCCTGCCACTTGGCATTGCTTACATCACCTCAATCATCGCTTCGCTATTTGTATCGCTCACGCTGACCCCAGCCCTTTGCTCTTACCTGTTGCCGAACATGAAGCGCATGAGTGCAGAGCATGACAGCTGGCTGCTACGCAAGATCAAAGGTATTCAAACCAGCGTGCTGAATTTTGCGTTTCCACACAGCAAATCCGTACTAACAGTAGTTGCGTTGCTGACTTTCACGGTGCTGGCAATGGTGCCGTTCTTCGGCAAAGAATTCCTACCCCAGTTCAATGAAGGCTCGGTGACGATTAACATCCTGACCCCGCCCGGAACCAGCCTTGCCGAGTCCAACCGCATCGGCACGATTGCCGAAAATCTAATTCGCCAAGTACCGGAAGCCACTGAAACCGGAAGACGCACAGGCCGTGCGGAACGCGATGACCATGCAGAAGGCGTGCATTCCAGTGAAATTGAGGTGGAGTTGAAAGAATCGAAGCGTTCCCGCGCTATAATTCTGGCAGATATTCGCACCCGTTTAGATGAAATCCCCGGTATTGCAATTAATATCGGCCAGCCTATTTCGCACCGTATTGACCACATGATGAGTGGTGTGCGAGCGCAAATTGCTATCAAGCTGTTCGGTACTGATCTGGATGTTCTTCGTGCTAAAGCTGAGGAAATCCGTGTCGCCATGAGCGAGGTGGAAGGCGTGGTGGATCTGTCGGTCGAGAAGCAAGTGCTTATCCCGCAGGTGCATGTACTGTTTGATCGTGAGAAAGCCGCAACTTACGGCCTTCTTTCGGGCGAAGCGGCGGAATATGCCGAACTTGCCATGCAAGGTAAAGCCGTGGGGCAAGTGCTGGATGGCCAGCGCACCTACGATATTGTCATGCGCCTATCTGATGCAGCGCGGAGCGACATTGAAGCGATCAAGCAAATTCCTGTGGATACCAAAGATGGTAATGTCGTTCCCCTGCAAGCCATTGCCACTGTGCAGGATGCCAAGGGACCGAATATCATTAACCGCGAAAATGCCCAGCGGCGCATTGTGATTCAGGCAAACGTGGCCGAGCGCGATCTGGTGGGTGTGGTGAAGAAAGTACAAGCGACGATTGATAGCAAGGTGCAGTTGCCACAGGGCTATTACGTCACTTACGGCGGACAATTTGAGAGCCAAGCCACCGCCTCGCGCCTGATTGCCATATTAAGCCTATTCTCGCTGGCTGGCATGTTCATGGTGCTGTTCGTGCATTTCAAGAGTGCCAACCTTGCACTTCAGGTGATGGTATCTATTCCGTTGGCCTTTATCGGCGCAGTGATCGGCGTGTGGCTCTCCGGCGGCGTATTCTCGATTGCGACAATGGTGGGTTTTGTCACGCTCACCGGCATCGCTGCCCGTAATGGCATCATGATGATCGCGCATTACCTACATCTTATGGAGCATGAAGGCGAACGCTTTGACCTTGGCATGATTTATCGCGGCACATCCGAGCGAATTATTCCTGTTTTGATGACCGCGCTTACCGCTTCACTTGCCCTGATTCCGCTAATTATCGCTGCCGACGAGCCGGGTCGTGAAATACTGCACCCTGTCGCTGTAGTGATTTTCTGCGGGCTGTTTTCCAGCACACTGCTCGACCTTACCGTGCGCCCACTGGTGTTCTGGAAATTCGGCAAGAAACCTGTCTCAACACTATTACCCCAAGTAATCATCAAATAACCAAAGGAGAATAATATGAAGAAACTACTGCTTACCACCGCGATACTAGCCACGATAGGCTTTCAGCAACCTGCTTTTGCGCGTGAAGGCGAAGATCACGAAAAACATACGCATTCAGAGAAACAAGTAACCGTAACTATGAAACCGGAAGCAGCTCTAAAGGCATTGCAGGATGGCATAGCGATGATGGCAGACACTGTTTCTGAAAAGAATCGGGAAGAGATGTTTGCAGATGGGCCAATCATGGAAAAGTGGCACGAAGAAGTTAGCGTTATTCAGGATGCAACAACTTCACTTAAACAACACGCTACAACCCTGCCGGATGAAAAAAAGAAACGCTTAGAAAGCTCTTTGAACCAACTCTTAAAACTTCTCGATGATTTCCATATGGCCACGCATAACAAGGACGCAGCCAAGGCTCAGGCAGAAGTTACGAAGGCAAAAGGTGCTCTTAAACTTTTAGAATCCAACGTAAAATAAAGGTATTATCATGAAACTCTTTCACGCATTGCTTATCAGCACAATTTTAACCACTGGCACTGTTGCCTATGCCTCTGGCGATCACGCTGCTGGTCACGGCCAAGCCGAACCCGCAGCCGCTTCGCATAAGGCGATGGGACATAGCGGCGGCGCACATGATGAAATGGCCGCTAAAAACACCGTAAAACTTATTTTGGAGCCAGCAACGCCTTTGCAAGCGAAAAAGACTTCTCAGGTGGTGGTGAAACTCAACTCCGTGACCGATGGAAAGCCTTTATCGTTTGATGGTCTGAAAGAAGCCCATACCAAAAAGCTGCATTTGCTGATCGTTGACCCGTCACTTACCGACTATCACCATATTCACCCTGTTGCTGGTAAAAATGTGGGTGAATTCGTGTTTGATTTCACGCCAAAGAAGAATGACAGCTATCGCGTATGGGCGGATGTGATTCCCGTTGCCACCGGCAAGCAGGAATATGTGATGGCGGATATGGGGAACGCGGCAAAAGATAAGGCCGCTATCAACAAGGCTACCACCATGACCAGCATGGTGGATGGCTATACGTTCGCCCTTGCGCTGGATAGCGAACCAAAGGCTGACGCAGCCGTAATGGGCAATATCACCGTCACTAAAGACGGAAAACCATTCACGCAATTAGAGCCGGTGATGGGTGCATTCGCGCATGTCGTGGGATTCACCGAGGATTATAATTCCGTCCTGCATATCCACCCGATGGGCAAAGAACCAACCAGCGACACGGAGCGCGGTGGTCCGAAATTGGAATTTCATATCGAGCCAAAAACGGCTGGTTTCGTAAAGCTATTCGCGCAGGTGCGGATTGATGGAAAGGATATATTCGCGCCATTTGGCGTGACAGTTAAATAACTCCTTGACCTTGGAGT
>JBEBHV010000238.1:0-2810 GCA_040080715.1 Rickettsiales bacterium | reverse complement strand
GACTTGCATTGGTTGTGTTTGATGCTCTGGGACACGATCGCCAATTAGTGCTCACACCGACTCAACTCTCAGGCAATGAAAAGACAAAAATAGAGATCATCAAGGTCCTTAAAGAGCAGAAAATTATAGAAGCATATGAAGCTGGAGAATTTGTTGAATCGCCAAACTCGAAGCGGCTTAAAAAAATTCTGGAAAAGACTGCGGAAAATTACTTAACAAAAGATGCTCGTATTAATATCCGTATATCAGAAGCTGATTTGCAGGGACTGAAACTTAAAGCAGCGGAAGAAGGTATGCCATATCAGACTCTTGTTGCTAGCGTTTTACATAAATTTGTAAGTGGACGGTTAGCATAGGAAAGTGTAGCTTTAATTTTTTTGCGTATCATTACTTTTTACAAAGAATTTATACATGCCTGACAAAAACTGGAATATTGATAGCTGGCGAAACTTTCCGATTAAGCAGCAACCGGAATATAAAAACCTTGAGCATCTGCGCGAGGTTGAGCTTCAGCTTGCCGCATTTCCGCCGCTTATTTCCCCCTCAGAAATCCGCTCATTAAAATCTGAACTGGCGGATGCGGCTTACGGTAAGGCGTTTTTATTGCAAGGTGGAGATTGCGCCGAAAGTTTTGCTGAATTTAATGAAAAAAATCTACGCGATTTTTTCCGTGTAATGCTGCAAATGACTATGGCACTGATGTATGGCGCGGGCAGACCGGTGGTAAAAGTTGGGCGCATCGCCGGACAATTTTCTAAACCGCGCTCGGAAAATATGGAAAAGATTGGGGATGCCGAGCTGCCGAGCTATCGCGGCGATATGGTGAACTCCATGGAGTTTGACCCAAATGGTCGCCAAGCTGATCCTGAACGTTTGCTGCGTGCTTATTATCAGGGGGCGGCAACGCTCAATTTCCTGCGTACGCTGGCGCGTGGTGGTTATGCATCGCTGCGCCAGATTAACCGCTGGAACATGGAATTTGTGAGCATCTCAAATCAAGGTAAACGCTTTGAGGAGCTGGTTGCGCGTATCAATGAATGTCTTGAGTTTATCAGGGCTTGCCGCCTTCCTCTTGATGATGCAAAGGAATTTTCGGAGGCGAGCTTTTTCACTTCGCATGAGGCATTGCTGCTTGGTTATGAATCATCGCTCACAAGATTCGATCCGTTTGATGAAAAATATTATGCCTGTGCCGCGCATATGCTGTGGATCGGTGATCGCACCCGTTCGCCGGATGAAGCACATGTTGAATTTCTGCGCGGTGTTGCCAACCCAATAGGCTGCAAAGTTGGTCCATCCACTACGCCTGACGGATTGTTGCGCTTGATTGATACTCTCAATCCCGAAAATGAGGCAGGTCGCCTAACCCTTATCAGCCGCATGGGCGCTGGAAAAGTTGGTGAATTGCTACCGCCGTTAGTTCGCGCTGCAAAAAATGCTGGGAAAACTGTGATATGGGCGTGCGACCCGATGCATGGCAACACCATTAAATCACCGAATGGTTTCAAAACCCGAAAGTTCACTGATATTCTGGCGGAAGTGCGCAACTTTTTTGAAGTGCATAAAGCGGAAGGCACTGTTGCTGGAGGTGTGCATTTTGAAATGACCGGGCAGGATGTAACCGAATGTCTAGGTGGTGCGCAGGCGATTTCTGAATTGAATTTATCAGACAGGTATCACACCCATTGTGATCCGCGCCTTAACGCTTCACAATCATTAGAGCTTGCTTTTTTGATTGCAGAAACGATAAAAAAGAATCAGAACAGATAGAAGTAGTTCTTAGTGTACCAATGTTATAATCAGGAGAAAGAAAATGGCTAAAGCAACAAGAGTCGGTGGAATTGCAGTTGATCAATTAAAAAGCATCATTGCCCGCGTGGAAAAACTGGAAGAAGAAAAAGCTGCAATTGCTGATGATATTCGTGATGTTTTTGCCGAAGCAAAAGGCAATGGTTTTGATGTAAAAGCAATCCGCCAGATTATCAAGCTTCGTAAAATGGACGCTCAGGAGCGTGAAGAAGAAGAAACCGTACTCGATACCTATATGCGTGCTCTCGGCATGCTCCCTGAGTTTGAAGAAGAGCTGGAAGCTGCTTAGTTTCCCCTTTAATAAACTGCTATAAAGGACATTTGCATGAATGTTAACAATCAAATTTTATTTAATAAACTTGACGGATACATACAACATCTTCCAAGCATAATAGAAAACGATAACGACCAAAACAGAAAAAGAAGCAAAGCCTTTGCTTTATTCGCAGTTGAATTAATTAATAATCTTGAAATGAGTGAAGCAGCAAGATGCATAATTGATGGCAGGGGCGACAATGGCATAGATGCTATATACATTGATGACAGCCAAGAAATTGGCTCCGTTTCAGTGCATATTTTCCAAACCAAACTGTTTCAAAGAGATGATGAAAGTAAAACAATAGGTGAAAATACTATAACTAAAATTCATGCGACGATAGAATCTATCTTAAACGGCAGATTAACAGAAAATTCTTCAACGCAGCTTAAAAATAAAGCTACAGAAATGCAGCAAGCAATAAGCAAGTGTGGTTTTGGTGGTTATAGGATATTTATTTATTTTGTATATAATGGAAGTAGTCCTAATAACAATGAGATAAAACGTAAAGAAGAGTTGTTTAAAGAGTCATTTTTTGAAGTACACTTCCTTACTACTCAGGATCTAATTGCTCTAATAGACCCTACTACTAAGAACACCGGACAAACAAATGTTAAAGTTTCTAACCCTATAGAAGGTCTTAATGCAGGAATAAAATACCTTGTTACATCTCTACCAGTAAGAG
>JBEBHV010000237.1:0-2817 GCA_040080715.1 Rickettsiales bacterium | reverse complement strand
ATTTTACCCCACTCCAAACTATATCTACCCCCCACCCTAACCCTCCCCCGCAAGGGGGGAGGGAATTATTCGAGAATGTGGCTATAGTTATGGTTGCTGGATTACCTTACGAACAATCCAAACAAATTTTTGATGCTGCCCGTGCTGCGGGGAAGCTGGTCAATGTTGAGGATATGAACGATCTCTGTGATTTTTATTTCACCGCTAATGTAAAACGTGGCGACTTGGTTATTGCCGTTTCTACAGGTGGCGCATCGCCAACTTTGTCACGCAAAATCCGCGATTATATCGCTGCAAAATTTGGCGCAGAATGGGAAGAAAGAACCGAAGAAATGAAGAATTTTAGAAAAAATTTGAAAGAGCAGGGAAAGAATATACCGCAAGTGCTTGAAGCCAGCGAAATTTTTCTTAAAGAAAAAGGATGGCTGAAATGAATACGCAAAAACTATCAGAACTACAAAATAAATATGGTGAGTTAGATGCTGGCGATTTGCTACGAGTGATGATTGGTGATGTCTTCAAAAATAAAATTGCTCTTATTTCTTCCTTTGGGGCAGACGCTGCGTTGCTGCTGGCAATAGTTTCTGAAATTGATAATAAAACACCAGTGCTATTCCTCGAAACTGGCAAGCATTTTCCTGAAACTCTGGAATATGTGGAAACACTAAAAAACCAGCTTGGTTTACAGAATCTGAATTTTCTAACGCCAGATCCAGAACTACTCAACCGCATAGATGAAAAAGGTGATTTGTGGAACTCAAACCCAGATCGCTGCTGCTGGATGCGGAAGGTTGAGCCACTGGATAGAGCCGTAAAAGAAATGGGTATTGAAGCACTCATCACAGGACGCAAACGCTACCAGAATAGCGAGCGAGCAAAACTGGAAACTATAGAGCTTGATGATAAAAATATCTTCCGCATCAATCCACTGGCAAACTGGGACAAGGCACGCTTTAAGGAAGAAATTAATAATAGAACATTGCCTCAGCACCCACTTGTTGCCCAAGGGTATCTGTCAATAGGATGTGCGCCTTGTACCATACCAGTTAAGGATGGGCAAGATGAGCGTGCAGGTCGCTGGGCTCACACAGCAAAAGATGATGGGGCACAAAAAACCGAATGCGGATTGCATATTTCGGGATTAGAGATTCGTGTTTCGGGATTCGGGGAAAAGGAATAATAAAAATATGGTGGGTGGATATAAAGATCTTGATGTATGGAAAAAAGCGATGCTTCTTACTAATTTAATATATGATATAACGGCTGATTTTCCAAAATCAGAAACTTATGGACTTGCCAGTCAGATGCGTAGGGCTGCGGTTTCTGTTCCGTCAAATATAGCTGAAGGAAGTTCTCGAGGAGGCACTCCTGAATATATACAATTTCTAACAATTTCACGAGGCTCGTTATCAGAGCTTAACACACAAGTTTTAATCGCTCGTGATCGAAAATATATTACGGATATACAATGTCAAGATACAGAATTATTGCTAGATGATATTGGTAAAATGTTAAATAAATTACTGCAAGCACTTAGAAATAAAAAATTACTTTCCGAAGCACGAAACACGAATCCCTAATCCCGAGAATTGCCCATGACCCATGACACCTTAAGCCATCTAGACCAACTTGAAGCCCAAAGTATCTACATCTTCCGCGAGGCATTTCAAGCTATTGATAAACTGGCGATGTTGTGGTCGTTTGGCAAGGATTCAAACGTGATGATTCACTTAGCCCGCAAAGCGTTTTTTGGCAAAATTCCTTTTCCACTTATTCATTGCGACACTGAATTGGAAATGCCAGAAGTTTACTCTTTCCGTGACCAATATACTAAAGAATGGGAAGTAAATTTGCTCTCACCAATCTGCCCACCGATTGAAGCAACTGATATTACTCTGCCTCATGCTGCACGTGTGGCATCGCGCAAAACTCTTGGTTTAAAAAAAGTTATTGAGGAGCATGGGTTTGTCGGAATCGTCGCTGGAATCCGCCGTGATGAAGAAGCAACACGCGCAAAAGAGCGAGTGTTTTCTCCACGTGGTGTGGAAGGCGGCTGGGATGTGAAAGAGCAGCCCCCTGAATTCTGGGATCAATATAAAACCGAATTTGCGCCAGGAACCAGCATCCGTATTCACCCTTTGTTGCATTGGACAGAGCTTGACATCTGGCTCTATATCCAGCGGGAAAATATACCTATCGTTCCGCTATATTATGCCAAGAAATATGGACAATTTGAAGGACGTGATTTTGGTGGAAAAATGATGCGCTTTAGAAGCCTTGGTGAAAAAGGCATCACCTGGCCAGTGGAAAGCAACGCGGATAGCATTGAAAAAATCATAGCGGAACTCAGGATAACAAAAACCTCGGAACGCTCAGGCAGACCGATGGGTGCTGACGAGGATGAAAGCAGTTTTGAACGGTTACGGGCGGATGGGTATATGTGAACGATGTCTTGCAAGCTATGCTTGCTTAGACGAGTTCATCCCGCCGAAGGGCGGGATCTTGGCAATATTCCCGTCATCCCGCACTTGTTGCGGGATCTGGTAGATAAAAGTTGATAGGTTAAATGATGCAGTTTAGTGATTATATAATTTATGTTGATGAAAGTGGGGATCATGGATTGACCAGAATCAACCCAGAATTTCCTGCGTTTGCACTTTCATTTTGTATAATTCGTAAAGATGTTTATGTGAATGAAATCGTGCCAGCATTACAACAGTTAAAATTTGATTTTTGGGGACATGATAGGATTATTTTTCATGAACATGAAATAAGAAAGGAACAAAATGATTTTGCATTTTTAAGGACTAATGCAAC
>JBEBHV010000236.1:0-2882 GCA_040080715.1 Rickettsiales bacterium | reverse complement strand
CCCTGATTTTCCTGCCATTGAGCAGGAAGTCCTGAAATCATGGAAAAGCGATAAAACCTTTGAAAAATCAGTGGAAATCCGCCCTGCCTTGAGCGCGGATAGCAAAAATAACGAGTTTATTTTCTATGACGGGCCACCATTCGCCAACGGTCTGCCGCATTATGGGCATTTGCTGACAGGCTTCGTAAAAGACGTTTTCGCCCGCTATCAAACCATGCAAGGTAAACGCGTGGAGCGTCGCTTTGGCTGGGATTGCCACGGTCTTCCCGCCGAAATGGGCAGCGAAAAAGAGCTGGGAATTTCGGGACGTTTGGCAATTCAGAACTTCGGTATTGATAAATTCAACGAGCATTGTCGTGAAAACGTGATGAAATATGCTGGCGAATGGGAAGATTACGTCACTCGTCAGGCACGCTGGGTTGATTTCAAAAATGATTACAAAACCATGGATATAAACTTCATGGAATCAGTGCTGTGGGCTTTCAAACAGCTTTATGATAAAGGGCTGGTGTTCGAAGCCCACCGCGTGATGCCCTATAGCTGGGCAGCCGAAACCCCACTTTCCAACTTTGAAACCAAATTGGATAACAGCTACCGCGAAAGAGAAGATAAGGCGATTTATGTAGCTTTTGAATTAATAGGTGCAAATACACTTGTTCATACAAAAGTTGGAGAAAACATAGATAAAGTTTGTATTATAGCGTGGACAACCACTCCATGGACATTACCAAGTAATCTGGCTTTGGGTGTAAATAGTGAGTTAAAGTATTCATATCACTGTGAAAATAATATTGCTTATATAGCAACTCCTAAGGCTTTGGACAAAATATTTGGTACTAATTATAGTGATACAGAAAAAATGGATAGAGGAATAGAGGAGATAGAGCTAGGAAAGGTAGGTATAATGGGAAGCAGACTAATCAACCTCACCTACAAACCACTTTTCCCTTATTTTGAACAACATGAAGTTGGAATTAATTTAGAAACATTTAAGGAAGAAAAAGAGCGTTTCCGCATTCTTGACGGTTTATCATTCGTGACGGATGGCGATGGCACAGGAATAGTGCATCTTGCCCCTGCCTTCGGTGAGGAAGATCAAAAATGTTGCGAGAAAAACGGTATCGAACTTGTCTGCCCTGTGGACGGACAAGGAAAATATACCGACGAGATTTTTGACCTACCCGACTTATCCCTCAAAGGGCTAAACGTGATTGCTCAAACGGAAGGGCAACAAGCGGAGGAGCCTTATAAACCTGAACAGGTAAAAAAATACGGCTTGGTGAATCTTCGCATCATCAACTGGATTAAAAACAATGGCAAGCTTATCAAGCAGGAAGAAATCAAACACAACTATCCGCATTGCTGGCGCACTGACCAACCTCTGATTTACCGCGCAATGCCGAGCTGGTATGTGGAGGTGACAAAATTCCGCGACCGTGCCGCCGAACTCAACCAGCAAATCAACTGGATACCGGAGCATATCCGCGACGGGCAGATGGGACACATGCTAAAAACCGCACCTGATTGGAGCATTTCGCGCAATCGTTTCTGGGGAACGCCAATACCTGTCTGGCGCAGCAAATCTGGAAAAATAATAGTTTGTGGAAGCATCGCCGAAATTGAGCAATTAAGCGGAAAAAAAGTAAAAGATTTACACCGTCCATACATTGACGAAATCAAAATCACCAAGGATGGCGAAGAATATACCCGCGTTGAAGATGTGTTTGATTGCTGGTTTGAATCAGGATCTATGCCGTTTGCACAGGTGCATTACCCATTTGAGAACAAAGACTGGTTTGAAAAACATTTCCCAGCCGATTTCATCACTGAATATGTCGGGCAAACTCGCGGCTGGTTTAACACGCTGATTATGCTTTCCACTGCTCTATTTGACAAAATTCCGTTTAAAAATTGCATTTGTCATGGCGTGGTTCTCGATGCAGAAACTGGTCTTAAATATTCCAAACGCCTGAAAAATTACAAAGACCCGATGGAGGTTATCGACCAATTCGGAGCAGATGCGCTGCGCTGGCTGATGATTGCATCGCCCGTTATGCGCGGACAGGATCTTATGGTTGACCCTGATGGAAAATTCATCCGTGATGTGGTGCGCCTCGCCATAAAACCCATCTGGAACGCCTATAATTTCTTCACGCTCTACGCCAATGCCGATGGGGTGAAAGCGTCATATTGTGAGCCGTTAGGCTGCACAGTATCTCCATCAACAGATCCTGCGCTCTCGCTACGCTCGCCACAGGATGACAGAAATATAATGGATTCTTATATTTTAGCTAAAATGAACAAAGCAGTTTTAGAAATTGAAAACGCCATGAACGCTTATGATACACCAACCGCCTGCGAAAGCGTTTTGCAATTTTTCGACGCACTTAATAACTGGTATATCCGCCGTAACAAGGAACGTTTTTGGAAATCAGAACATGATGCCGACAAACAAGCAGCTTATGATACTCTCTATACTGTGCTAGTTACGATGTGTAAAGCCTCTGCCCCTCTCCTGCCCCTCACCTGCGAGGAGATTTATAAAAACCTGATCCTTACTTCTCCCTCTCCCCTCGGGAGAGGGCGGGGTGAGGGAGAAGAAAGTGCCAGCGTGCATCTTGCAGGGTTTCCGATTAGTCATCCTGAACGTAGTGAAGGATCTCCTGATGGAGATTCTTCGGCTTCGCCTCAGAATGACAAACTTATTGCACAAATGGATTGGGTACGTGATGTTTGTAATACTGCTTTGGCTATTCGTAGCAAGTTAAATATCCGAGTTCGTCAGCCACTCAAATATATTGAAATTCGTACTATAAAGGAAATTAATCCTTCTCGTGTTCTTTTGGATATTATAAAAGACGAAATCAATGTAAAGCATGAAA
>JBEBHV010000235.1:0-2882 GCA_040080715.1 Rickettsiales bacterium | reverse complement strand
ATCATTATTTTCTGGTTACGCCCGCTACGCGGCGAAAAATCGGACTTTCGGTCTCGATTTTCATACTCCATTATGTATTAAAAAATACAGAATGGAGTATAGTGATATTCAGGTTTCCCTCTTGATTTGATATATACTATATGTTACATTGTTGTAATGTATAGTATACGACGCTATGTAGATGCTAAAGGTAATGAACTCATCACTGAGTGGCTTACAGGGCTACGTGATGATAAGGCAGTTTTTCGTATTGCTGCCCGTTTAGAGCAAATCCGGCATGGTAATTTTGGGGATTGCAAACCTGTTGGTAATAGTGTTTGGGAATTACGTATAGACATTGGTGCTGGATACCGAATTTATTATAGCATTACTGGGAAGGATATTGTTCTGCTGCTGACAGGTGGTGATAAGCGCAGGCAAAAGCAGGATATCAAGAAAGCTATTAGTTGTTTGAATGATTATAACAGGAGAAAATAATGAAAAATCAACAAGACGATTTTGACATGTGGATAGCTAAAATAATAGCTAAACGCCCCAATTTTGCCAGCGAATATCTTGAGGCCACTCTGGAAGAATACAAAGAATTTAAAGACAGTAAGGCTATCTTGGGCGCATTAAAACAAATAGCTCTAGCTCAGGGGATTGGTCGTATTGCTGAGCGTGCTGGAATTCCCCGCGTTACAATTTCCCGCGCTTTATCTGAAAAAGGTAATCCACGTATGGATACTTTCATGTCAATTATTGATGCTATGGGGTTGAACATTTCTTTTTCTGTACAGCATAACAAATAAAATTTAGTATTTCATGATGACGCTTTTTCCCACACTTGAAGTTAATGTTTCTGCTCTGCGCTCTAACTATAACCTGCTGAAAAATCGCCATGCCGGAAATTCCATCGCGGCAGTGGTGAAGGCTAATGCCTATGGGCTTGGAGTTGGCGAGGTTGGTGTTGCCTTGTGGGCGGAGGGTTGCCGTGATTTTTTTGTGGCGACGCTGGAGGAAGGGATCGAACTGCGAAAACTTCTTCCCGAAGTTAGAATAGGTGTGTTTCAAGGGCTGTTTTCCGGTGAGGAACAGGAATTTTCCTATCACCGGCTTACGCCGGTTTTAAATGATATTTCGCAGGTGGAACGGTTTGTAAAATCGGAGCTGCGCCATACGAGCAAGAATATCATGGTGCATGTTGATACGGGGATGACGCGGCTGGGCTTAAGTGAAAGCGATTTAAAACATCCGGTTCTTACCAAACTCCAAACTCTAAACCCTATACTCGTCTTATCTCACCTTGCCTGCGCCAATGCGCCAGCACATCCCAAAAATTCTGAGCAACTGGAAAGATTCCAGTCCGCGCTTAAATATTTCCCAGATGCCAAAGCCAGCCTTGCTAATTCGGCAGGTGTTTTTCTGCCACCGGAATTTCATTTTGATATTGCCCGCCCCGGCTGCGCGCTGTACGGCATTAATCCGGCGGATGGCAAAAATCCGATGCAGCATGTGGCGACATTATCAGCACCGATTTTGCAGATACGTGAGCTAGACCGTGATGAAACGGTAGGGTATGGGGCGACTGCATCAATGAGTAAGGGCGGGCGCATTGCCATTGCCGCTCTGGGCTATGCGGATGGCTATTTCCGTAGCTTAAGTAATCAGGGGTTCGTCTATGTAGCAGGACATAAAGCACCGCTGCTCGGGCGGGTGTCGATGGATATGGTGGCAATTAATGTATCCGCTATTCCACCGCAGGAAATCGGCGAAAACAGCCGCGCCGAGTTTATAAATGAGTTGCAGACGGTGGATGATATAGCGACGCAGTGTGGCACTATTGGCTATGAGATTTTCACGCGCATCGGCAGACGGGTTAAGAGGGTGTATAAGTGAGTCATCCTGTGGGACACGAAATGTCAGCACAGGATCTGGGTGTAATTGAGAAAGATCCTGCGCTGTGGCTATGCCACCCGCAGGATTGTGGCATGATAACATCCTATAAAATAACTATAATATATCTGTCATCATATCTTAACTTGTAAAAATCAAAGGAAAATTGATAATTTCCCCATGACAAATTCTGACAGGAAACCAATGACGGAAAAGGAAGCTGCCGATGCTAGGGCAGCTCTCTCAAGAGCTATTGAAACTCAAAATGAAGAGCTGGCTTCTAAATATGCGACTGCTAAATTAATCACCATAGACCATCTGAAATTAGCTAGAAAAACCTTTGAGGAGCGTAAATTTCCCGAGAGTGAAGTGGGATTTAAGGCTTGGCAAATATATCAGAATTTACTTGATAACGCTGATATTGGAATACTGCAGAGAATTGAGCATGATGAATACACGAATGATAATGGTTTGTATCGTGACACTAAGACCCAATTATTAAGAAGAAAGTTATTTAGTCATATTGATGATAAGGATCTGGAATCAGTTAGGGTTCTTGCAAAAAGTGATATAATAAATGCACGACATTTAAGGTTTGCCGCTGAAAAATACGAACAGGAAATAACTAAACGCGGATATGATGCCGAATCTCCTGGTAATTATACCAGGATATTTAAAATCTTAATTAAAAACGCTGATAAGGATTTGCTCGAGAAAGTAATGCCGAGTTTAGGATCTAGTGCTCAGGAATTTATTAAAAAGCAAGTTAGTGAGCAAACCAAAAAATCAATACATCCATTAGACAGACTGGCAAAAAGAGAGCCAAATGGACATGGCAAGTAATAGCTTTAGGAATTGCAATCACGAATCTGTGGTATGATATTAATATAATGCTTTGAATTTAAATGATCCCCAGTTCTAGACCGAAGTGCAACACTTGCTGTAAGGCTGTGTTGCTATGGAAAAGAAATATGGACACCTTTGTCGCGTCGAGAGGGATGAGATAT
>JBEBHV010000033.1:0-12450 GCA_040080715.1 Rickettsiales bacterium | reverse complement strand
ACCAAACTCCATCACTCACCAAAAATAGCCAGAGAAATCGCTACCTACGACATAAATAAAGCAATACAATTGCTTACTTGATTATTGAATGGCTCTGATTTCTAGACTATTGTCACAAAAGTTTCACTTTCTAAAAGTGAAGTTTAGGCTATTATTACTTACGTGGCTAGTGCAATGTCATTTCTTCAAGATACAAATAATAAAACAGGGCGAAGGTAATATGGACAGCAAGAAATATCATACATTACAGATGCTTGTAAAAAAGCTTTTTGCCCTGGTCGAGCCTTCCACTAATAAACCGGAACCACCCAAAGCAACACCGGCTATAATTAGCCAAACCGAAGGTATGATAAGTGCCAGCAGCCAGCACCCGCTGATCAGCACTTTGGTTTATAAGGATGCGAGCGTAGATCATCTGGTATCTGAGACATTCAACCAGGAAAAAATGATGGTGAATGCTGCACAAATTCTGGCATCACTGGATCATACTACGGCTAGCAAGCATTAAACCCTAGCCAGCAGCACCTCAATAACTGGTCTTTTGTCAAGATCGCGTTTTATTGTTCGGCGGATAACTAGGCGGGCGGTTTCTTTCACCTCATCATCGCCTGATTTTTTCTTCAGCTTTTCTATCGCGTCCGCAACTTCACCAGCATATTCCACAATTAACTCAGCATCTTCTTTGGCATCGAGAATCCCCGGTGCAGCAAGCTGTACTGGGCTTACCAGTTCACCATGTTTATCCAGAGCGAGGCTCACAAACACCGCACCATCATCACGCAGTTTACGGCGCATGCGGATAACCTCGCCGTCAGTTGGGATAAGCGATGAGCCATCAATCGCAATATAACCGGAATGAACTTTGCCGATAATGCTGGCTTCGCCCTCTTCCAACCACACCACCGCGCCGTTATGCGCTTCCACCGTTTCTTTTACCCCAAAACTGCTCGCCAGTTTCGCATGTTCATGCAGATGGCGCGGTTCGCCATGCGTTGGAACGGCGATACGCGGGCGCACCAGCCTATACATTTCTTTAAGTTCGTCACGAGCCGGATGTCCGGAAACATGAATGTAATAATTACGGTCGGTTATCACTTCAACTCTTTTTTCCACCAGACGGTTCTGGATACCATTGATTTTCACCTCGTTACCCGGGATTTTCCGCGAAGAAAAAATCACCGTGTCATTTGGCTGCAAACGGATATGCGGGTGGTCGCCGCGTGAAATCCGGGTAAGGGCAGCACGTGGTTCGCCCTGACAGCCCGTGCATATAATCAGCACGTCTTCACGCGGAAGATTCATTATCTCGCGCTCACTTATAAATTCCATATCCTCATCGATATACCCTGCCTGCTTTGCGGCATCCACCACCCGATACAGCGAACGCCCGGCTAGTGCCACCATGCGTCCGGCTTCGTTCGCAGCGTGGATAAGCGTTGCTACGCGGGCAAGATTGGAAGCAAAGGTAGAAACCACCACTCTTTTCGGACAGGTTTTAATAAGCTCTACCAAATGTTTGCGCACTTCGCCCTCTGAGCCTGAAGAACCTTCTTCAAATACGTTGGTGGAATCGCAGACCATCGCCAGCACATTGCCATCACCATAGCGTTTCAGAGCGTCCACATCCGAAACGCTGCCTATAATCGGCGCATCATCAAATTTCCAATCACCCGTGTGCAACACCACGCCTTTTTTAGTGGTAATCGCTACTGCCTGCATTTCGGCAATGGAGTGAGTCAGTTCAATAAATTCTATCTTAAAAGGGTCGAGATCCACCGAACCACCACAGGCAATTTCATGAATCTGCGGTTTTTTACCCGGGCCCATTTCCGAGATTTTATTTTTAAGGAAAGCAGCGGTGAATGGTGTGGTATAAATCGGGCAGCCAAGTTCGCGCCATAGATATGGCACTGCCCCCAGATGGTCCTCATGCGCGTGGGTAATCACTAAACCAAGGAGATTCTCCTTATGTTCGGTGATGAAAGAAATATCGGGAACGATTATCTCAACACCTGGCAAATAATCACCCGCAAAACCAATCCCGCAATCCACCATCAACCATTTACCATCGATGGTATATAGGTTCAGGTTCATGCCAATTTCATTGGAGCCACCAAGCGGCACAAAGAGTAAATCGTCTTTGTGTTTAGAGAAGTTAAAGGTCATAATATTCCTGTCATGGGTCATGGGTCATGGGTTATGAGTATGGAATTTATCCAATGACTCATGACTCGTGACTCATGACATTTTTATTCATCTCATATAATTGCTTCAGGCCATGTATCGTCAGGTCGCCATCGACATGCTCAATTAACGGACAAGCTTTAGCATATAATGACGCAAGACCGCCAGTGGCGATTACCAGCATTTGCGAATTATATTCTGCCTTGATGCGGGCAACAATGCCTTCGACAAGGCCAACATAACCATAATAAATCCCCGATTGCATAGCCCAGATGGTATTTGTGCCTATCACCTTGTCAGGTCTAGAAATCGCAATATTCGGAAGTTTGGCAGCAGCCCGATGCAAAGCATCAAGTGATAGATTTATACCAGGAGCAATCACCCCGCCAATATAATCGCCTTCTTTGCTAACCACATCAAAGGTAGTCGCAGTTCCGAAATCAACAACTATCAGCGGTTTTTTATAGCGAGACCAGGCAGCATAAGCATTTACCAACCTATCCGCCCCAACTTCCGCCGGGTTATCAATTTTTACCCCGACACCGGTTTTTAGATTGAGTCTTGGGTCGCCTATAACCATAAGCTCGGTATTGAAATAACGTTTGGTAAGCTGGCGCAGGTCAAATAATGTCTGTGGTACAACTGATGAAACCACAGCACCGGTTATAGATCCCGGGGAAATTTGTGAATGCTCCAGAACCTGCGTAAGCCACACGCCATATTCATCGGCGGTGCGCTTTGCATCGGTAGAAATACGCCATTGCCCGGCAATTTTATCAGCGTCAAAAACCGCAAACACCACATTAGTGTTGCCGACATCAATTACCAGAAGCATAAACATCACCAGCGTGGATAATATGTTTTTTACCATTATCCAGAATAAGCACGAGATTGCCACTTGCATCTATTCCATCAAAAATCCCCTGCACCTCAATACCTTCCAGACGGGCGGTTATTTTTTGTTTTAAATTCCAAGCATTTGCCAGCCAGTCTTTACGGATACCGTTAAAGCCTTTATTGTTCCATTCATTATAACACTCAATAAAATGATGGATAAACCTCGATAAAATTATTTTGGCAGAAACCAGCTCAACCCCGGCTTCTTTAAGGCAGGTCGCTGGAAATTCCGTGCGCGGCGGATAGCTATCAATGTTAATTCCAAGACCAACTATCACCCATGGATAATCATTTCCCTCGGTTCGGAATGATTCGAGCAGAATCCCGCCCAGCTTACGATCAGAAAGCAATATATCATTTGGCCATTTGGTTTTCAGGGAAGATTTATCTTCAAGAAGTGGCGCGACTGCTGCCAGTGCTGCCACTGCTGCCACGAATGAAAGCTGGGATAATTCCGCCAGAGACTTTTGCGGTTGTAAAAGCACTGAAACAAACAAATTACCTTCCGCCGAGAGCCAGTTACGCCCTAGCCTTCCCTTGCCTTCACTCTGTTTCCTTGCCCAGATAACCGCACCATGACTGCCACCGGCTTTTGCCAGACGCTTGGCTTCTTCATTAGTTGAATCAAGGGAATCAAAAGACAATAAATGATAATCATTAAGCAGATTAGGAACGATTTTTTTCTTTTGCGCGTTCATGGTCATTGTCATTTTATCAACATCATTTTATCAGAACTGTGGCAGCGTTCTTTGCCAGGATTACAAGTTGCGTAGGTACGAGGAAGAACAGCATAGTCACTGCAACGGAAATAGCAATAGCACCATTAACCAGAACTGAGGAAGAAGAGTCAAATTTCGCTTCCGGCTCGTCAAAATACATGGTTTTGACAATTTTCAAGTAATAATAGCAGCTTATAACGCTAGTTAACACCCCAACCACCGCCAGCCAGGCAAGCCCGCCATCAATTGCTGCCAGCACCACATACATTTTGCCGAAGAAACCAGCCATAGGCGGAATCCCTGCCATTGAGAATATGCAAATGGTAATCACTATTGCCATAAGCGGGTTATTCTGCGACAGACCGCCAAGGTCTTTGATATTTTCCAGAGCTTTACCACCGCGCTTCATCAGCAGCACACAGCCAAACAAACCAGTACTCATAAAAATATATACGCTTAGATATATTAGTATCGCCTGCACCCCACTATTATTATTTGCTGCGAGTGCCATAAGCATAAAACCTACATGCCCAATCGAGCTGTAAGCAAGCAGACGCTTGATATTGCTCTGGGCAATTGCCCCAAAAGCACCGACCAGCATTGAAACCAGCGAAACAAAAATAACAATCTGCTGCCACTGCCCTTCAGCGTTAGCAAATGGCTCTAATAGAAAACGGGTAAACAAAGCCATCGCCGCAATTTTCGGAGCTGTAGCAAAAAAAGCGGTGACGGGGGTTGGCGCACCTTCATAAACATCCGGTGTCCACATGTGGAAAGGAACGGCAGAAAGCTTGAAGCAAAAACCGACTATAATTAGAATGAGTCCCAACACCACTCCTTTCGAGAGCGTATATTGATCGTCAAAAAGTGTAGTCAGAGCTTCAAAGCTAGTGCTTCCGGCAAAGCCATAAACCAAAGACATGCCAAACAGCATCATACCCGAAGCAAGTGCGCCCAGCACAAAATATTTAAGACCAGCTTCACTGGATTTTGCGTGATCACGGTTAAATGACGCAAGGACATAAAGGGCAAGGCTGCTCATCTCCAGAGCCATATACAGTGCAAGCAGATCGGCAGCGGACACCATGAGCATCATACCAAGCAGCGCGAACAGCATAAGTATTATAAATTCAAACGGTCTACCGCCATCTTCCCGTAGAAAATCGGAAGAAAGCATAAGCACCAGAACACCGGATATTAAAATCAGGATTTTGGCAAATACTGTGAAATCATTGCTGGCAAACATTCCGTCCAGGAATACTCCGCCACTTTGGTCATGCGGGCAAGCCACCAACCAACCGGTAATCAACATAATCAGGAGCGATAAAATAATAAAACCAGTGCGCACTCTCTGCCCGCGATACAACCCGAACAAGAGCAAAAACACTGTGGAAAGCAGAAGAAAAATCTCCGGCTTTATCGCTTTAATACCAGCATCTATAAGCATCTGCAGCATTCAGTTTTTTCCTACTACATTTGTTTGTTTGATTAACTGTTTCACTGACGCTTCCATCGCATGAAGATATGGCTTTGGGTATAGCCCAATCCACAACACACAGAATATAATAGGAGCAAATATCAAAATTTCACGGGCAGAAATATCAGGCATGGTTTTCACTTCCTCATTGGTTACTTCACCAAACACCACCCGTTTATATAACCACAAAGCATAAGCCGCCCCCAGTACCACGCCAGTCGTCGCACCAAATGCAACATAGGTACTTGCCTTGAACGCACCAAGCAGAACCAAAAATTCGCCTACGAAACCGGAAGTAGTAGGAAGTCCGACTGAAGCCATGGTGAAGAACATGAATATCAGCGCGTATTTCGGCATGATTGTCGCCACACCGCCATATTCCTTTATCTCACGCGTATGCATTCGGTCATAAACTACGCCAACACAAAGGAACAATGCGCCAGAAACCAAGCCATGGCTTATCATCTGGATAATAGCACCTTCAATACCCTGTAAATTGAAAGTAAAAATACCAATAGTGACAAAACCCATATGGGCAACGGAAGAATAGGCTATGAGTTTTTTCATATCGTGCTGCATCATCGCCACCAACGAAGTATAAACCACTGCAATAATGCTTAGGGTAAATATAAACGGTGCGTAATAGTGAGAAGCGTCAGGCAACATAGGCAGGGAAAAGCGCAGGAAACCATACGCACCCATTTTGAGGAGGATACCCGCCAGAATCACCGAACCGGCGGTTGGTGCCTGCACGTGGGCATCAGGAAGCCAGGTATGTACCGGCCACATAGGAACCTTTACCGCAAATGAGGCGAACATCGCAAGCCATAGATATTGCTGGACAGAAAGTGGCAATGTATGTCCGGCTGCAATTAATTCAGGAATACTGGTAGTGCCGAAAGTCAGATATAAATAAACAATCGCCACCAGAAATAATACTGATCCGGCCAGTGTATACAGGAAAAATTTATAGGAAGCATATATCCGCCGGTTTCCACCCCAGATGCCGATGATCAGATACATAGGAATCAACATTCCTTCAAAGAAAATGTAGAACATCACTACATCAAGCACACTGAATACACCGATTACAAAGGCTTCCAACAGAAGGAAATTCACCATGAAGGCACGAACCCTTTTAGTAATGGACTCCCAACTGCATAATATGCAGATAGGCATCAGGAAAGTGGTGAGCAATACCATAAACAGGGAAATTCCGTCTATGCCGAGATAGTAGTTGATCCCCAGATCTTTAAACCATACCGCTTTTTCCACAAATTGGAATTCCGCAGAGCTGGAATCAAACCCTGTCCATAGCAATAGTGATGCAAAAAAGGTAATAAGAGTGGTAAACAGCGCAATATAACGCGCTTCATTCGCGCCTTGCTCACCACTTCTGGTAAACAGCATAATCATGAATGCGCCAAGAAGTGGCAATAATATGAGCGCGCTTAACATTATCTGAACACCACCCAGCTAGTAATTATTAAAAATCCAAGGAGCATAGCAAAAGCATAATGGTAGAGATAACCTGTCTGCAGTCGCGATGTGCGCCCAACCATCAGATGAGTAATTAGTGCCGCACCATTTGGCCCAAGCCCGTCAATAATTTTTTCATCCCAGAATTTCCACAGATACTGACCGAGACGCTTGGCAGGATTCACGAACAGCAAATCATAAAGCTCGTCGAAATACCATTTATTAAGCAGGAATTTATAAAGATATGGAAATTTCTTGGCAATCCTTGCCGGAATTGCCGGGGACGCAATATAGAGGAACCATGCCAGACCAATACCACTCAATGCCATAAGCAGAGGCAATGTTGCTACCCAGGCAGGTGCGTGGTGTGCATGTCCAATTGCTTCATGCGAAGCGATTGTCGCTCGCCAGAAATGTCCGTCCTCTGAAACCATACCGAACACATGGTAACCCAACCAACCGGAAAATACCGCGCCAAAAGCCAGAAGCAACAATGGTCGCAGCATTATAGGCGGTGATTCATGCACATGCGCCTGCACTTCTTTGGAAGCACGCGATTTACCATGGAAAGTCATGAATAATAATCGCCACGAATAAAACGCGGTCATGAAAGCTGCTGCAATTCCCATCCAGAATGCAAAACTTCCAACACCGCCATGCGCGTATGCTGCTTCTAAAATCATATCCTTGGAATAATATCCGGCAAAGACCGGAACACCAGCAAGGGCAAGCGAGCCAATCCACATATAAGCGTAAGTTATCGGCATTTTTTTCCATACCCCGCCCATATTACGCATATCCTGCTCACCGGAAAGGCCGTGAATAACTGAACCCGCGCCAAGGAACAACAGGGCTTTGAAAAATGCGTGTGTCATAAGATGGAACATGGCAGCCGAATATGCACCAACACCGCAGGCAAAAAACATATAACCAAGTTGCGAACAGGTGGAATAAGCAATCACCCGCTTGATGTCATTCTGCACAAGACCGACTGTTGCCGCAAAAAACGCCGTGCATGCGCCGACAATTGTAACCACCATCAGCGCGTCTGGGGATTGTTCGAATAGAGGCGAACAACGCACCACCATAAACACACCGGCAGTTACCATGGTTGCTGCGTGGATTAGCGCGGACACCGGAGTTGGGCCTTCCATAGCATCAGGAAGCCAGGTATGCAGACCAAGCTGCGCCGATTTACCCATAGCTCCGATAAACAGCAGGATGCAGATCAAGGTCAGAGCATGATATTCGCTGCCGAGGAAAGAGAATTTCGCATCAGAATAATTAGCAACCGCAGAAAAAATTGTGTCGAACTGAACGCTGCCAAACAATACATAAGTAGCAAAAATCCCGAGCGCGAAACCAAAATCGCCAACACGGTTAACTATGAATGCTTTCATCGCTGCGTTGCACGCTGACTGTTTTTTGAACCAGAAGCCAATCAGCAAATAAGAGCAAAGCCCTACCCCTTCCCAGCCGAGGAAAAGTTGCACCAGATTATCAGAAGTAACCAGCATCAACATGAAGAAGGTAAAGAGTGACAGATATGCCATAAAGCGTGGCTGGTGTTCATCATGGCTCATATAGCCAACCGAATAAACATGTACGACCGCTGAAACCCAAGTCACTACCACCAGCATCACCGCCGTAAGCGCATCTACCCTGAGCGTCCAATTAGCAACAAAGTCGCCCGAAATAATCCACGGCAAAATATTTGCCTTGCTAACCACACTATCACCAAAGGCAAAGCCAGAGAAAACTATACCAGAAAGAATGGCAGAAAATATCATAGCCCCACAGGTTAGTTGGTGAGCTAACTTAGGATTAATGCTACGTACAAAAAGACCGACTATAATAGAGGCAAGTAATGGCAGAAATACTATGAATGAGATCATTTTTATCCCTTCATCATATTCACATCTTCGACCGCAATCGTACCACGATTACGGAAGTAGATAACTAAAATGGCAAGACCAATAGCAGCTTCAGCAGCGGCAACAGTTAGAATAAACATGGCAAAAATCTGACCTGTAAGATCGCCAAGTTTTACCGAAAACGCTACAAAATTTATATTCACCGACAAAAGAATAAGTTCAATCGACATAAGTATGGTTATGATATTCTTGCGATTAAGAAAAATCCCGCACACGCCGATGGTAAACAGCAAGCTGGATAGAATAAGATAGTGGATAGCACCTATATTTCCGAAAAACACCTGATCCATATTCTATGAAATCCCCTCGCCTGATTTTACAGAAACAATTTCTATGCCACTCGTCTTAGTGCGCGCCAGCTGCTTTCCAATATCCTGCTTGCGCACTGAATAACGCTCGCGCTTGGTCAGCACAATGGCTCCGATCATCGCGATAAGAAGAATTATCCCCGCCATCTGGAATGGGTAGGCATAATCGGTGTATAATATGGAACCAATTGCCTTGGTATTGCTGATTTCTTCACTTGGCAGAATTACATCCCTGACCGGCGAAACAGCATTTTTACCGGCAAAAGAACCGTATAATATAAATACGAATTCAACGAAAATAGTCAGGGCAACTGCTCCACCGACAGGAAGGTATTTAAGGAAACCCTCGCGCATTTCGGCAAAATTAATATTGAGCATCATCACAACAAACAGGAATAATACGGCAACTGCACCAACATAGACAATCACCAGTGTCATTGCGATATATTCCGCGCCAATCAATACAAACAGACCAGCAACATTAAAAAATGCCAGAATTAAAAAAAACACCGAATGAACAGGGTTTTTGCTGGAAACAACCATGCACGCCGATACAATCGTAATCAGCGAAAAGATGTAAAACATCAATGTTGCAATATTCTCAGCCATTACCATTCCTTGTCATGCCAGCGCAGGCTGGCATCCAGCTATTTCAAGATACAAATCATTCCAATCCGGGTTGAATTCTTCAATTAACCGTAACTTCCATTCCCGCTTCCATGCCTGAATGTTTTTCTCACGTTTAATAGCTGCTTCAACTTCATTTGTCTGTTCATACCAAACTAATAATTTAACACCATATTTTTTTGTAAAACCCTCAAAAATACCTTCTTTATGTTCATAAACCCTACGTATGAGATTATTAGTCATTCCTGTATATAAAGTACCGTTTCTTTTACTAGCCATCATATATACATAATAGTCTTTCATTTTATATTTAGCCCAGACTGGATGCCAGCCTGCGCTGGCATGACAACCACAGTGATATTCTCAGCCATTACTATCTATACTCCACATCGGCGGAAAGGCTTGCAGCAATCGTGCTTTCCCAACGCTCGCCATTACTCAACAATTTTTCCTTGTTATATAGAAGCTCCTCATGCGTTTCAGTAGCAAACTCAAAATTAGGGGTTTCGACTATAGCATCCACCGGACAAGCTTCCTGGCAAAAACCACAATATATGCACTTAGTCATATCAATATCGTAACGGGTTGTCCTGCGTGAACCGTCTTCACGAGCTTCAGCTTCAATAGTTATTGCCTGCGCCGGACAAATTGCCTCACATAATTTACAGGCAATGCAACGTTCTTCTCCATTAGGATAGCGGCGAAGGGCATGTTCACCGCGAAAGCGCGGGCTGAGTGGACCTTTTTCGTACGGGTAATTAATGGTAACCGGTTTTTTGAACATATATTTAAGCGTCAGCCAAAAGCCGGAGACCAGCTCCGCCAGCAGAAAAGCCCTAACTGTACTACTGCGACCTATCATCCTAATCTACCTTTATTTTCCGCTTTTTTCTACGCTGATACCATACATAACCACCCACCGCAACTATTCCGAAAGCAGAAACAGCACCAACTATATAAGGCATCATTTTATGTAGCATCTCTTTATTATCGCCAATGTAATAGCCGACAATAATAAGCACAGCCATCCAGATCGAGCTTCCCAGAAAAGTATAAATGCAGAATTTCTTAAGATTCATGTGCGCAAGACCGGCGGGAAAAGCGATAAAATGCCGCACCCCTGGCAGCAGTCGACCAGTGAAAGTTGAAATATCACCATGCTCTGCAAAAAACTTGTCTATTTTATCCAGCTTTTCATGGGTAAAGAAAAAATATTTACCATAGTTATAAAAGAACCTGCGCCCAAGCCACAGAGCCAGATAATAATTAAAAAGTGAGCCGGCAAGCGCGCCGAGCGTAGACGCAAACCACACTATCCAGAAATTCATATGCCCCTGTTGCACCAGCACACCAGCAGGAATCATTGTAACTTCGCTTGGTATCGGCACAAAAGTGCTTTCCAGAAAAGACATTATAAAAATTCCCAGATAGCCAAAATGATGGACAAAATCTACCAGCCATTGGAAAAAAGCTTCTATACGACCTATATGTACTGTTATATCTGGATCTTCCATTTCATTCCTTACCAATAAACGACAAAAGCCGAGGTTAACACCACCCAAACCAGGGAAAGCGGTAGAAATACCTTCCAACCAAGCCGCATCAACTGATCATAACGATAGCGTGGCAGCGTTGCCCTTGCCCAGATGAATATAAACAGGCAAATAAACACTTTAGCAACAAACCATAACAGGGGCGGAACCCAAGTGAATAGGGCAATATCAGCAATTGGCTGCCAGCCGCCAAGAAACAATATAGTTGTCATTCCCGACATCAGAATCATATTGGCATATTCACCAAGAAAAAACAGAGCGAATGACATTGAAGAATATTCAACATTGTAGCCGGCGACCAGCTCCGCCTCTGCCTCAGGCAAATCAAAAGGATGACGGTTGGTTTCCGCCAGTGCCGAAATAAAAAACACTACAAACATCGGAAACAGACCGCCAAAAGCGTGCCAGTTCCAGAATCCGCCAGATTGCGCCTTCACTATATCACCAAGATTAAGTGAACCAACCAGCAATAGAACCGTTACTATCACAAATCCTATTGATACTTCGTATGAGACCATTTGCGCGCTGGAGCGGATTGCACCAAGAAAAGCATATTTAGAATTACTCGCCCAACCGGCCATGATTATGCCGTAAACACCGAGCGAAGAAACCGCAAACAGATATAAAATTCCAACATTGATGTCAGCTATTACAAATTCAGGTGTAAGCGGAATCACTGCCCAGCCAAGCAAAGCCAGCATAAACGTGACCATCGGCGCAAGCAGGAATATAACGCGACTGGACTGCGATGGAATAATAGTTTCTTTTAAAAACAGTTTCAGACCATCGGCAAATGGCTGCAATAGCCCCCAGAATCCAACGACATTGGGACCTTTGCGTAGTTGCATTGCTGCTATAACTTTGCGCTCAACTAAAGTCAGCATGGCAACGCAGACAAGAAGCGGGACAACTACCAGCAAAATCTTACCAAGCGGAATCAAGAGTGGCATCAAGAAGGTTATAATTTCATCCATACAGCAATCTAAACTTTCTTAGCTCTCAGTGGCAGGCAGGAAAATAGCAAATCCAACATAGCAGTAACCTAATTAAAAAAATTATCTTTATCGTCTTTTTTTTCTTCTTTCATATTAGAATTTATAGCAATTAAAATTGCTGACACCACTCCTATTATGATTAAAGTTCCAACTATTTTAGCCAAAAATTCCTTAGGTATCGAGATGCCCCATAATTCAAGTAAAAACAAGAAGGCAGTCGCAACAACTGAAACCGCAACCACCATAAGCAATTTCTGCTGGACAGAATAATCACGCC
>JBEBHV010000234.1:0-2897 GCA_040080715.1 Rickettsiales bacterium | reverse complement strand
TCAGGATTCTTTGGCTCTATTTTATCTCACTGCTATTGCAAAAAATAATGCAAACATCACCAACTAAAAATCTAAAATTTGCTTCTTAACGGGGGACTATAAACAGATCCTGCGCTGTGGCTTTTGCCACCCGCAGGATTTGTATAACTACCAGCTATAACGCACCTTATAGGTAACGATTTTTTCCTTTTCCGGCGCAACATCAACTATAAAACTAACCTGATGTGAATTGTTTTTGGCATATTCATCGCTGCTGCTTAAAATTTTCCAGCCGGTAGCGCGATACATGCTTTCCACAATTTTCACTTTTACAGGTTGTTTCTTTTGGTTGCGGATTTTGATTTCAATATCCTCTTCAGCAAATTTGCGGTTGCTGTCTAAAACATAATTAAGTTGTTTGCGTTCTCCAACCACGTCAAAAGCACTGCCTAGTTTTATCATTATTTCTTCATTGCGCGCTGTGTGGTCAATAATGTTTTCACCGATAAATTCCAGGCTGCCATCGGCTGCATCACGCTGGTTGACGCGGATTCTACCGGAGGGCAGGGGAACGCCAAGCCCATTTTCTTTTTTGTTAAGTAGCTTCAGAAATACATCAACCTTGCGGTTGCCGGTTTCCACACCATAACCTTGGTCAATATATATCCCGCCATAATTCCAATATTGCGCTTGCTGACCATTAAACACCATCAGTTTCTCAACCGGCACATTGCTAACGGCGGGAATCAGCTCCAATTGCTTGGTGGAATTATCCGGAAGTGTTACCGGTGTATCCAGAGTATATAGATGATATTCAAAAAATTCTTTTTCAGAAAATGCTGGAGCGGCAGCAACAGAATCCATTGCTTTCATTTCCATTGCCATAGCCCGCGCAGCAAATTGTGGTTGCGGGGCAACCTGCTGCACATCACCAGCCATCAATTTCAATTTAGCATCATTAAAACTTGCGCCAGTCTGGTTGATTATGGAAACCCACGAACCGAAATCCACTGTGCCGTTATTAGCGTCTTTGCCTTCACTATAAATTAAATTATAATCCGCCCACCAGGTCATTCCTTGCGTCTGATAGCTCACTTCGCTTTTATGCTTGCCGATAGTTCCGGTAAAAATATTCCACACCAGAGTTGGCTTGGTGATTAATCCATCACTAAGGCTAGGGAAAGTTACGCTGGCGTAGTTATTCACAGCCTTCACTGAGCCATCAGCTGTTTTTAGCGTAAGCCCACCTTGCGTACTCATCAAAGTACCTTCAATAATTTCTGTTTTATCACCAGCGTATTTTTCCACTGTAATCTTTTTATCAATATATTTTTCCAGAAGTTTCTGCTGGCTGACTAAATCGAACTGGTAATTCTGCTCGCCAACTTTTGTGCCTTTCGGGTCGGTGAGTGATTTAAACTGAACCGTGGTCGGGTCGATATACGCTGCCACATCACTATATTTGATAATGTTGCTTTTGCCCGGCAGTTCAATATCACGAATCTGGCGCACAATCCCATAGCCCGGCACGTTCATACCGCTATATCCAGCCTGACCATTTACCGGACGATACAGGTTGGGGTCAATCGCTCCCGGTTGCGCTTTGCTGTAAATAGTTATTGCGGTTTCATCAGCAAATGCCGGCATTGAAAAGCCAAGCGCACTGCTAAGCAAAAGAAGGGAAAGTTGCTTTTTCATAAATCATCTCCTATTTGTGGTGGTTATTCGATACTTACCACAACGTAAGACGATTGCCAAAAGCTATTCCTTGGAAAGTTGGTGATTGGTGGTTAGTGAATCGTGGCTAGTGTCATTCCCACTATCCACTAGCCACTAATAACTATTCACTAGCCTACCCAACCAACTGCAACAACGCAGGGGTAAGGCGGTTGCCTTGTGCGGCGAGGGCAAGGGCAATATTCTGTTGCAGAGTTGCCTGTGATTGCTGCGATGAAGCTTCAGCAAAATCCGTGTCCTGAAGGGTTGAACGCGCCGCTTCCTGATTGGCAATCGCTGAGTCAATGCTTGCTGCGGCATAATCAACTGATTGCAGGAATGAACCGACATCAGCCCGTCCACTGGTGATTTTATTCAGTGCATCACCAATCACAGCAAAGGCATTGGCAGCATCATCAGCACTGGAAAGATTTAGCGAGCTGCCACCAAACAGGCTGGCACTGGAAAAATTTTCTATGGAAAGGCTGCCTGATTCACTGTCTTCGGAAGAAAGCAAGCTATCAAGTGATACCGCGCCATTACCATTCAAATCGCCATTTAAAAGTTTTTTTCCGCCAAAGCTGGTGTTTGCTGCGATACTATCAATTTGCGCTGTCAGTTGCTTAAATTGCTCACCCAGAGCTTTACGGTTATCATCATTTAAAATTGGAGAACGCGCCTGCTGCGCCAGATTCTGCAACTGCTGCGCTATTTCATTTATTTGTGAAAGACCACCATCTGCGACTTGCGCCAGGCTGCTCGCCTGTGCCAGATTTCCTGATGCTTGTTTAAGACCGCTCACTGCTGCCTGTAATTGACCGGCAACTGAAAGTGAAGATATATCAGTGCTTGCAGATGTAAGCTTGTTGCCACTGGCAAGAGCAGCGATAACCGCGCTAAGCTTAGAGCTGGATTTCTGAAGGTTTTGCTGTTGCGAAAGACCAGTCAAACCTGATAATGAGCTTATATTCATTTCATCCTCCTGACGTTAGCGACATACACTCGCCATGGTCACTAAAACATCCTGCGACCATTCATAATAATACTATAGTATATATTGTATTAGTTACTATAAGGTTAATCAATAGAAATAACCAACCTTGTCAGGGCAACCGCGTAAATTGATAATAAAGTATTAACGTAGATGGGATAAGCCATAGGTGACAGGAGGTTGCTTATGGCATTATTATTTTTAGAGCATT
>JBEBHV010000233.1:0-2906 GCA_040080715.1 Rickettsiales bacterium | reverse complement strand
TAGACCACATCAAGCTCTGGACTACCTAACACCAAACCAATATACTCAACAAATCTTGAGGCAACAAAAAGTCTCATATCTATTGAACTAGTACAAAAGGGTTTTTTCTGAGCATTGTATAAAACCAGAAATCGGCATGGCTCTTATTTTTCCTCATGAATTGTGGCATGAAGGAAGTCCTATAATTTCAGGAAAGAAATATGTCCTCCGATTTGACGTAATGTATAGAAAAATACAGGAATAAATTTCTAAAAGCCCATTTTTTATTTCTACCTGTTCACTATTGCTGAGACCTCTGCATAATGCGTTTTTCGTCATTGCGAGAAGGCGTAGCCTTCGCGGCAATCCAGTAAAATCAAGCATCATAGAAAGATGGATTGCTTCGTTTCACTCGCAATGACGCATTATGCAGAGGTCTATTGCTTAGTAACCGCGTTATTTATGCTGTGGAGGTGAAGCAGTCATGCTCTGTATCTCATCATCGGAGAGAGGCACACAGCGTTTTACTCTGGAAATTTGTGGATACAATCCCAATGGTCGAAAACGAAATCCCCACGTTTCCAATTCGCATCTTGCGATTACGTTGGGAATTGCCCCATCAATATATTCTGGCAAAAAAAGCTGTCCCTTAGTAAAAAGATTTTTAAAGTAAAGCCAATTACTGTGTCGTATTTCGTAGCGTATGCTATGAGTATCATCACATTGACTAAGGTTATTACAGCCTTTAGCATAGAAAACACCGTTCTGTATGCCGTCTGCTTCTGATCCCATCATTATCATGGTTTCTGTACGAAGTGTTGTCGGATATAGTGTCGCTTCGTAAGCAAGATGCCCTAGAAAAGGTATTGCGCTTGTAAGCAGCCAGTAACCAATAATAAAGCTAGCTATTATGGTTGCGAGAGAGCGCGGGTAATTAATGCGCTCTTCGCCAGTTTTTTTATCTTTTGTATATGCTAGGCGATTATATAACCTAGTGTATTTTTTTACTATCCAAGTGGCGGCGGGTGCAAATAAATAGCGTATAACTGGGAATAAAAAACTATACCAGAACCATATCAATGTTTGAATAACCGAGCGCACAATTTTACTGCCTTCATAGGTAGCCTCGCTGGTATCAGCTATAATATGTCCTAACTTGCTGTCAGCCCCAGCCATATCCACTAGCTCGTCTTTTGCTGACGTAAAAACACCAATAATACCTGAGGAATTTTTATCTGCCTGTTTTTGTTGTTCCTTCTGTGCATTTTCAATCGCAATTCTATTGCGTTCATTAACAAGAATATCATCTATCCGGTTAATTACAGATTCAGCAGCAGCGGTGGCATCTTTCTTGCCGTCCACAGAATCACGCAGCGCCGATAGCCTATTTTTGATTTCATCATTTTCAGCCATTAGTTAACGTATCTTTCTTAGGAGATATTTGCATCACCACTCCATTTTGTTGAGAATAAGTAATTCTAATAATTTTTGGTTGTGGTTCAATATTGTCACCATTGGCATCGATATGTTGATTCGCCAGGTCAGAAAGAATTGCCTCGGCAAGACGGTCGCCAATCTTATTGGGGATGGCGTTCTCAGTGATAATACGCGCACCTTTGGCAGGGTCTTCGTAGTTAGCGATAGCAAATGCTTTCATATCGCTATCGCTCATTTCCAGCGTAAGATGTGGATAGTTGCTATTAATAACTTTGCCAAGTTCAGCGATATGCTTACTAGCAATCTCTTGAATAGTCTCGATACTCAGGCGATTAAAGCAGGTAATCTTAGTGAAACGATTCAGAAATTCTGGACGAAACGGTGTGTCCTGATTGTGATAATCATCACCATTATAGAGTGCCTGTTTAACTATTGCGCTTGCCTCGCTGAAGGAGATATCATTACGCAGAAAGTGCTTTGCACCGTAATTAGAAGTGCAAATTATGACAGCGTTGGTAAAATCAGCGGTGATGCCCTTACCATCAGTCAAACGACCTTCATCAAGTAATTGCAGAAGAATATCGTAAACATCAGGATGGGCTTTTTCAACCTCATCCATACAGACAATTGAATAAGGGTTGCGCTGAATAGCATTGGTGAGGATACCACCTTCTTCATAACCAACCAGACCAGGTGCAGCACCCAGCAAACGGGCAATCGAACTTCTGTCTTTATATTCTGACATATCGATACGGATGAGGGATTTTTGGTCACCGTGCATAAACATGGCGAGAGCTTTGGCAAGCTCAGTTTTCCCCACACCAGAAGGCCCTAAGAAAAAGAAAGAGCCAATTGGCTTGTTGGGTTTTTTAAGACCAGCTTTAACGCGGCGCAGTGAGCCAGCGACTACGGAAACAGCTTCTTCCTGCGCTATTACACTTTCGGAAAGTTCTTTTTCAGCATTGAGATATTTATTGGTTTCATCAACACCTAATTTTTTTAGTGGAATTTTCGCTTCATCACTGAATAGTTTTTTAATATCATCACTATTCAAGATAATATCTGGGGAATATTTAGAGGTCAATTCCGCTAAATTTTTGTTCTGCTGGTCGATGCCTTGCTCATAGATGCGGATATTCTCGCGTAGAATTTTTGTTTCTTTGCTTTCAATTATAAAGGAAGAGTCAAAATCGCTACTAAGACCGATGCTGGCGAGTATACCCTTTTTCGGCTCTTCTGCTAGTTTTTCTTTTGTAGCAGATGCTTTAAGAGTGTTGTTCTTTGTTTCAGCTTTTTTAAGTTCAGCATCTAATTCGCGACGTGCTTTATTGAGGCTTTCTTCATTGTCGCTTATTGAGCGTATTTGCTTATATATTTCTTCTTTATGCGCTGCCCAGCTATCCTTACGCTGCTTCATGTCCTTTTCAAGTTCAATTTTACGCGATTCCAGCTGCGCTTTGTTATCTGGTGTTGCTAAAGCCAATTCTTTA
>JBEBHV010000032.1:0-12531 GCA_040080715.1 Rickettsiales bacterium | reverse complement strand
GACCGTAAAAACCAATAACCGAGCGCAAAAAATCAGTTGGCAGAACGTGGAAACCCTTGGTTTCCTGCTCAAAAATTATTTGGGTAAGGATCTGGCGGGTTAGATCCTGCCCGGATTTAGCATCGACCACAATAAATGGATGCCCTTCCTTAACGCGATCGCATAAATCCTCCAGCGTTATATAAGCACTAGTTTCAGTATCGTATAACCTACGGTTTGCGTATTTTTTAATGATGGCGGGTTCTTTGTCCTTGTCTTTTTTTTGCATATAAACTTCCAAATTAGCTTCCAAATTATTTATAAATAGCTAGAATACATAACTATTATAGTAATCATGGTATAATTTCAAGTAACTATCGCATATGACCGATAACCCATATCAAGACACTGCCAAGGAATTTCTTAATTTATGGCAGAAACAAATGACCTCGGTGATGGGTGACAAACAATTTATTCACGCTATGCTGGAATTGTTCCAAAACATGCAGGTTAAACCCAATGCCAAACCAAATGCCACTTCCAACCCTACCGATGCACCTGCTGCTGAGCATGGGTTGCTTACAGAGCTTACCTTTCGGGTTGCAATGTGCGAAAAACGGCTTACTGCCCTTGAATCTAAAAGCAATACCACCAAAGGAACTGCAAAAAGCAATCCAAGAGGAAGCAAAAAATCAGGCAAGTGAGATGCTGGCTGGCGTGCTGCGTTATTATGAAACGCCATATAAGCGCGATGTTTCCGACCCGCCCTGTATCTGGCAACATGGCAGTGCGCGTGTGCTTGATTACGGGCAAAGAGTCACTGATCCGAAATCGGTGGTGTTATTCATTCCCTCTTTGATTAATCGTTACTACATACTTGATCTGGAGGAAGAGCGTAGTTTTCTGCGCTATTTGGCGAGTCAGGGAATTTATCCTTTAGTGCTGGATTGGGGGAAGCCCAGCGATGCAGAAAGAAAGTTCGATTGCGGTGATTATGTAACCGAAATACTTTCACCAGCCATTGATTTTATAGCAAAAATATCGGCGCAGCCTGTAGCGCTTGCTGGTTATTGCATGGGTGGAGTGCTGGCTCTGGCCGCAGCAAAAATCAAACGCAAAAAAATTTCCTCACTGGCTTTATTTGCTACTCCTTGGGATTTTCATTGTCCTGAATTTGCTCCATTTGTGCTGGAAAAAAAATGGCAAGTGGAAATGGCTAGAAGAATTGACGAACAAAAAACTTTGCCAGCAGAAATGATTCAAGCTTTATTTTATCTAACCGATCCATTTGTGTTTGAGCATAAATTCCGTCGTTACGCGGAACTTGATCCAAACAGTCGTGTTGCCAAAGATTTTGTGGCACTGGAACATTGGGTAAATGATGGCGTGCCAATGACTTCAGGAGTCGCGAATGACTGCTTGATTGGTTGGGCGCAGGAAAATAAGCTTATGAAAAGGCAATGGCGGGTTGCTGGTAAAAACATTACCCCACCATCATCTGCCCTGCCCACTTTTATCGCTATCCCTAAAAATGACCATGTCGTGCCGTTTGATTGTGCTATGCCTCTTGCCAATGCCAGTAAACATGCAGTGATTATCCATCCAAGTGCCGGGCATGTGGGGATGATTGTCGGAAGCCATGCGAAGCGTGAATTATGGCAGCCTTATGCTGCGTGGCTTAGTGAAAATTAAAACTATATGCTTGTCATGCCGAACGAATGTGAGGTATCTTTGCAAAGATCCTTCACTTCGTTCAGGATGACAGAAAGCCATATGACCAACGCTATTGAAATTCGAGAACTCCATAAAACCTACATTGATGGAAAGAAGAAACAACATAAAATCGCTCTGAAAGGAATTGATCTCGATATACCTGAGGGTTCATTTTTCGCGCTGCTTGGGCCAAATGGTGCCGGAAAATCGACCATGATTAACATCGTGGCGGGGCTTACGCATAAGACCAGCGGGACAGTTTCCATTTGCGGTTATGACACAGAAAAAGAGATGCGTGGCGCGCGCCTTTCCATTGGAGTTGTGCCACAAGAACTGATTCTTGATACGTTTTTTACGGTACGTGAGGCACTGGACATCCACGCCGGATATTATGGCGTGCCTAAGCATAAGCGGCGTACGCAGGAAATTATTGATGCAATGGGACTTTCTGACAAAGCAGATATTAATTCCAGACGGCTATCCGGAGGTATGCGTCGCCGCCTGTTAGTGGCTAAGGCTTTAGTGCATAATCCACCAGTTCTGATTCTCGATGAACCGACGGCAGGGGTCGATGTTGAACTGCGCACCCAACTTTGGGAATATGTGAAAAAACTGAATAAAGCAGGAACAACAGTATTGCTCACCACACACTATCTCGAAGAAGCAGAGCAGTTATGTGATACTATTGCGGTTATAAATCATGGTGAGGTGGTTGCCTGCGAAAAAAAATCTTCCATGCTCAAACGCTTTGACCGCAAGCAGTTAGTCATTACGCCTACGGAATCAATTTTTGATATTCCCGACAAAATAAAACAGTGGAAAGCAGAAATTGACTCGGAAGGAAAGCTGGTTATTGATTATAAACCGAGCAAAGACAATATTCAGGATATATTAAATGCAGTAAGCTCTGTTGGTGTATTGGTGCGTGATTTGACTACGCGTGAACCGAACCTCGAAGATATATTCCTGCAGCTTACCAACCGTAATAAAGCTGCATGATGCAATAAATTTTGCCATCTCAGAGAATGCGTATTACTTCGCCCGTGGTATTGTATTTTAGCTTTACTTAATAAATTGCCTTTCATATTATCGCACGCTAGGCTGTGTTGACATTCACGCTAGGTCACAAGCGACCCGAATGGCGACACAGCCTAATATTAGCCATACAAAATAATGGCTCATCATTACAGAGGAGAATCTATCCAATGAAAAAGCTTCTGCTAATAAGTACCACCTTGGCAACTATACTTGCATCCGGACAGGCATCAGCACAGGATAATGAGGCAATGCAGAAGCGACTCGAAGCAATGCAAGCGCAGATGGAGGCCATGCAGCGGGAGATGAAAAGCCTGAAGGAACAATTAGCGCAGAACAAGGCGCAAACTACAAAAATAGAAAAAGCGACTAATGAAATAAAAGCCCAAAAGGCACCAGAAAATGACGTTAAAATCAGCATGATCCCAGCACCAAAATTTGAAACTGCCGATGGCGCATATAGTTTCAAGGTTGGTGGATTTGCCCAAATAGATGCCGGTATATTCAAAGACGACAGAAAAGACCATCCAGACGGTACTAATGTTCGCCGCGCCAGGTTAAATTTTTCTGGTACTCTTGCCAAAGACTTTAAATATAAGATTGAGAATGATTTTGCCGGAAATTCCAGCACGCTTACTGATGTCTATCTCGAATATGCCGGGTTCAAACCAACTTCAATCACTGTTGGGCAATTCAAAGAACCATTTGGTCTGGAAACCCTTACCAGTGATACGTTTACCAGCTTTATTGAACGCGCATCAACCAACCTCTTTTCGCCAGATCGCAAAATCGGAGTTATGGTTAGTAGCTATGGCACGATAGATCCGCTGGGAGCGTGGACAGCATCTCTAGGCGGTTTCGGAAGTGGAACAAGTTCAACCACCAGCACTGATGATGAATCACGCGACATCACGGGGCGTATAACTCTTGCTCCAATAGCCGATAAAACTCAAGTCATCCATTTTGGTGTTGCTGGTAGTCATCGTATCCCTGACTCCTCCAGCGATTCTTTCAGCTTTTCTTCACGTGCAGAAAATCAGCTATCCAGCGCGTCTTCTGATCTTGCCGTCAATACCGGAACTATAAGCAATGTAGATAGCGTCAATCTGCTCGGGCTTGAAGCTGCCGGTGTCTATGGTCCATTCTCCTTACAGGGTGAATATGTCCGTGCTGCTGTAAATCGTAACTCCGGAGTTGAGCCAACCTTTGGTGGTTATTATGTTGAGGCATCGTATTTCCTTACTGGTGAAAGCCGCAACTATAATGCCTCAACTGGCAGATTTGAACGCACAAAACCAATGTGGCCACTTAGTATATCAGAAGGAAATTGGGGTGCATGGCAAGTTATGGCACGCTATAGCAATCTGGATCTAAACGACAAAACCATTCTGGGTGGGCAGTTAAAGGATACTACTTTTGGTATCAGGTGGATACCTAACAACCACACTATGATTACTGCGAACTATATTATGTCAAACAGTGACGGTAATGCGGTAACCCCGAATGATGATCCGCATATTTTCCTGCTGCGCACACAGTTTGACTTTTAGTTGCCAGCTTCTATAAGAAGCATCTTTTTACAATGGCATCAGCGATGTTATATACTGGTAGAACCTCTGCTACTGCGCCTATATTATAAGCCGCATGCGGCATGCCATAAACCACACAGCTCGCCTCATTCTGTCCGATAGTGTGCGCTCCTGACTGCCTCAATCTAAGCAATCCTTCCGCGCCATCTTTTCCCATTCCGGTAAGAATAATACCTAAGGTATTTTCTCCAACCGCTTCCACAACAGAATCAAAAGTTACATCCACCGACGGTTTATGATTATTCACCGGCGGATCATCAGTAACTCTACATGCCAATCCACTAGCTTTACGAATAATCTTTAATTGCGTTCCACCCGCAGCAATACACCCCATTCCAGATTTCAGCACCATGCCTTCAGACGCTTCATAAATTGGAAATGAGCACAGTGTAGAAATACGTTTGGCAAAACTGGCTGTAAAAACTGGCGGCATATGCTGAGCTATAACAATTGGAGGGCAGTTATTGGGAAGATATGGCAATATTTCACTCAAGGTTTCTACTCCTCCTGTAGACGCTCCAATTGCAATCAATTTGGGAGCTTTTGGCGAAACGGTTCGTGACCTTTTATCAGCCTGCCTGACTGGTTTGTTACGAGTCCGGTTGAGATTTGCTCGCGTTGCCGCAGCCTTTTTTACTGTAATGCACAGCTCATCAGAAAAACTCTGAAGTGCTACCGGAGTATTTTCCACCGGCTTACCTATACATTCCACCGCACCAATTTGCAGTGCCTGAATTGCAACATCAGTTCCTTTACCTGTCAAAGTTGAGATCATGATAACCGGCATCGGACGCAGATGCATTATTTTCTCTAAAAATGTGATGCCGTCCATCTTGGGCATCTCAACATCAAGCGTAATAACATCCGGATTAAATTCTTTTATCTTTTCACGCGCATCAAATGGATCAAACGCTGTCGCAACCACTTTGATTTCCGGATCAGCAGACAGCATTTCCGTAAGCATCTGCCGTATAAATGCCGAATCATCAACAATAAGCACTGTAATCGGTTTCATAATATACAATCAAAAAAGCTCTATGTCGTTTATAATTGGTTTACTGATAATTTTTCGTTCATAAATTGCTTCCTCTTCTGCCACCACCATATCTTCAGAACGGCGCAGCAGTCGCATCATAACCTTGCCTGTAGAAGGGTAATAATGAACACGCCTTGGATGTTCGCCTTCTAGATCCTCAGAGAATTTCCGGAAGCCTTCATTATATAAAAAATCACGGATAAATTTTGCATTTTTACTGCCAATCCGTGCCGAATTATTGGTTACATTACCACCACCGAAAACCTTTATTTCCAGCCTGTCTTTATGACCGCCGGCTTTCATAATTCCGTTTATCAAGCTCTCCATGGCAAACAACCCGTAACGCGCTGCATCACTATGCGTGCTATCCACTTCATCACTACTAGGAAGCAGAAAATGATTCATTCCGCCAACACCGATATAAGGGTCTCGAATACAAGCCGAAATGCATGAGCCTAAAATCGTAGAAATCATTTCATCCTCCGAGGTAGAGACGTGCCAATCTCCAGCAAAAATTTTTACAACAGTAATTTTTTCTTTGGAATCATAATATCGCTTGCTACTGTGAAAATATTCCTTAATTGGTGGTTCGGTGCGGTTTTGCAGTTTATGCTGTTCACGTCTCATTATCTTATCTTTCTGTAGATAGTTTTTCCAAGAAGTTCGAAACGATCACAAACATTATGTAGATTCTCGGAATGACCTATATACATATAACCGTCAGGTTTAATTAAATCGGCAATACGGTTAAAAAGTATTTTCTGTGTAGGCTTATCAAAGTAAATTACCACGTTGCGGCAAAATACCGCATCAAACAAACCGGACATCGGCCATTTTTCAAGCAGGTTAAGTTGTTTAAAAGAAATAATTTCCCTAAGCCTATCAGACATTATTATCTTATTATCTTCTTTGCGAATATCAGCGTGATAAGGCTGTGGAATATTTGCCAGCTGCTCCGAAGAATATTCTCCAGACCTACCTGTTACCAACATGTTTGTATCAATGTCAGTAGCGAGTATGCGTGCATCCCAGCCGGATAAATCACTAATGGTTGATTTTACAATCATAGCAATGGAATAAGGTTCCATACCGGCCGAACAGGCTGCCGACCAGATTCGCAACTTCTTTTGCGTTGATTTTTCCGAAGAGCTGCATAATGGCAGCAAAACACTTTCCCGCAAATGTTCAAAATGATGTTTTTCACGAAAAAAGCTGGTCAGATTAGTGGTAATGGCATTAACAAGATTGCCCATCTCCACATCACCTGCACCGCTTTGCAGTAAAGCGCAATACTCCGCAAAGCTGGACAGGTGCAAAGCACGCAATCTCCTTACAAGCCTTGAATAAACCATATTCTTTTTATTTTTAGTAAGAACAATTCCAGTACGGTCACTTACCAAATTCGCAAGAAATGTAAATTCCCTATCGCTGAAAGAGAATTCCCTTTGCTCATCATTTTTTAAGTTGCTTTTCATATATATTTTCTTGGATTCTTACGCACTAAGATTCACGAAAACAGTGAAATTCATGCATTCTCAGAATTCTTTCCAATCAGCATCATATCCATTTTTCTCACCAGATGCCTTAGCTGTTTTTACCGTATGCTGTGAAAGCTTTTTGGAATTGCCAACAGCAGGAGGCATTCTTTTTTGCACAGGCTTATTATTTATTGCAGCCAGTTTTAGTTTTGCCTCGCTTTGATTTGATTCTTCCGGACGCACATGTTCACCTTCTCTTTCAGCATCATTAATCTTAAAGAAATTCATCATTCTTTCTAACTCACGCGCCTGCTCCACCATAGATTGCGCAGCAGCAGTATTTTCTTCAACCAATGCCGCATTTTGCTGGGTAACTTCATCCATCTGCGTAATCGCGGTATTGATTTCGTCGATACCGGTTGCCTGCTCTTTACTTGCCGAAGCAATATCAGACACTATGTCCGTGACCTGCTTTACTGAACCAACAATTCCTTTCAAAGTTTCTCCGGCCTGATTTACTAATGCCGCACCATTTTTCACCTGCTGCGCACTTTCATTAATCAGAGCTTTAATTTCTTTAGAAGCAGAAGCAGAACGTCCGGCAAGTGAACGAACTTCCGATGCCACCACCGCAAAACCTTTGCCGGCATCACCAGCACGCGCTGCTTCCACAGCAGCATTAAGCGCGAGCAGATTGGTTTGGAAAGCAATCTCATCTATCACACCAATAATATCAGAAATCTTCTGTGAAGATTTTTCAATATTAGACATTGCCATCACTGCTTCACCTACAACTCTACCACCATCGCTGGCTACATTGTTAGCTTTGCTGGATAGATCATTAGCTGTCACCGCATTCTGCGAATTTTGTTTCACTGTACCAGTAATCTGCTCCATAGATGCCGCAGTCTCTTCCAGCGAAGAAGCCTGCTCTTCAGTACGTTGCGACAAATCTGTACTGCCGGAAGAAATTTCCGTTGCTGCAGAGTTGACAGAGCGTGCTGCCTCAATAATGCTGCTTATTGTTGAGCGCATTTTTATAATAAAGACATTAAGAGATTTCGCCATCTCCCCAATCTCATCCTTGCTATTTAATCCTTCCACATCTTTGCTGAAATCACCCTCTGCCAAACGTGATATTTCCATTGAAATTTTACGGAGAGGCCTGCTTGCTAAAGTGCCGATGAATGCCCCAATTGCCATAATTGCGACTATGGCTATACCCACTATTGTATAAAGCAAATCTTTGGCATTATTTATTCCAGAAAAGACTTCAGTGCTTGGTATACGAACCAAAGTTGACCATCCTAATCCCGGATAACCATTTGCGCCATTACTATGGTCATAACCAACTGCCTGTTCAATCTTTTTGCGGGCATGCACTGAAAGCATTGAGCCATTTTTTCCTTTAACAGCTTCCTGTGCTGCTTCAACGCCTCTTTCTGCCAGATTCAGCTTTCCTATAACCTCCGGATTACGTTTGTATTTTCCGTCTGAAAAATTGGCTGGATCATAATCAACAATCACTTTTCCAACAGGATCAAGAATGGTGATTTCCGTACTCACATTACCTTTTGCTTTTTCACTCTGATAACTGCCGGCAGCAATTCCCTCAACAAACCCGAAATCGACAAAATTCACCCATACGCCAATCATTTTTCCGGAGTTATCATAAACTGGAGCAGATAAGGGAATAACAAAACCATCTTCCCCCCTATAAACCTCTGCCACTAACGGTTCAAATCTGGCTTGCTCAACTACTGTACCATCAACACCATCGCCTTTTAAGAATTCCTTACGTACAGCTTTCTGGAACCATGACGCATCCTTAAATGATTTATTATAAACAGTGGAAGTGTTTATGGGTTTCCCACTGCTATCGGTCGAATTGACAGCAGCAACCTTACCTTCCATATCCACTAATATCATAAGTTTATAAAGACCATAATTACCCATATAGAAATTCATTGAATTGACCAATGGGTTTGCACTGCCATTTCCATACCAGTTACCGGTATCTTTAGCTGCAGCATTAACTCCAAAGGCCTGCACATCACCATAACGTTCAAAAAAATTACGGTCTAACAGCTCATTAACAGTAGTAGCCACAATATTCATCTCTTCCAAATTAGTCTGCTGCATTTCGTTCAGCTTGGTAAAAACAATTGGCATGACCGCCCCAACTGGCAACAGCCCAAAAAATAATAATAATAAAGTAAGCTTAGAGCGAATAGTTAAACGAAACATAGAACATCCTTTCCAAATGATTTTTAAAATAAATTATGCCGCCTGCGCCATTGCCTTTTCAATATGATGCGCTTCAAACAGATGCTCCACATTAAGTAGAACCACCATTCGTTCCTCCAACGAAATAAGTCCGCTGATATAATCAGCATCAACCTGGGTATCACCCTCCGGTGCTGATTTTATTTGCTCAGAACTGGCATCTAAAATATCCGAGACAGTATCAACCAGAATACCGATATTGCGATCTCCTATTGCCAGGATAATAACAACATGTTTTGCGGTTGCTTCGGTCATCCCCTGATGAAAACGCGTACGTAAATCAAATATGGGAATGATAAGTCCTCGCAGATTCATCACTCCACGCATGAATTCCTGTGAATTAGGCAGGCGAGTAGTTTCTGTCCAGCCTTTAATCTCACGTACGGTCATTATATCAACACCATATTCCTCACCACCTACTGTAAATGTCAAAAATTGTTGTGTAGCATTCTTCTGAACAACATTTTCTTTATCCAAACCTCTATCAAAATTATCTGCCATAAAATTACTCCAAAATTGTTTCTAAGCTGCTTCTAACTCTGCATGACCATGACAAAGAGTTTTAAGTCCATCTATATCGAGAATTAAAGAAACCCTGCCATCGCCAAGGATAGTTGCCCCTGATACACCGGCAACCGGATCGGAATTGGATTCCAGACTTTTAATTACCACCTGCTGCTGCCCAATTAATTCATCGACCACCAATCCCATTTTTTTGTGTCCACTCTCAACCAAAACAATTAACGCCTTGCTCGGATCACTTTCCGCCCCAGTCACATTAAAAATTCTATGCAGATAAACTACAGTTACAAAATCACCACGCACATTGATGACATCGTTATGTCCTTCCACGCGTTTCACATGGTCTGATTTAGGACGCAACGTTTCGATAATATTGGTTATGGGAATAATGTAATTTTCCATGCCGACCCGCACTATCATCCCATCCAGTATTGCAAGGGTAAGTGGTAGAGAAACTGTGAATAAAGAACCATTGCCGACATTATTGGAAACATGAACCGTGCCTCCAATTCCCTGGATATTACGCCTGACCACATCCATTCCCACACCACGTCCTGATATATTCGACACAACATCAGCAGTAGAAAATCCAGGAAGAAAAATAAGATTATCGCATTCTTCATCACTAGGCGTATAATCAGCTGCAATCAAACCCTTCTCCCGTGCTTTGGCGAGAACTTTTGCGCGGTTAATTCCTGCACCATCATCACGAATTTCAATTATAATACGCCCGCCACGATGAGATGCCGAAAGATTAATTGTGCCTTCTTCAGGCTTTCCAGCAGCAATTCTGGCTTCCGGACTTTCTATTCCATGATCCACCGAATTACGGATCATGTGTGTCAGGGGATCACCAAGTTGCTCGATAACCGTTTTATCGACCTCGGTATTTTCACCAGATGTAACCAGCCTAATTTCTTTGCCAAGCTGCGCCGAAATATCTCGGACAATCCTTGGCATGCGCGAGAAAATAGATTTCACAGGTTGCATCCGCACTGACATGACGGCTTCTTGCAACTCACGCGTATGCTGCGATAGCTCACTTATTCCACGCATCAAATCGGAAAATTTACCCTCATTGAAATCACGTGTCTGGGCTTTAAGCATTGCCTCGGTAATAACCAGTTCACCTACCATATTCACAAGCTTGTCAACCTTATCCAGATCAACGCGGATAGAAGTTGTCTGGTTAGTACGCAGACCTACATCATCTCCTACCAACTTTATAGAATTAGAGGTAACCTCTGCCGAATACTCATCAATCAGAGATTTATTTTCTTCCGGCGCAATGGTCAAGTCACAGTGATCGGCAACAAACTCGAACACTTCTAAAATTTTATCTTCCAACTGATCAGTACTTATAATAATCGACCAGCCAATATAACAAAAGGCAGGGTTTAATTCATCCAGTGCCGGAATCCTATGGGTAAACGCTGTAACTTCAATTTCACCAAGCCGTCGCAGTTCACGTAAAATAAGCATGGGCTCATTTCCGGTGGCAAGCAGGGTTTCATGTGGCGCGAAATTAATCTGCCAGCATCTCTTTTGGACATTCTGTTCATCCGTTTTCTTACCATCACCAACCACGGCAGAAGCAGATATATCTTCCGCAGTCACCCCTGAAGAAAGCCCCTTCAATTGCTCTAGAAGCTCCGAACCCAGACCATCCGGTGGAGGCACATCATCCTGAGCTGCATGCACCATTTTTGTAACCACATCCACAGATTTTAGTAACATATCCACTGCAGCTCGAGATGGCCTGGTTCTGCCTTCGCGCATGGAATCGAGAAGTGCTTCCAACACATGGGTAAAATTCATAATTGCATCAAGCCCGAATGCTCCTGCCCCACCTTTTATCGAATGGGCGCAACGGAAAATAGCGTTGAGTTGTTCCAAATCCACGGCATCAACATCAAGCCCAAGCAAGTGTGATTCCATATCTCCAAGAAGCTCGAAACACTCGGTGATATATGTCTGTTTAAACTGATCCAGAGATACCATTATGGACACACCCTTTTCACTACCTCTATTAATTTCTCAGGATTAAATGGCTTAACGATCCAGCCAGTTGCCCCCGATGATTTTCCCTCTTCTTTTTTTGCGGAATCACCCTCGGTGGTAAGCATAAGTATGGGGGTAAATTTATAGGTTGGATTGGCGCGTAAATTTCGAATTAATTCAAAGCCATTCATATTAGGCATATTTAAATCGGTAATCACCGCATCAACTTTCACACCTGAAATGGCGGCAAGAGCAGCCTTCCCATCTTCGGCTTCAACAACATCATAGCCCGCGCTTTTCAAAGTGAACGACACCATCTCACGCATGCTTCTGGAATCATCCACTGTCAGAACTTTTTTAACCATTGTATTTTCTCCCACTTAAGAAATTTTCAAGCCCCGCTTCCTTGAAAGCAGCAGAAAAAATTTCACTCTCATCCTTAACCAGAAAAGTGCATCCTGCCGTTGATAGAGTTTTTTCCAGAGAAATTATTAGCTGCAAACCTGATGTAGTAATATTCTCAACTTTTGATGCATCAATGACTACGTTCTGTTTTCTTTGGGATAATAACGCTTTGAACGTAGCAACACATTCTTCTATAGTCTCAATGTTCATTATATGAGGCAGAACAGTCAGAACCGAATTATCTATATAATTATTCTGCATTTATAATTTTCCATACAACCAGTATTTGTAATTATAGATACATAATACTATTACTAGTTGCAAGAACAAATTGTATAAAACATCAAAAAATACAACTTATACTCCATTCTGTATTAAAAAATACAGAATGGAGTATAAAAATCGAGACCGAAAGTCCGCCAAAGATTTTACTTTTTCGCCGCGTAGCGGGCGTAACCAGAAAATAATGATGTATCATTATTTTCTG
>JBEBHV010000232.1:0-2937 GCA_040080715.1 Rickettsiales bacterium | reverse complement strand
CACCAGCCGTTGAGCCACCTGCCCCCAAATTATCAAGAACATTGATAATCTTGGATTTATCACTGATTTTTGTTGGTTCCAGTGCAACCCCGGCACTACCCGCATAAGTCACAATAGCAACTGTGTCATCAGCTTTTAAACTATCCAGCAACAGCTTGAAGGAATTTTTTAACAATGGCAGCTTGTTTGGATCGTTCATCGAACCGGAGGTATCAATCAAAAATACCAGATTGGAATGTGGTTTTTCTTTTTGTTCAATCTGATAACCTTTTATTCCAATATGCATAAGTTTAGTGTCGGGATTCCAAGGAGTTGGGAATACTGAAACATTGGCCTTAAACGGCTCAGATTTATCTTTGGGTACTTCGTAATCATAAGGAAAATAATTGACCATTTCCTCAATCCGCACCGCATCTTTCTGTGGCAGAACATTGTTATTCAGCGATGCGCGCATGAAAGAATAAGACGAAGTATCAACATCCACCGAAAAAGTTGAAATAGGCTCTTCTTTCACCAGCTTGGTTGGGTTTTCCTTACTATCCTGAAATTTATCCCGACCTTCATTCTGATAATAATTCTGTCGCCAGTCATAATCAGGGTACGGAGCTATCATATTGCTGACAGGCATATCTGCCGAACCGGTAGCCACGCCTGGCGACATGGCATCAGCTCCATTTTCTGCAGGATAAAAAAATACCTTATTTTTTGCCATTTCCTGTTTAGGTGCAGGTTCATACGCCATTGCTTCTGCTGGTGGTGGAGGTTGCAACATTGCTACTGGTGCAGACGGAGATTGCACCGCAGAACTCTCTGCAGTCCACACCGATTTTTTATCAGCTATTACTTTTTCACCTGCATATTTTTCCTTCGTAAAAATAGTATCCTTTGATACATCTCCTTTATAAGATTCCTCACTTGCTGGTTTCGGCAATAAATCTGTTGATAAATTGGTGGTATTCATAAGTGTAACTGCCAGCAAGCTTACGCAAACCCCACCAGCCAATATATATGCTTTTCTCATGTTAAATTCTCCTATCGTATTTATAAAAGCAGCCTGAACTGCATCCATAAGACGAGTGACAGGAGATATTCCTTGGCGGGATTTTGAATGTTTTTTTTCAAATTCCGCCATAGCCTTGGAAATAGCGAGGTTTTTAGCCACTTCCGACGGAGTCGGGGGCTTACTGTTTTTCAGCAGATTTTCTATTTCATCCCAATTATCTGTCATTTTTTCCTCCGCATGTCACTTCTGTCACCCCGCACTCGTTGCGGGGTCTGGAGCAAAAATAACCGATAGAATTTGCTACCCTAGATCCCGTGTCAAGCACGGGATGACGACTGTGGAGATGTTTATTATCAGTCATTGTAACTACCTATTGCATTTTTCAAATATTTGCGTATTTCGTGCATCCGCCAGGAAATTGTCGATTCGGCGCAGCCTAATATTTTTCCAGCTTCAGCGTGGCTTAGCTCTTCCGCAAGCACTAAAAGCGCGGTTTCTTTCAGTGATTGTTCCAAACCTGCAATCGTCCGGTAAAGCCACAATAATTTTTTATCCGAATCATTTTTGTCACTTTGCTCATTCTTCTCTATATCTATATAGCTATTTTCAAGCCTGCGGTGATTGCTGCGTTTTTTCTGATAATCACGGCAGGAATTCACCACCACCCGATAAAGCCATGTAGAAAAGCTGCTTTTACCGTTAAAACTCTGTAACTTATGCACCAAACCCACACATACCTCCTGTGCTATATCCTCTGCATCCTGCGCCTGACCAGTAAAACGATAGGCAACGCGGTACATCATGTCGTAATGCTGCGTGAGCAAATGCTGAAAGGCGGAAGAATCCCCTTTTTTCACAAGTTCAATCATTGTCAGCTCATTATTCATTACGACTCACTTATTAGACGAACAGCTAAGCAGGTTCCTTGGGTAAATCAGCAGTTTTATTTTTAGAAGTAATAATTACAACAGTATTTGCCATTTTATCATGCCAGCCCTGCTTGCGTTTGTTAAAATAAATCCAGATAATACCGAGAAAAAACACCATGCACGATGGTATATAACCAAGTGCCCTGATAATAATCTGCCGGTTGCTCATTGGTTTCTCTGTTTCTGCATCAACAATTTTCATCCGTAGCAACATCTTTCCAGGTGTTGCCGACCAGATTTTCCAGCATATAGCCGAAGCAATAATGAGCAGCCCAATTTGCAGAGATGAACTTAACAAAAATTCTGAAAGCTTTCCAGATTCGATCAATAATCTCTTGAATTCTGTATACTTGGATTGCGGATCTGGATTGTTATGAATAGCTGAAAGCTCTTCCTCGGTTATTTCCCTTACTTGAACCGAGTATTTCAGTATCAATTCTATAATAGGAGAAATAGTAAACATGGCAATAAAAGTGTCAATCGTAGCCGCAAATGCCCTACGGTTCAGGCTTGCATATTTCTTATATTTCTCATCAATCTTTCTTGGACGAATTCGCAAAAATTCCATCAAATCAAAAGGCTTTGCCGAGCTATCTTTTTCACTCATAAACACAACCTTTTTAAGGATGATGCCTGCTTACGTGGTAAAGTAATAATATCAATCGGTTTTTTAATAAAATTCTTTAATGTATTAACAGTTTCCGCAAGTGACACAGTGCTATTTTCTGATTCGTTTACTATAACGGCGTGCAACTTGATATTACTAGCAGATAGTGTGTGTGCAGCAGTTAAAGTATGGCTTATTGAACCTAAATAACTACCAGTTACCAATATTATTTTCCAATCTTTTAATTCAGCCATCAAATCAAGCACTGTATATTTATCATTAAGCGGTACGCAAACCCCACCTACTCCCTCTACCAATAATATATCAGCATCAGATTTCTCTTGTTCCCTGCAAAAATTAATTAACTCGCAAAATGATATATTATTTCCTTCTCTTTG
>JBEBHV010000231.1:0-2952 GCA_040080715.1 Rickettsiales bacterium | reverse complement strand
AATGATCTAAAAATAATAATGCCATAAGCAACCTCCTGTCACCTATGGCTTATCCCATCTACGTTAATACTTTATTATCAATTTACGCGGTTGCCCTGAAAAACTTAACGTGCATTATTGACATATCCTGCTACTCTATTAATGGTCTAAAAAACATTTATACGGAATTGTAATATGGAAACTAAACCTCCCCAAGAACCAGAAATTCAAATGCCTAGAGATCAAATAACCGCAGATTTAAGTGGGAAAAAGCCTATTGCACCTAAAGAATTAGGGTTTAACACTCCCGACAGCAAATATGCAACACGTGAGTTTGCTAAAAAAATAGAAGGAAAGGACTTGGTTATAGTACGAAAAGACGGCAGCCGAGTAATTTATACTGCAGAACGTATAGCTGAAGAAGCTGAAAGCATAGAAAAAAATCCCGAAAAGCAAAAAATTACCAAATTTCTTATAATGCAATCTTTAGTATCCAGCGCAATGGATGGAAAAATCCAGGAACTAGGCAGTCGAGGTATAACCCCAAGCAACCCTGGACGCACTCGCTAATTCCTATCTGCAATTAATAAAAAACCCGCCGAAAATGGCGGGTTTTTTTATCATATTATGTCATCTCGAACGAATGTGAGATATCTTTGCAATTATTTTTATAATGGCAAGATTCCTCGACAAGCTCGGAATGACAAACTAAGCCATTTCGTTAGCGTGCATATGCGAATCAGAAATATTTTCTGGATCTTTCAGAACATATCCCCTGCCCCACACGGTTTCGATATAGTTTTCACCGCCAGCAGCTGACGCTAATTTTTTGCGCAGTTTGCAAACGAACACGTCGATAATTTTCAGCTCCGGCTCATCAATCCCGCCATAAAGATGGTTAAGGAACATTTCCTTGGTAAGGGTCGTGCCTTTACGCAGGGAAAGAAGCTCAAGAATACTGTATTCTTTGGAAGTCAAGTGCAATGCTTTGCCATCAACTTCGATAGAACGCGTATCAAGATTAACTGAAAGCTTGCCGGTACGGATAATAGATTCGCTATGACCTTTGGAACGGCGGACAATCGCTTGAATACGAGCGATAAGTTCACCTTTGTTGAAAGGTTTGGTCAGATAATCATCTGCGCCATAACCCAGACCTTTAATCTTCTGGTCAGGACCAGACAAACCGGACAAAATCAAGATTGGTGTAGTCACACGGGCAGCACGGAAACGGCGCAGCACCTCATAACCATCAATATCCGGCAACATAAGATCCAGAATTATTATATCATAATCATATAGTTTACCAATTTCCAACCCCTCTTCGCCAAGCTGAGTAGTATCGCAAATGATCCCCTCAGAGGCCAACGACAATTCAATCGCCTTAGCGGTTGAGGAATCATCTTCTACCAATAATACACGCATCTCGAGTCCCCCCTAATTTTATTAACAAATCGTTAAATTATTAATTTATAGTTAAGCACAAAAAAAACATTACTACAACTATTTATTCTGTAATTTACTCAACAAAAACTCTATAGTGCTGAAAAATCACCTTTTCAAATTTAACACTGCAACCTTTGTATGTGAATCCTCTTATGATGTCAATTAAGAAAGACTAGGTAATAAAAATGCAGCTTGAAGAAATAAATAACATACAGGAAGTTACAGTGACTGGCGTTGTCGTAGCCGTACTCGGCATGCTCATCGAATGTGCGGGAATTGAAAGGCTGCTCAGCGTTGGTGCACGTTGCAGCATAATCGGCACGCGGGGTTTAAGCGGAATACAACCATCAGTTGCCGCCGAGGTAGTTGGCTTCCGTGATAACCGGGCATTATTAATGCCTTTTGGCAGTATTGAAGGTATAGGGCCAGGGGCAAGGGTAATAATAGAGGAAAATGCCAGTGTCTGTTACCCCAGCGATGGCTGGTTGGGGCGGGTAATCAATGCTATGGGCGAGCCGGTAGACGGCAAAGGCCCTTTACTTATGGGTACAAAATCTTATCCACTGCGAGCGGAAGCACCATCAGCGCATGAGCGGATGCGGGTTCGAGGCAAGCTCAATATGGGCGTGCGGGGCATGAACACTTTCCTGAGCTGCTGCCGTGGTCAGCGTATGGGGATTTTCGCCGGTTCCGGCGTGGGAAAATCAATTTTAATGTCAATGTTGGCGCGAAATTCGCAGGCCGATGTAAACGTTATTGGGTTAATTGGTGAACGCTCCCGCGAGTTGCAAGAATTCATTGAGGACGATTTAGGTGAAGAAGGGCTGAAACGTTCGGTTATAATTGTGGCAACATCCAGCGAATACGCGCTGCTACGCCGGCAATCAGCCTATCTCACCATGTCAGTTGCCGAATATTTCCGCGATACCGGGCGCGATGTGCTCTGCCTGATGGACAGCGTAACCCGTTTTGCCATGGCGCAGCGCGAGATTGGTCTTTCCGCAGGTGAGCCACCAACCAGCAAAGGCTACACTCCAACCGTATTTGCCGAACTTCCCAAGCTTCTGGAACGTGCCGGCCCCGGAAAAGCTGGACAGGGAAGCATAACTGGACTTTTTACCGTATTAGTTGAGGGCGATGACACTAACGAGCCAGTATCCGACACAGTGCGCGGAATTCTCGACGGGCATATCATATTAGACCGGGCAATAGCTCAGCGCGGACGCTTCCCAGCGGTTAATATCTTAAAGAGCGTATCGCGGACGATGCCAGATTGCAACACTGAGCAAGAAAATGCATTGGTGCAGGTCGCCCGTCGCCTACTTTCAACTTATGATGACATGGCGGAGATGATTCGCCTGGGAGCATACCGCAAAGGCTCCGATTCCTCAGTCGATCAGGCGATCCAATATTATCCGGCACTGGAAGATTTCCTGCGCCAGCGTAAAGATGAAAAAACCACGCTCGATGAAGGCTATGACCAGCTCGCCAAACTTCTGGGAATCGCTAATTGGCGGGGGTAGGTAT
>JBEBHV010000230.1:0-2956 GCA_040080715.1 Rickettsiales bacterium | reverse complement strand
ATACAGAAAATACACTATCCATAAATACCCCCAAAATGATTGTCGGTTTGGAGAGATATATACATCAATAGGTTAAAAAATTATTGAATGGCTCTGTGTTACGATAGCTTTTGCAAATTTTTTATTATACTACAAGATGTTGCAAAAACCTCGCTGGCATCAAGCTTTGAGCTATCTATTATACTTGCTTTACAGTCTCACACCTGTTTGAACTTTTACAGAGATTTAAGCCTTGGCTATGCTGAATTTCAATCCTAAAGCGTCAAGCACCTTAAGGACTGTGATAAATTCCGGGTTGCCACCTTTGCTAAACGCTTTATACAGGTTGGCACGAGTAACACCGGCCTTTTTAGCAACCTTGGTCATTCCTATAGATCTGGCAACAACTCCAAGTGCATGAGGCAGATATTCAGGGTCGTTATCTTCAATAGCAGCCTTAAGAAAGCCCATAATTTCTTTTTCAGTGGTCAAGTAATCTGCCATATCAAATTTAGTAAGTTTGGTTTTGCTCATAAATCCCCCTTAAATGTTTTTACTCAGTTCAATCGCTTTTTTTATGTCTCTGCTTTGGCTAGATTTATCACCACCAGCAAGCAACACGACTATTTCTCCAGAACGTTCGGTAAAATAAATCCTGTAACCGGAGTTAAGATGAAACCTCAGATCATAAACACTCTCGCCAATAGCTTTGTAATCACCATAATACCCTGTTTCTAACTGCTTAAGGCGTTTATCAATGACAACTCGTGCTTTATTGTCACGAAGCTTTGTAAGCCATTTGTTAAATTGCGGTGTTTTGTATATCTGCTTCACGAAAAAAATTGTATCTTATAAAGAACAAATTATCAACATAAAAAGATACATAAAAAGATACAAAGAAAAGGTGGTTTATTTTGCGATTCGTTTGGCTATCAAATCGCCAGCGACCTTAAAAACCTCGCTGGCATCGAGCTTTGAGCTATCTATTATATAGGCATCATCAGCCGGTCGCAATGGCGCAACAGCGCGTTTTTCATCGCGTTCGTCACGTTCGCGCAGATCTTCCAGAACTGACTCAAAAATAACCTGAATACCTTCACCTTCCAACTCTTTATGGCGGCGTTTGGCACGGGCAAACAAGGTAGCGGTAATAAAAAACTTAAAATCTGCTTCCGGACAAACCACAGTACCTATATCGCGCCCATCAAGAACCGCGCCACGCCCGGAAATTATGGATTTTTTGGCAAATTCACGTTGGAATTCAAGCAGTGCCACACGCACTTCCGGAAATGCTGAAATTACGGATGCTGCTTGACCGATGCGTTCCTGGCGTAGGCGTGGGTTTGCCAAATCTTCAGCATCAATGGTTTTTGCAGCTTCCAGAGCATCCTGCATATTATTAGGGTCTTTGCCAGAATATATAATTTTCATACCAACAGCGCGGTAAAGGCTGCCAGTATCCAGATAATCCATGTTAAAATGTTCTGCTAACCTTCTGGCAAGAGTACCTTTTCCTGATGCCGCTGGCCCATCAATGGCAATCACTAAAGAAGCCTTAACAGAAGAGGGGGTGGGGCGTGGGGGAGCAATGCGCGCGCCTAAGCTGTTGCATAACTCGGAAAAATTAGGGAAACTTGTTGCGATTGCTGCAGCATCATCAACGGTTACAGGCTCTTTGCTCGCCATTCCCATAACCAGAAATGCCATGGCGATCCTGTGGTCGAAATTAGTGGTAACGGTTGCGCCACCTTTGGGAGCGGCTGAACCTTTTACATACAAACTATCGCCATCAGCTCTGGCGGAAACGCCACAGGCAGTCAGGGCAGCGACTATCGCGCTCAAGCGGTCACTTTCTTTGACGCGCAGCTCAGAAAGACCATGCATAACGCTTTCACCGGCAGCAAAGGCGGCGGCAACCGCTAGAACCGGATATTCATCAATCATCGAAGGAGCGCGGGAAGCAGGGACGGTAACAGCTTTTAATTTTCTGTGTTTGACGTGAATATCAGCAACAGCTTCACCGGCAACGCCGCGCTCATTAACAAACTCAAGCTTTGCGCCCATTTCCTTGAGGGTGGTGAATAATCCGGTTCGCAGTGGATTTACGCATACATTGCGGATAAGCAGGTCGGAATTAGGGCAAATGAGGGCGGCAACAACCAAAAATGCAGCAGAAGAAGGGTCTGCCGGAACATATATCTCATATTCACCAAGCTTCTGCGCGGGATGTCCGACAACAGAAATAGATGAAGAGCCGTCTTCAAGCTTTTGATTTTTAACATCAAACCCAAAATAACGCAGCATATTCTCGCTATGATCACGAGTAGCCTCTTTTTCAATAACTGTAGTAATTCCAGGAGTATTAAGTCCCGCAAGCAATATAGCGGACTTAACCTGCGCCGATGGTACAGGCAGGGTATAAGAGATCGGCATGGGGGTTTTTGTGCCTTTTACCGCGAGAGGAAGCTTACCCCCCTCACGAGCATTAAACCCAGCACCCATCTGGGTCAGGGGGGTAATTACCCTACCCATGGGGCGACCGCGAAGGCTGTTATCACCGGTAAAAAACGTGGTAAAATCGTAAGGCGAAACCAGCCCCATAAGCAGGCGGGTGCTTGTACCGGAATTTCCCATATCCAGAACGTCTGTGCTTTCAGCCAAACCGCCAACGCCAACGCCAGTTACAGTCCAGATTCCTTGTGAATCACGGTTGATACTAACACCTAGAGATTGCAGGGCAGATGCTGTACGCAATACATCTTCGCCTTCAAGAAGCCCATGAATCCTCGTTGTGCCTAGAACCTGTGAGCCGAGCATCAGGGCGCGGTGGGAGATTGATTTATCCCCGGCGACCGTACATTCACCCTTAATCCCAGAAGCCAGCCTGGAAATCAAGGGCTTTATCACAGCATTATCATCGTGTTTCCTATCTTCGCTCATAACAATCCAATTGTCGTATAATCTATATTATGGAAAA
>JBEBHV010000031.1:0-12802 GCA_040080715.1 Rickettsiales bacterium | reverse complement strand
GTTAAAACTCAGTGGCGGCTTGGGCGTAGGCTGTTTCAGGCAACTATAAACGGCAAGCCAGTTTCAGTTCAGATTAAGCATCTTGAGGAAGGCTACGTGCTGACTTATGGCGGCGCGGATGTAGTGGTAAAAGTCCGTTCACCACGGGTGGCAGAGCTCGCGCAGTTCATGCCGAAACCGCAAAACAAGAATAAAAAAGATCAACTGGTTGCACCGATTGCCGGGTTGGTAATAGGTATAAAAGTTAAGGAAGGGCAGAAAGTAACGCGTGGGCAGGAACTTGTAGTTATCGAAGCGATGAAGATGGAAAATATAATTTATGCCGATCACGAAACTACTGTAACCAAGGTAAATGTCAGCGAACGCGAAACAGTTTCCGTCGATCAGGTTATTATCCAGTTTGCTGCCTGATTTTTATTTTATCTCAATACCCAGTGCTTTAAAACTTTCTTTCATGTGCGGTGGCAGTGGTGCGGTGACATCAATTTTTTTGCCGCTGCCAAAAGCAGGAATCACTATCCGGCGGGCGTGGAGATGCAAACCGTCAGCTATGCCGACATCCTGCGCCTGCAACTCATCGCCACCATATTTTTCATCACCTACTATCGGGCAGTTTATCGCCTGCATATGCACACGCAGCTGGTGAGTGCGTCCGGTCAGAGGCTTAAGCTCCATAAGCGCGAAACGCCGCGCCAATGATTCCACCACGCGGTATTCAGTGCGTGCATATTTGCCTTCCTCATCATCCACCGCCACACGTTCATATGAATTTTCGCCATGCTCCGCTTTAAGCAATCGGTAATCAATCGTGCCGACTGTTTGCAGCGGTCTTCCATGGGTAAGTGCCAGATAGGTTTTTTCGATATCCTTACCCGCAAACATTTTGGCAAGAAGAGACGCTGATTTGGTATTGCGCGCCAGCACCAGAACACCACTAGTATCTCTATCCAGTCTGTGCACCAATTTTGGGCGTTCCTTAGCATCAAACAAAAGGCCTCCAAGCATATCATCAAGGCTCTTTTTAATTTTTGTTCCGCCCTGCACGGGAAGACCGAATGGTTTATTGATAATGATTACATTTGCATCTTTATATAAAACCAGACTACGGACAAATTCTGCATCTTGCTCGTTTGTCTGAGGCTTGGCTTTTACAAAGGCAACATCTTCGCCAAATTCAGGATAACTCAGCACCTGCCCTGCCCTGATCCGATCCGATGATTTGGCTTTCTTACCATCAAGACGCACCGCACCTTTGCGTAGATATTTTTCTAGCATAGCATGTTGCAGATTGGGGAAATGACGCTTAAACCAACGGTCTAAACGTATATCATTATCTTCATCAGAGATGGTCTGGTTTATCATATTTTTCTTTCAGATTCAAATAGCAAGCCCATTACCAAGTCATTTTCATAGACCCCATTAACCTTGGTGGAATTTCGTTTTATGCCTTCAACAATAAAACCAAATTTTTTGTATAATTCTATAGCTCTAGCATTCTTTTCGCGAACCTCAAGTTCGACTCTAGTAAGGCCTATTTCCTTAGCTTTCGAAAGTGTTACTTGCATCATTGCCCTTCCTATACCTTTACCACGATATTGACTTATTAAGCCCATACCAAGAATTCCTGAATGTGCAAAAACTGGGCGGTGTTTAGATGAAATATCACACCAGCCAACAACATCTCCATTAACTAAGGCTATATAGTGCGGCATGTTATTTTGTAATTGTTCAAAAATATAGGATTGTGTCTTTTCAATGGGAGGGGCTTCTAAGAATGCAATATACAATTCCTCTTTAGCTACACTATCAACAGCCCGCCAAAAACCATCAATATGTTTTTCTGTAATAGAAACAACTTCATAATTCATAAAATTTTTGTTCTTAGATTTTACTCACACCAACAAGCCACATACCAAAAACCAATGCAACAACTGAAACCAGCACCGATGAAATGATATAGATGGCAGCCTGACTATATTCTGTGCGCTCTATCAGGTAATATATATCGAGGCTGAATGTAGAAAAAGTAGTGAAGCCACCGAGCACGCCAACCGCAAATAACAAATGCAGATCGCGGGAACGTTCGGGAAGTAAATTAGCCATTACGGCAATCCACGCGCCCATTATGAATGAACCGAGGACATTAACAGCGAGTGTGCCATAAGGGAAAGGACTGGCAAGCAGGCGGCCAATAAAGGACATCATGAGGTAGCGCAGGGCTGAACCAATTGCTCCTCCGGTCATTACGTAAATAAGCGGCATTACCTGCATAACTCTCCCCAAAAAATAAAAAAGCAGCCCGAAATATCAAGGCTGCTTTTTCTATAATATTAAACCTAAAACTATGCTGCAGCAGCTTCTTCAACTACAAGGCCAGAATCTTTGCCTTTAGCGGTCACATCACGGTCAACAAATTCAATAATCGCCATTGGCGCATTATCACCATAACGGAAACCGGCTTTAAGAACGCGCAGATAGCCACCCTGACGGGTTTTATAACGCTCGGCAATTGCTGAGAATAATTTGTTGGTAAGGTCAGCATCTCTGAGCACAGCATTAACCTGACGGCGTGCATGCAGATCGCCGCGCTTAGCCAGTGTAACCAGTTTTTCTACTATAGGACGCAAATCCTTAGCTTTTGGCAAAGTGGTGGAAATCTGCTCGTGCTTGATCAAAGCCATAGCAAGGTTAGCAAACATCGACTTGCGATGTGCTGATTTACGACCTAATTTGCGACCTTTCATTGCGTGGCGCATATATTTTACTCCTTTTTTATAATCCTGTGAGGAGCGGAGCTACTGCACAGGATCTCGATGTTATTATAAACAGATCCTGTGCTGTCGCTTTGCGACCCACAGGATTTATACTTAATACGGTTCCTCGTATTTACGAGCTAATTCTTCAATATTTTCCGGTGGCCAGTTTGGAACTTCCATACCAAAACGGAGTCCAATCTTAGCAAGTTTCTCTTTGATTTCGTTCAGTGACTTACGACCGAAATTAGGAGTCTTGAGCATTTCACCTTCGGTCTTCTGCACCAGATCACCAACATAAATGATGTTATCATTTTTCAGGCAGTTTGTCGCACGAACTGATAATTCATCAAGATCATATACTTTCTTGAGCAGGTATTGGCTGAATGGAAGATCTGGTTTCGCATCTTCTTTCTTCTCAATCTTAGATTCTTCAAAATTGATGAAGAGCTGCAACTGATCCTGCAGGATACGGGCAGCCAGCGCAAGCGCATCTTCAGCAGTAAGCGAGCCATCGGTCTGAATAGTCATTGACAGCTTATCATAATCGGTCATCTGACCAACGCGAGCATTTTCAACTTTGTAAGACACTTTAACAATCGGGCTGAACAAAGCATCAACCGGTATCAAGCCAATTGGAGCATCAGCAGCACGCTGTGCGCGCACATAACCTTTTCCGGTTTCAACAGTCATTTCCATGTTCAGCTTCGCGCCTTTATCTAAAGTGCAGATAACATGGTCTTTATTGATAATCTCCACATCGCCGGACACTTCAATAGCACCGGCTTTAACTTCGCCAGGACCAGTAGCAGTGAGGCTTATGCGTTTTTTTTCTGCGGTAGAGCATTTAAGGCGTAGTTCCTTGATGTTCAAAATTACATCAGTTACGTCTTCACGCACACCAGGAATCGAGGAGAATTCATGCAACACGCCATCTATTTTCAGAGTGGTAACCGCCGCACCCTGAAGCGATGAAAGCAGCACACGACGAAGCACAACACCAAGCGTATGCCCGAAACCGCGTTCCAGAGGTTCAGCAACGATAGTTGCCTGACATGGATTGTTTTTTGCAGTTACGATCTCGAGCTTGGTCGGCTTAATCATATCTTGCCAGTTCTTTGCCAACATATTTTTCTCTCCTTGTTGTCATCCTGTGAACGACTAAGCCGCAACACAGGATTTCATTGTTATTTGCACCAGATCCTGTGCAGCCTACGGCTCACAGGATGACAGAATTACACACGACGACGTTTCGGCGGACGGCAACCATTATGCGGCACCGGGGTTATGTCCTTAATGGAAGTAACCGTAAAGCCAACAGTCTGCAATGCGCGCAGAGCCGATTCACGACCGGAACCAGGACCTTTGACAACAACTGCCAACGTTCTCATACCATGCTCCTGCGCCTTACGCCCGGCATCTTCAGCAGTAACCTGCGCTGCATATGGTGTCGATTTACGCGAACCTTTAAAACCATGATGACCAGCAGACGACCAGGAAACGGTGTTACCCTGCAAATCAGTGATGGTTATTATAGTATTGTTAAAAGACGCATTCACATGCGCCACGCCAGTGGTGATGTTCTTGCGCTCACGTTTCTTTAGCCTTGCGGCACCTGCTTCTTTACCAGCCATTTTTTTTCCTTTAGGTTCTTGGAGCTAGGGACTAGGTTCTAGTATAAAACCCCTAGAACCCAGCACCCAGCACCTTGTTATTTTGTCGCGAGTTTCTTACCAGCTATCGGTTTCGCCTTACCTTTACGGGTACGGGCGTTAGTGTGCGTACGCTGACCACGCACAGGAAGTTTTTTGCGATGACGAAGACCGCGATAACAGCCCAAATCAACCAAACGCTTGATGTTCATTGATATTTCACGGCGCAAATCACCTTCAACCGTATAATCACGGTCAATAATCTCGCGCACACGGATTATTTCCGATTCCGCTAATTGATGCACACGTTTTTCCGGTGGCAACCCTGCTTTTTCGCAGATTTGCGCGGATTTCACACGACCAATGCCATGTATGTATGTAAGCGCGACATCAAGACGCTTACCTGAAGGAATATTTACACCAGCAATACGAGCCACAAAAAAACCTCTAAAATGAATAAGTTACTAAAAAAATACTACAAAAAATTGTTAAGAGGAGGAAGGATAATAGGGAAATTATACCTTCCGTCAATAGTTTTATACGATTTTTTCCCCTGTTTTTAAAATATTATCAATTTGCCCAGTTACCTTGGATATTTCAGCCATGCCGTCAACCGAAACCAGCACCTCACGCGCACGGTAATAAGGCAGCAACGGAGCAGTCTGACGATGATAAGCTTCCAGACGGGCAGAAACAGTTTCCGCTTTATCATCAGCCCGGCGGATAAATTCTTTACTGCCACATTCGTCACAAACTCCGTTTATAGCTGTTTGCTTGAATTTATCATGATAACCAGCACCACATTTCGCACAGGAAAAGCGACCGGAAATACGCTCGGTGAGCTCTTTGTCATCGACCTGTAATTCTATTACAAAATCAATCTTTTTGTTTTCTGCTTTCAGCATGGAATCAAGTGCTTCCGCCTGCCCTAAAGTACGCGGAAATCCGTCAAGAATAAAACCATTCTTGCAGTCTGGCTGCTCTATACGGCTACGAATAAGACCAACTACCAGATCATCCGGCACTAATCCGCCTTTTTCCATAATAACCTTGGCTTGTTTGCCAAGCTCGCTTCCAGATGCAACGGCAGCTCTCAGCATGTCACCGGTTGAAAGTTTTGCAATAGAAAGTTTATTTTGCAGATATTGAGCCTGAGTACCTTTTCCAGCTCCAGGAGGACCAAGTAAAATCAGTTTCATTTGATTTTACCCTTCAGGCGCGACTTTTTAATCAGGCTTTCATATTGATGGGCGAACAGATGCGACTGTACCTGTGTTACGAAATCAATAACCACATTAACCACGATAAGTAGACCTGTGCCACCCAACTGGAACGGGATTGCATATTTTGCCACAAAAATTTCCGGCATTACGCATACCAACGATAGGTAAAGCGCACCAATCGCTGTAAGACGGGTCAGGATAAAATCGAGATAATCTGCGGTTTGCTGCCCAGGACGCACCCCTGCCACAAAACCACCGTTTTTCTTCAGGTTTTCTGCCGTCTCTGTAGGGTTAAAAACAATTGAAGTATAGAAAAAACAGAAAAATATAATCAAGGCAACATATGCCAGAATATATAATGGCTGCCCATGCGCAAGGTAAGTGCTTATGGTTTGTAATATACCACTGCCACCAGCGTTAAAGCTGGCTATGGTAAGCGGAAAAAGAAGAAGTGAGCTGGCAAAAATCGGCGGGATAACGCCCGCAGTATTCAACTTCAGCGGCATATGGTTACTTTCCTTTGCCCCCATCTGTCTTCTTGGATATTGGATGATAATCCGCCTCTGCGCCCTTTCTACAAAAACAATAAGAGCGATTAACGCTAGAACTACAGCAATAATTATAAACACCAGCGGAGTAGAAATCACGCCTGTGCGCCCCAGCTCAAAAGTCTGGCTTATAGCACCCGGCAAATTGGCAACGATGCCGGCAAAAATAATCAGAGAAACGCCATTGCCGATGCCGCGTGCAGTAATCTGCTCACCCAGCCACATCAGGAACATCGTGCCACCAACCAAGGTTACAGTAGCAGTAAAGCGGAAAAACATGCCCGGATCAATAACCGCAGAACCTTTGACGGTGCTCATACTTTCGAGACCGGCTGCAATTCCATAGCCCTGCAAAGCGGCAAGTATTACGGTTCCATAACGCGTATACTGGTTGATTTTCCTGCGTCCGGCATCACCTTCCTTCTTGAGTTCCGCCAGAGACGGCACAGCAAAAGAGAGTATCTGCATGATAATGGAAGCGGATATATAAGGCATCACCGCGAGGGCAAGGATGGACATGCGCGACAGACCACCGCCGGAAAGCATGTTGAACATGCCAAGAACGCCACCACCGTGTTGCTTAAAAATATCAGAAAGAATATGGGGATCAATACCCGGAACTGGAATGTAAGTGCCTATGCGGTAAACCACCAGAGCCATAAATACAAACCACAGACGCTTTTTAAGCTCGGTGGCCTTAGAAAATGTTCCAAGATTCATATTACTGGCAAGGCGTTCCGCAGCAGAGGTCATATCTTATAAATTCCATCACTTAAATTATAGAACCAGAAACCGAAAGCATCACCAGATCCCCGCCTGCGCGGGGATGACGGGAATCTAAGCAGCAGAGCTGCTAAGATTTACCGTCACTTTACCACCAGATTTTTCAACTGCTTCTTTTGCAGAAGCCGATGCGAAATGCACATCTATAGTAATCTTAGCGGTAATAGCACCTTTTGCCAGCAACTTCACCTCAGTCGCAGCCTTACGTACTAGACCGGCATTTTTAAGCTCGTCTATAGTGATATTTTTCTTGGCATCAAGAGTGCCGGCATCAACTGCTTTCTGAATAGCACCAAGATTAACGGTTTCATATTCATGACGTGTGTAATTGTTAAATCCGCGCTTTGGCAAACGGCGATGGATTGGTGTCTGACCACCTTCGAAACCATTGATACGCACACCAGTACGCGCGGTCTGACCTTTACCACCACGACCGGAGGTTTTGCCTTTACCGGAACCGATACCGCGACCAACACGCATTTTGCGGTGTCTTGCGCCTTTATTATCTTGTAATTCATTTAATTGCATGTCGATTACCTTGGAATTTTCTGTGTGTTAGTTAACTGACTCAACCTTAAGCAGATGCCTTACTTTGTAGATCATACCGCGTACAGATGGAGTATCTTCAAGTACCTTTGTCCTGTGACGTTTATTAAGACCAAGACCAATAAGTGTTGCTTCCTGATCATGCCTGCGACCAATTGAACCAATCACCTGTGTTACTTTAACCCTGCCAGTTACGGTAGAGGTTTTTTTAGTTTCTGCTTTTTTAGCTGGAGCAGCAGCTTTAGCAGATGCCTTCGCTGGTTTTTCCGCCGGAGATTTCTTCGCTGCTGGTTTTGTCTTTGCTTCAGTTGCCATACAAATTATTCCTTAGATTTCTTTTCAGTTTTAACAGCTTCTTTAGTAGAGCTGCTTTTACCTTCTCTGCGGTCAACAATCTCACCAACTGCTTTACCACGTTTGGTAGCAATAGCACGCGGCGATTTCATGCCTTCAAGAGCATCAAAAGTTGCTTTAAGCATGTTATGAGGGTTAGAAGTGCCAACTGATTTCGCTACCACATCCTGCACACCAAGAGCTTCAAACACCGCACGCATAGGACCACCGGCAATGATACCAGTTCCGACAGGTGCAGTACGTATAATAACTTTACCGGCACCAAAACGACCATATAAATCGTGATGAACAGTGCGACCTTCACGCAGAGGTATACGCATCATGGATTTTTTAGCAGTTTCCAGTGCTTTACGCATAGCATCAGAAACTTCCTTAGCCTTACCGGAACCGTAACCCACCCGTCCCTTACCGTCGCCAACGACGACAAGAGCAGCAAAGCCGAAACGTCTACCGCCTTTTACCACTTTGGCAACACGGTTTATCGATACTAATTTATCGATCAAATCGCTGCCTTCTTCGCGACCACTTTTCTTTTCATTGCGTTCTGGACGTGCCATATATTTAGTTCCTAGTTCCTAGTTATTAGTTGCTTTTCTGATTATCGGTTACTAGCAACTAGCAACCAACAACCAAAAATTTCTTAAAAAGATAGACCAGCTTCACGCGCCGCATCAGCCAAAGCCTTTACACGCCCATGAAACAAATACCCACCACGATCAAAAACCACTTCCTTTATGTTAGCTTTTTTAGCGCGCTGAGCTATCAAAGTACCAATAATTTTTGCTACTTCCACTGTAGAAGTAGATTTCGCCTTGCCTTTAACATCTGCATCAAGAGACGAAGCAGCAGCAAGAGTCGCTCCCTTGCTATCATCAATAAGCTGAGCATAAATATGCTTTCCGGAACGAAACACTGAAAGGCGCACACGATTATTGGTCTGCTTGCGAATCGCGCTACGGACACGTTGCTTGCGACGATCAAATAACGCTTTTGATTTAACTGCTTGGCTCATATTTTTACTCGTATCTCACCTTTCTTACATTTGCAAAGATCCACGACTGCGTGGAGATAACAGGAATCTAAGCAGCAAAGCTGCCAGATTTACCGTTACTTCTTCTTCCCTTCTTTTTTACGTACATACTCACCTTCATAGCGAACACCCTTTCCTTTATATGGCTCAGGTTTCCGCAATGCACGAATTTCAGCTGCCACCTGCCCTACCAGCTTTTTATCAAAACCGGATATAGCTACTGAGGTTGGTTTTTCACAAACTATGCTAATACCGTCCGGAATGGCAAATTTTATTTCATGACTGAAGCCGAGAGCCAATGTCAGATAATTCTTGTCAGCCGCCGCACGGAAACCAACGCCTTGAATCTCAAGCTTGACAACGAAGCCTTTGGAAACACCTTCAACCATGTTATTAACCTGGTTGCGGGTAGTTCCCCACATAGCACGGGAACGTTTGTCATCCTTATCCACAGGCAGGATGATAACATTGCTTCCGGAAACCTCAACCTTTACTTCCGGTGCTAATTTCGCTTTGAGTTCACCCTTGCCACCTTTAACCGCAATCTCACCGGCATCAACTTTAACTGTGACACCTGATGGTATTGCAACCGGCTTTTTACCTACACGAGACATTACTTACTCCTTACTTAGATAATCCGATTACCCGATAACCATATTATCCGTGACATTATAATTTACTTTACTCGATCATCCGATCATCCGACCATCCGACCATCTTCCTTAGAATACTGAACAAAGAACTTCACCACCTACGTTCGCCTGACGCGCATCAAAATCTGACATTACACCTTTTGATGTAGAAAGAATAGCAATACCAAGACCATTAAAGAATTTCGGCAATTTTGAAATTTCGCAATAAACACGACGACCAGGCTTGGAAATACAGGTAATTTCCTTAATAACACGCTCACCATCCTGATACTTAAGTTCAATTTCAAACTCCGGTTTCCCATCATTCTCAGAACTTTTGTAACCGGCGATAAAGCCTTCGTTTTTTAGAACTTCCAACACGTTTCCAAGCAGATTAGTTGCCTGACAACGAACCACTGCCAAACGAGCAGCCTGTCCATTACGAATCAGAGACAACATATCAGCAAGGCGATAATTCATAGACATAATTATTCTCCTACCAGCTTGCCTTGGTTAAGCCCGGAACTTTTCCGAACGAACCAAGCTCACGCAATTTTATGCGTGAAAGTTTGAATTTACGATACACACCACGTGCGCGACCAGTGAGTTCGCAGCGATTGCGGTGACGGGTTTTAGCACCATTGCGCGGCAATGCCGAAAGCTTAATCTGTGCCTGCAGACGCTCATCGAAAGGCAGATCACGATCCATAACAACAGCTTTAAGCGCGCCGCGTTTGTTAGCAAACTTCTTTGCCATTTTCAAACGGCGGTTATTCTTATTTATCGAACTCAATTTAGCCATAATTTCAGTGGTCGGTGGTCGGTGGTCAGTGGTCAGTGAATTCTCACTGTCAACTTTTCATCTACCAATTTTTTCCACTCCTCCTTATAATTAACGTTACACCAAAATTCACTTTTCTTTCACTAGTCGCTGACCGCTAACTGCTGACAACTACTTAACAAACGGCATATTCATTGCAGCAAGCAAACTCTTTGCTTCCTCGTCAGTTTTCGCAGTGGTGCAGATGATAATATCCATACCACGAATCTGATCGATTTTATCATAATTTATCTCTGGAAAAACGATCTGTTCCTTAAGCCCGAGAGCGTAGTTGCCACGACCGTCAAAGCTCTTATGAGGAACTCCGCGGAAGTCACGAACACGCGGCAGAGCCGTATTAATCAACCTGTCCAGAAATTCATACATACGCTGCTTACGCAAAGTCACCTTACAGCCAATCGGCAAGCCTTCACGCAGTTTAAAACCGGCGATAGCTTTCTTTGATTTAGTAACAAGAGGCTTCTGACCAGCAATCAAGCCAAGCTCATTAACCGCCGCCTGAATGGTTTTGCTATCATTTACGTTTTCACCAACGCCCATATTGATAACAATCTTATCAAGCTTAGGAACTTGCATCGCGTTCTTGTAATTGAACTGTTTCTGCATAGCAGAACGCACGTCTTTTTCATATACAGCCTGCAAACGAGGTGTGTAACCACCGGCAGGCTTCTTCGCCGCCTTTTCCGCTTTAGGTGCTTTCTCAGCTTTTACAGCCTTATTTTCTGTTGCTTTAGCCATTATATCTTATCTCCTGAACGCTTGGAAACACGAACCTTGTTGTCTCCCTCAAATTTATAGCCAGCGCGTGTTGGCTTTCCTGATTTTGCATCAATCAAAGAAACGTTAGACACATGCAGAGAAGCTTCCTTCTCAATGATTCCACCAGCGGAAGTTTTGCTAGGCTTGGTATGGCGTTTCACCATATTGATGCCACCAACAACAACCCGCGCTTCACTGGTGATAACCTGAGTTATCTTGCCCTTTTTGCCTTTTTCTTTGCCAGCGATGACAATAACCTCATCGCCTTTTTTTACTTTGAATTTCACAGCCATTTCTCAAATTCCTTAAAATTATAATACTTCTGGTGCCAGAGAGACAATTTTCATAAACTGCTTAGCACGAAGCTCACGAGTAACTGGCCCAAATATACGAGTGCCAATCGGCTCATTCTGCTTAGTAAGAAGCACCGCAGCGTTTTTATCAAAGCGGATAGTGCTACCGTCAGCGCGGTGTATATCACGACGAGTGCGCACGATAACAGCACGGTGCACCTCACCTTTTTTCACCTTGCCACGCGGTATCGCATCTTTAACGGAAACGACAATAATATCGCCCACTCCTGCGAATTTACGTCCTGCTCCGCCTAGAACTTTAATGCACATCACCCGACGCGCACCTGAATTGTCAGCCACCTCTAAATTACTTTGTTGTTGTATCATACTTTCCTCATCATTTCCTTAGAGCTGCATCTTATTCTTCGTATATCACCTGCCAACGCTTGGATTTAGAAATAGGAGCGGACTCCACAATCTGAACCTTATCGCCAACCTTGAACTGGTTTTTCTCATCATGCGCCGCATATTTTTTAGAACGGCGAATGGTTTTCTTATATACAGGATGCGAAACACGGCGTTCCACACGCACTGTTACAGTTTTTTCATTCGCATCGCTAACGACAGTTCCTTGTAGTACACGCCTTGGCATGAATTATCCCTTCTTATTTTTTTTAGCAACAGCCTTTTTAGGGGCAGCTTTTTTAACATTATTAACGCCTTCGTTCAACAAAGTTTTTGCCCGAGCAATAGTACGGCGAGCTGCGCGAAATCCCTGCCTGCTTTCCAAAGAACCAGTGGCATCCTGCATCCGCAGGTTAAACTGTTCCTTTTTAGAATTCAGGATTATTTCCTTCAGTTCTTCTGCAGATTTGGTACGTAATTCAGAAGTTTTCATAATTACTCCCCTCCCTTAACGCGCGAAACGAATTTGGTTTTGATAGGAAGCTTGGCAGAAGCACGGTCAAACGCTTCACGGGCAACAGCCTCGCTAACACCTTCCACTTCAAACAATATGCGACCAGGGGCTACACGCGCCGCCCAGAATTCCACAGACCCCTTACCGCTACCCATACGTACTTCGGCAGGCTTGCGGGTTACCGGCAGGTCTGGGAAAATACGAATCCACATACGACCAACGCGCTTTACATGGCGGGAAATGGCACGACGGGCAGCTTCAATCTGGCGCGCAGTAATACGCTCAGGCTGCATCGCCTTCAAACCATACTCACCAAAATTCAGGGTGAAGCCACCTTTGGAAGCACCTTTAATCCGCCCTTTATGGGCTTTACGGTATTTAGTTTTTTTAGGACTCATCATAACTTGTTACTCGTTGCTAGTTGCTAGTATTTCGACAGGAACAACGTCAGCCGCTGCGTCAATCTTCT
>JBEBHV010000229.1:0-2978 GCA_040080715.1 Rickettsiales bacterium | reverse complement strand
CGTTACGGTATTTCAATCCAGATTCTTATAAATCCGGAATTTTCCGCTTCAGAATTTGTTGTTGAAAAAGTTCGCCGCAATGCCAATGATCGCGCTGAAAGCAATGAATTCCGGCGACCAAAACGTCCGGAACGTCCAGAACGCAATGAACGTCCACGGAACATTGAAGCGCAAGCCGGTGATAGCGTTGATAGCAATGTTGTTGATGCTGCTGCCAGTGAGGTTGATGATGATAAAGAAAATAATAAAGCAGTTGAAAATGCTGGCAATGAATTACGCCGAAGCCGTCGCCGTGGTCGTCGCAACCGCAACAATTCTGACCGTGGAGACAACCAGGAAAGAGTGGCCAGCGATTATCCGGATTCAACACCACAGGTAGATGGTGAGAATATTTCTGAAGAAAAAGTCGCAGATGGCGAAGAAACATCTCCTAAACGCCAGCGTGAGCGTGGTGGCCGTGGTCGCCGCAAATGGCGTGACCGTAGTGAGCGTAATGGTGCTACTGAGCAAAAAGAGGGGGAGGATGTGCCGACAAGTTGGAAAGGTGGCGCGGCAGAGCTGGTTGATGGCAAGGCTTTGCCTGCTTTCGCATCAGATATGCGTCCGGCTGCAACGCCAGCACCACCTACTTACAAGGCATTCCACGATTATAAGGCTACAGAATTGGAGACACAATCTTCTAACACTTCTCCACCACCACAACCTAAACGTGGCTGGTGGCAGAAGATGATAAGTCTTGATGAGTAGAGATGATCGGATGATTGGATGATTAGAATCTATTCATTAACATTTGCTTTCTTACTGACGTTCTTACAATCCACTATCGCGCTTGCTATTCCGTTAATCCGTGATGCAGAAATAGAGCATGTGTTAAGAAGTTATGCCGACCCTATCTTCAGAACAGCCGGTGTTAATCCATCTACCACTAAAATATTTATAGTTCAGGATAGCGGATTGAATGCTTACGTTGCCGGCGGAGCAAATATGTTCATAAATTCCGGTTTGATTATGGCTGCAGAAACTCCGGATATTCTCATCGGGGTTATGGCGCATGAAACCGGACATATAGCAGGTGGGCATTTGATACAAGGGACAGAAAAAATCAAAAATGCACAGCTTGGCACAGTTCTTACTTTTGTCCTTGGAGCTGCCAGCGCGGTTGTATCGAAAAAGCCGGAAGCGGCAGCAGCGATAATTACTGGTGGTCAAAACACTATAGCCCGTAATTTCTTTTCTTACACCCGCGCCAACGAGCAGGCCGCCGACCAATCTGCCATGACAACTCTTGATAAGCTGGGAATCTCTGCAAATGGTATGGTAAAAATGTTTGAGATGCTAAAGCGGAATGAACGCAAGCAATTTGGTTCGCCTGATCCATATATGCTTACCCATCCGCTGACTAATGACCGTATAGAGTTTGTACGCAACCATGTAGAAAAATCTAAAATTCCTTTGGGTCAATATCCCAAATCATACCTTATTTCGCAACAACGTATTGTTGCAAAACTCTATGGTTTTATCCAGACACCGGAACGTACATTACAGAAATATCCGGTAAGCGATAAAAGCGTTCCGGCACGAATTGCCCGTGCTGTAGCTTATTACAAAATGCCAAATATCGAAAGTTCGCTAATTGAGATAAACAGCCTTATAGAAGAAGCTACAAAAGATCCGTTTTTCCATGAATTAAAAGGACAAATATTATTTGAAAACGGACGGAGCAAAGAAGCTCTTGAATCATATAAAGAAGCAGCAAGGCTTCTTCCCAATTCATCACTTATACTGGCAGATTTAGGAAAAGTTGAAATTTCCCAGAAGACTCCTGAAGCACTTGGGTCAGCCATTGTCCATCTAAAGAAGTCAGTTTCCCTTGATAACAGCAATCCAGCCGCTTGGAGATTCCTTGCCACTGCCTATGGTCATGTTGATGACCTGCCTATGTCCTATCTTGCTCTAGCTGAAGAAGCTTTATTACAAAATGATACAGAAACAGCAACCAGAATGGCGAATCTGGCCATTTCAGGGCTAAAAGCCGGAAGCCCTGCTCAGAGAAACGCTTATGACGTTAAGAACAAAGCAGAAGATATGAAAAAGCAAGAAGATAAGAAAAATAGTCCGCTCTAGAATTTACCACTATACTTTGTTTTGAAGGATTGTTAATATTACTGACGGTTTTTATTAAAAAAAATATGGAGTCTTAATATATGTCTGGTTCAAATCTTTTTACCACTAGCCTGTCGACAATTCTTGCTTCTGCTTTTTTATTTTCAACTGCTGTAATGGCGCAGGCATCTTCTGACAATAAAAATGCCCCAGTTACCCGTGACCAATTGCCTGCATTGGTAAAAGAGGTTTTGCTTAGTGACCCGACCATACTTACACAAGTAATAGAAAAGATGCAGGAGAACCAAGCAAACATAATGGTTGCCAATGCAAAAGAAGCAATCGCAAAAAACAAGAAAGAGATATTTTCAGACCCGAATTCTCCAGTTGTTGGACCAGCTGATGCTGATGTTACTGTAGTAGAGTTTTTTGATTATCATTGTGGATATTGCAAACAGGCATTTATCGCACTTTCAAAGCTGATGGATAGTGACAAAAAAATTCGGGTTATTTTCAAAGAATATCCAATACTGAGCGATGACTCTAGATTAGCGTCCAAAGCCGCCTTGGCAGTTAACCGTATTGCAAAAGATAAGTATTTCGATTTTCATAAAGCTATGCTTAACGTAAACGGTATGATTAGTGAAAGTAAAATACTGGAAGAGGCAAAAAAACTTGGCATTTCTGAAGATAAAATGAAAAAAGAGATGTCTAATCCTGAAATTGAAACTATCTTAAACAAGAATAAAGATTTAGGGGCCGCGATAGGTGCGGTTGGAACACCATCAATTATCATAGGTGAAAATTTTTATCCAGGAGCAATGTCATTTGAAGCAATGCAGAAAGCAGTTTCTGAAGCACGCGCTGCAAAAACT
>JBEBHV010000228.1:0-2988 GCA_040080715.1 Rickettsiales bacterium | reverse complement strand
ATAAAGACCAAATCCTGACGCGTCAGCGCGGGTTAAATCACCGGGAAGTCCACCATATTTTGTTCTGAAAGTATGCACTGTTGCGTTATATTTTTCAATCTGACTCACCTGCGCGCGGATGCCTGCCGAAGCAATCAAATCGCGACCAACCAGCACACCGCCGATAATAAGCCCGATTATGACAATCACGACCGAAAGTTCGATTAGGGTAAAGCCTTTCATAATCGTTACAATATCATTATAAAATAATCAGGCAACCAGACTTTTTTCCACGAAACTCTGCAAGCGACGGGTGAAAGCGGCGGTGTCGGTAATTTCTTCACCTTCTAAAATACGCGCCTGATCGAACAGCAGCCACACCGCATCATCTATATTCGCTTCCGGTTTTTCAGCCAGATGGCGGATGATTGGATGGCTCGGGTTAATTTCAAGAATTTTGGCTGCTGCTGCTGCAATTTGTTTTTGTTCAATCAGGAAACGCTCCAGCCGGAAATCCATTCCGCCTTCTTTGGTGGCAAGGCAAACCGCGCTTTGCCCAAGTTTCTGGGTGGTGCGAACTTCGCTAACGGAATTTCCGAGTATGGATTTAATGCGTTCGCATAGTTTGCTGATATTTTCCTTGGTTTCCGGCTCTTCTTTTTTATCTTCCGGCTTTTCACTTTTGATGTTTTCCAGGTTAATATCGGCGCGGGTCACGGATTTAAACTGCTTGCCTTTATAATCAAGCACTACATTCACCCAGAAATCATCAACATGATCGGTTAGCAGCAGAACTTCAATGCCGCGTGAGGTGAAGCCTTCAAGCTGCGGACTTTGGCGAAGTGCGTTAAGATTTTCGCCGGTCAGGTAAAATATATTTTCCTGTCCTTCTTTCATGCGTGAAATATAACCATCAAGACTCACCAGATTTTCATCCTCAACAGCACTGGAACTGAAACGGCAGACATTCAGAAGCTGCTCCCTTGGGCTGTAGGCTTCACATAAACCCTCTTTCAGAACTGCGCCAAAATTTTTCCAGAAAGGTTTGTAAGCTTCTTCATCGCCTTCTGCTTTTTTAGCGAGTTCGGTCAGGAATTTTTTAGTAAGTGCGTCTTTGATTTTTGCCAGCATCGGATTGTTTTGTAAGGTCTCACGGCTGATGTTCAGCGGTAGATCTTCGGAATCCACCACGCCACGCAGGAAACGCAGGTAAGACGGAACTAAATTGGCGTGTTCTTCGGTGATAAACACGCGCTTAACATAAAGCTTTATCCGCGATTTGCGGTCAGGATGAAATAAATCCATCGGTTTACTGGACGGAGCAAAAAGCAGACTTGTATATTCCAGCTTTCCTTCGGCTTTATTATGCAGCGTCATCCACGGTTCATCGGGCAGATGGGAAACGTGGTGATAGAATTCCTTATATTGTTCTGGCGTAATGTCATTCTTTGAACGCATCCACAGGGCAGATCCGGTATTAACCTGATCACGGTTTTTATCTTCATCGAGAAGATATATAGGAAAGGAAATATGGTCAGAATAAGTCTGCACAATGTGGCGGATGCGGAAACTATCGACATAATCATCCTCTCCGTCCTTCAAATGCAGGGTGATTGATGTGCCGCGCGAGGCTTTGTCGGTTGGCTTCACTGTGAATTCACCCACACCATCCGATTCCCAGAGGAAGCTTTCATCTGAACCGGCTTTGGTGGATATTACAGAAATTTTATCAGCAACCATGAATGAAGAATAAAAACCAACGCCGAACTGCCCGATAAGAGGCATGTCTTTTTTGGCATCACCGGTTATTTTGCTGATGAATTCCTGTGTGCCGGATTTGGCAATCGTTCCCAGATTGGCTATTAATTCATCGCGGCTCATGCCGACACCACTGTCGGTTATGGTCAGAAGTTTTTTATCCTTGTCGATGTCAATGGTTATGGAAAGTTCCGAATTATCTTTGATAAGTTCCGGCTGCGTTATCGCGGCGTAGCGCAATTTATCACAGGCATCAGAGGAGTTGGATATAAGCTCACGCAGGAAAATATCCTTGTTGGTATACAGGGAATGTATCATCAACTGCAGGACTTTGCTTATTTCCGCACCGAATTTATGTTTTTCTTCATTTTTTTCAGTCATAATCGTTTTTTAACCCTTGTATTATGTATAAAATTTAAGGTGTATGTTATTAAGTTTATAAGTATAATGTATATTGCCATTAGATATGGTTAGAATATGAAAAATGTCAAGATTAGCTATTAATATGGATGGGATATGAATCTAACTTCAAATTATTTGCCGTTATTATCATTGGTTATCGGTGTTTCTGCAAACTTTGCTGCGTATGGTGCTGACGCTCCTGCGGGGGAGCAGGTTGTACAAGAACCAGTCGCGATAGCTCCAACGCCGATAGCTGTGCCACCAGCGATAGAGAAGCCGGTGAATACGACTCCAGTGCCAGCAAATCCTTCTGCTACTACTCCTGCAACTACTCCTGAAGCTGTTGAGAAAAAACCTGAAGCTGCCCCAAAACCAGTTCTAAGTGAAAAGGAACAAAAAAAATTACGTGATGAAATCATATACCGTACCAGTCTTGGGCGTGCTTCGGATGTTAAGATATTGCTGGAGCAGGGGGCTTCGGTAGATGAAACCAATCAATCAGGAGTGCCGCTTATTTCCCTTGCTTCTTCCCGTACTGATGCACAGGGAATTGATGTTGTAAAAACCCTGCTGGAAGCCAAGGCTGATATTAATAAGGTGGATTCGCGTGGCAGAAATGCTTTATTCTACGCGGCCAAATCCGGTAATAGAAAAACTGTTGAATATCTTTTAGCCAAGAACATAAAGTACGCTGCTGTTGATTCTGCCGGTTATAATGCCCGGGTGATTGCTTACCAGACCGGCAATAATGAGATCGTTGAGATACTGGATGGTTTTGTACGCGGTCAGAACGAAGCGATTCGCAAACAATATGACGAAGCTAATAAAGAAATTGCTGAAAAATATAAG
>JBEBHV010000227.1:0-3009 GCA_040080715.1 Rickettsiales bacterium | reverse complement strand
GCGTAAGGCTTTAAAAATTACACAGCAAAAAATTACAGCCTGAAATGATTTCATGCTGTCATTTAGGCTGTCGAAATAGGTGGTTGCAGGCGGTTTTTGGTGAACTAATATGAAAACCACAGACAAGCTGGAAATTTAAAGCCGTTAATACACAAGGCTTTATGAACATATGCGAATATGTACGGAAAGTATGATGGTGACTCCTACGGAATCCAAACTGACTCAATAGAGTGTTGATGTAAAACAATAACAATGAATTGGTGGCAAAATATGCTACTGCCTATGCGACTGAGAAGCTTGGTTGCAGGCGGTCAGTGGCGAATAGGTATGTATTAATTTCAATATTTAGTATCAATTACTCAATGTTCTATCTTTAAAAGATATTATTGTATATTTCATTCAATGTCAGTATATTACCGCTTATAAACTACAACTTTGAGAGAATTTAAATGAAAATGAATGAGCAATCAACATCGGAAACTTTAGAAAAAATCAAAAATCGTGCTGCACATCTGCTTAAGTCAGAAACTGAAAAAGAAGTAGATATCAAAGAGAAAAAAACTGCGCTTCGTAAAGTTTCTGCTCAGGATGCTGAAGCTAATGTGAAAAATAATCCATTTTATAAAATATTGACCAAGCCTGATTTGTCTAACGAAGAAAAAGTCGCTCTTATCAGAAAAGTGCTGACTTACGATAGAACGCAAAGCAAGGAAGAAAATCTGGAACGCGTCACACTGCTCAATGAACTGGAGTCATTCCTTGAGTTGCAGCGTCGTGGGCATGCTATGCAGCTTATCGAACTCAATGGCAGCGATGTTTATCCGCAGTTAAAGAATACTATTGGCAAAATAATGGATGAATTTGGCAAATTCCAAGAGGAAATTTCTGCCATTACTGGCCCTCTTCAAACCATTGAAGATATTCGTAGCAGGGAAGGAAAAGAGCGCGTTCTTGAGGCACTGAAAAACGCTAATGAAAGCAAAAAACTCGGTGAAGAGTTGAACGCACGTATTGCACAATTGGACGGCGAGTCGCAGAATATTGAAAAAAATAAGTCTAATATTATTAATAAAGTTGCTGAATTGAAAAATTTTCAGGAAATAGAAAAAACTAAAAAAGCACGTAATTTCTTTTCTGGCATTATCGGCGGTGGTGCTCACACAGCTATGGTAGCACGAGAACAGGAAATTCAGGCTCAACTGCTAAGGTCTAATGAGTTATCCAAAGATCTTGAAGAGAAAAAATCCGCACTTCGAAAACAGGTTGAACAGTTAAATGAACTTGAGGCTATTCTTGCTGCTGACCCTAATCAGAAAAAAGTACAGGATCTTATTGATATTGGTACTGAAGCCTATCAGAAACGTGTAGATGATTTGAAAGAATCGGCAAAAGCATTTATTACTTTCACCTCCGAAAATCTTGACACTTGCGTGGCGCGCCTGAAAATGTCTGGTGAGCATATCGACAGTCTGGAAACTGCCAGCGAAACATATACCCAATATTATGGTCTTTTGGCGCAAGGCAACAGAGAATCCTTGACTGAAAACGTCAAACTAGAAGAGAATTTACGTGCTGAATTGAAGAGTCTGGAAACTGATAATGCCAACGATCCTTCCATTCAGATTAAGACTATGGAAACAAAACAGCTGGCGAGTAATCTTAATGGCTACGTTACCCAGCAGCAATCTGTAACTGAAACCCATACTGTAGTGCGTAACAATCTAGCGGAGCAACAAACTGCGATTATCGCTCTTAAACGTCACAATAATATCGCCCTGCAACGCGCCAAGATTAATCTTACCAACGGTGTTTCTACAGCAGCTACGCATTTTGCTACGGTTTTAGTAGCAGTAAATAGTGCTTCCACCGCTGAAGCTAATGATCAAATTGGCGAGGCTTTCGGTGGTGTACGCAAAATGACGCAGGAAACTTTGTCTGCAGTGCTTGGTCAGTTGGTTCAAGACATCTCCGAAGGTCGGGCTAGTATAGTTGAACAAACTGAAGGTATCCGCAAATTATCGGAAACTCTGAGTGCCGTTAATAGCAGTATGCTTTCACAGGTAAAGGAAACACTCAATAGTCTTGATGATGCCGAAATTTCCAATCAGCAACTTAAGGAACTTTCTGAGCGCAATCGTGCAGTGGAAACTACTGCTCGTCGTGAGCATGAAACTGGAACAACGTCCGAAAGCTCTGATACTTCTTCCGATGCGAACAAGCCCGTTGATAACGATAAATTTGGTTTGAATTTATAACTATGTTAATCATAGCGGACTATTTGGTCGATTACGACAAACGCATAAAGGAAAATGCGCCTGATTTTAAACTCATCGGTCGTGATAATGTTATAAATGATCTATCGCATATCCTTGTTCAGCGCGAATCATCAAATATTCTGATGTATGGCGAAACTGGTGTTGGTATGTCATCTATCATTATGGGGTTAACCAGCCGAAAAACTGATCCCGAACATCAGCTACCGTTAGACATTGCCTCTCTTCGTTTAGCTTGGTTAGATGTTAACAAACTGTTCGCTATCGGCGATGAGGCGCAAATCACCGAAACATTCCAATCTATTATTGATCATTTAACCCGCTCTCATAACCGTGTTCTGGTTATTGATGATTACCGCGATTTCCTCGATGGTGTGGAAAGCATGCCCAATAAACGTCTGCTCAATATGATGATGGGTTCTCTCAAAAAGAATCATTTTCAGGCAATTTTGGTTTGTCGTCGTGAACATCTGATAGATATTCTCAAATGCCATTCCGATGTAAAAGAAATCTTTACACCCTACGAAACTAAAGAGCCACCGAAAGAAGAAATTTTAGAGATAGCCAAAAAATTAGCTCCTGTTTACGAGGCCCATCATCGACTAACAATCGCTCCTAAAGCAATCGTTGAGGCTGTGAATCTTACAACACAATATCGCGGTGCTATGGCTTTCCGTGCCCAGCCATATCGCACCTTGCATCTGATTGATAAAGCGGCAGGTGAAAAGCAGCTACG
>JBEBHV010000226.1:0-3017 GCA_040080715.1 Rickettsiales bacterium | reverse complement strand
GCGTCTAAGGCTTCAAATAATAATTCATTGAGTTTAATGTCGGCATTCACCGCCCTTTGCTTAAACCGCTTACGGAATACTGGCGGCACTTTGAATGCCAACGCTTCCAAATTTTCTGTTTTTACGGCGGCTGGACGCGCTGTGTTTTTAGCTGGCTTACTTACCGCCTTTTCGGATACTGGTATCCGTTGCGTTGCTTCCTGCATCGGTGCTGCCTGTTCACTGGTAAGTGCCATAAGGTCAATGGATGGGCGTTTGCTCATGCTAGAATTCTCCCTTTCATATTTTCTTATTTTCTCTATTTATCTTTTTCTTGAATTCTATCTTTTAAGGACTTCCATATTGTAGCCAGTTCTTGAGCAGCTACGCCCTTCGGGTCAATCTCAAAAGCCGTTTTGCCATGTGCAAAACTTTCGGCATAAATAACGCGCTCGTGCATACGGGCTGGCAATACCAAACCAAGTGCATCAAGTGCCATTGCCACGCCGTCATTATTACGCAAGTTAGAGCGCACCCTTGCCAGCATAAAAGTAAATGGCTTTCCTGACTGCTTAATCGTTGGCAAGCCTTTAACCAATGCCCTTAAATCTGTTGGTGTTGGGTTTAGCGGAATCAATATCAAATCAGCCAAAGCAAATAATTCAGCGTTCACGCTACCAATAGAGGGGGCAGTATCAATGAATAGATATTTTGCGCCCGCATTTTTAAGGGCATTTATATTTTCTGCCAAAGTAGGAAGGGAGAGAGGGGCATAACGAGGCGTATCTAAACCAGCCTTTTTTCTCTGGTTAAACCAATCAACCGTACTGCCTTGCGGGTCAGTATCGGAAATCAAGACAGGCGCATCACCCGCTTGTTCGGCGGCAACAGCAAGGTGAACTGTTGCGGTTGATTTACCAGAGCCACCCTTTTGATTTGCAACAATAATTGTTTTCATGAAAAAGAGAATAATATATTTCTCCCTTTCTTGAAAGCGATAAATTGAGATAATGGCAAAAAATTTATATCGGCTTCATTATCACATGATAAGGCGGGGATCACTTCACCCCCGCCTTTATATTTTAATATTCGTTTGCTAACATGATAGTAAGCACTCTCACCGTCTGTTTAGGGTCGGCGGGATTCTCGCTACCTTGCTCCATGTTCAAAGCATAGTAATCAATCTTCCAAAATATTTTTAAGCCTTCATGGTTGATGCTTCCAAAATCGTGCTCACCATGCGGGTCATTATCTGGCGTAAAGTTATTAAATTTTTCCACCTTTTCACGAATAGCAGATTGAACCAAAGAGGGCAGGGCGTTAATGCCTTCTGTCTGCATCAGTCGTCCAGCCACGCCCATAGCCTTACGGCACAGGTCATTAAGTTCGGCAATACATTTTGTGTTTATGTCGTTCATTTTAATTTCTCCTTATGGTTTTTGGGTTGCTTGCACTGCGCAAGCATCCCTGCCACATGGCGAATGCGGGGTAGCAAACGGAAAGGGTTGTTGAAGTTGCTTTAGCAACTTTTTTGGGGGGTACCCGCTCTTTGCGGGGGGAGCCAAAACCCGCAGGGCAACGCCCTTGCAGTGCGCGAGGGCAGTAGCCCTTAGCAATTGCTTATATGACAGGCGCGAAGCACATCTTGATTTGTGTGGAAAAATTTACCCAAAGGGCGAGGGAGCAAAGCGTTTTTGGGTGCTGCAATAGCGTACCCATACACTTGTGTTATTTGATAAATTATGTAGTATAATTAGCGTGTACCCTAGACCCGACTCTGCTTTACAGTATGCGCCTAGGGTAATTTTTTGCCTTGTTGCAATCATCAATCTACCCATTATCCGCACTAAGAAATTTTAGCTATTTTTAATGATGTGCGCCAATCTGCAAATCAAGATTTATTTTACCATAAGGGACACGCGGCATTATTGTACCACCATCACCTTTGGTTAGTACCACAAGCCCAAACCGCGCCATTCCTTTAAGAGTACGCGATAGATTGGATTTTGCACGACCAGACATAGATTCAAGTTCAGTAAGCGAGTTTGGCTGTTGTTCAATTATAAGGTCAAGTAACTCACGGTTTTTATCAGACAATACCCGCGCCAAACTCTCCATTGATGTGAACCATAGCTTTGGCTCATCCCGTGATGGTTTTATCTCGCCACGCGCAATTGCCAGTGTACGTTCCTTCATATCCTCATAATTAGCTATACCAATTCGTAATGTTTTCATGATGTGATTCCTCTCTGTTTAAGTACAATGTCAACTTCACTCCAAAAATCAGCAAGCAATGTTGCTGCATCAGAGTATTCGTAAGGTTTGATAGTGCGCAGCTTATGTTTATGGTCATGTTCTGTTTTGGTAATTCGTGATAGCCCCATAATTTATTGTGCTTTTCAAGCAAACATATATTATGACTACAGCCATTAATTATGAAAGTAACTTCAATGATAAAGCACCTCAACTATAAATATCTTGTAACGCTTTGTTTTTCATTCTTGTTTTCTAGCAATGTTTTCGCTAAAACTGATTGTAATCAATTAGCTCGTGATATAGGCTATAATGTTAATGTGAATAACAGCAATTCACAAAGCTTTAATGAAAATGTGAATAATTTTTGCTCCCATGAATATAGTAAAGCAAGTATTGAACAAAAAGGATTTATTGAAGGTAGTTACAATATTATTGCTAGTGGCAATGCTGCCGGTTCAAGTGTAAATTATACAGAAAAGCAAAGTATTGTTTGTAATAATCAGTTTGGTAAGAATTTTAAACTTAATGATTCTAAAGTAACGAGTTATTTATTTTCAGAACAGGCAATGGAAACAATAAGATCTTGTATGGTTGCAAATGATAGTAATAGTGGTGGTAGGATAATAAAACTCTTCGTAACGAAAACCAACGACCATAGTAAAATAACATTTAATTTGCAAAGAGATGGGGATGTAGCAGACATTATTTTCCAAGGTGTTGATAGCCACACCTATAGTTGTAATTCACCTATAGATAGAGAAACGAATAAACAAATAACGATA
>JBEBHV010000225.1:0-3067 GCA_040080715.1 Rickettsiales bacterium | reverse complement strand
TATTTTAGTAGCTTCAGTTGCCAGGATTTTTTTGGCTTCATTGATATCTGCGCCTTTTGCTTTTTCCAGCTTTTCTATTTCGGCAAGCGGCAGATCGGTGAACAGGCGCAGGAAGCGACCAACGTCAGCGTCCTCTACGTTACGCCAGTATTGCCAGTAATCATAAGCGGGGAGCATATCTTTATTCAGCCACACTGCGCCACTTTCGCTTTTACCCATTTTTGCACCGCTGCTGGTGGTGAGTAAGGGAGTAGTAAGCCCATACAGGTTTTTACTGCTTTCACCCATAAAATTAAGGAAGGCTTCCTGTGTGTAATCCTTCGGATCGGTGCGTGTTGATTTAATCATCGGTTGCACTTCCAGAACCTTCAGGGTTTTGTCCTTGGACTGCTCAATAACCATTGGCTGGAAACTGGTTGCCGATTCGATGCGTTTGTTTAAGTCAATACCCATTATAATATTGCCCCACTGATCCGAACCACCGATCTGCAAAGTGCAGCCATAACGTGAGTTAAGCTCAACGAAATCATAAGCCTGCAATATCATGTAGTTAAATTCAAGGAAGCTTAAGTTTTGCTCGCGCTCAAGGCGGGATTTGACGCTGTCCTGCGTCAGCATCCGGTTTACAGAAAAAAACTTTCCATATTCGCGCAGGAAATTAATGTAATTCAGCTTGTCCAGCCATGTGGCGTTATTTACCAGAATGGCATCATTCGGGCCGGAACCGAAATCTATGAACTGCTCAAGGAGCTTCTGGATTGACTCTATATTGCGGTTGATATCAGCATCAGAGAGCATCTTGCGGGCTTCATCCTTGCCGGATGGGTCACCAACCCGACTGGTTCCACCACCGAGAAGGACAATAGGCTTATGTCCGGTTTTTTGCAGCCAGCGCAGGATCATAATCTGCACCAAGCTCCCCACATGCAGACTCTGGGCGGTGGCATCAAAGCCGATATAAGCGGTTACGCGGTTGTTGCTTAAAGCTTTGTCAAGACCTGCAGCATCTGTGCATTGGTGGATGAAGCCACGGCTTTGCATCACCTGCAAAAATTCGGAATTAAATTGAACGGATTCTGCTGCTTTTGCCATAGTATGTATTATTAGTATAAATTATTATCAATTTATTAATGAGATGGGTTTAAAATGCAAAGAGATAATATATTTTTATATTATAAATGTATAGCAATATTAAGGGGCTAGGGAGCTAGGGAATTGTCATCCCCGATTTAATCGGGGATCTGGGGACACAAACTCTGTCATTGGTTTTTGCTCAAGATCCCCGCCAATTCTTTCAAACAAGGTTGGGCGGGGATGACAGCCTGTACCGCAGGTAGAGAAGCGAAAGAAGTAAAAATGAAGTAGTGAGGGTGGCAATGAAACACGAGGAAAAATGGGCGTTGGGGCTGATGAGCGGTACGTCGCTGGACGGTATTGATGCTGCCCTTATCCGTAGTGACGGCGAGCATATAATTGAATTTGGTCATTCTATCACCATTCCTTACAATGAAAATGAAAAGAAATCGCTGCGTGAGGCTGTGCATGGGCGCGGTGATATGCTGCTTGCCGAACAGCATATTACCCTGAAACATGCGGATGTGGTTCGGGAATTGTTGAAAAAAGCGAATTTAAGCTTTAAGGAAATTCAGGTTATCGGCTTTCATGGGCAGACGGTTTCACACCGTCCGGATGAGCATCTTACCTGGCAGATTGGTGATGGTGCGCTGCTTGCCGAACGAACCCGGATTGACGTTGTTTCCGATTTCCGCAGGCGCGATGTGGCAGCCGGAGGGCAGGGCGCGCCGCTGGTGCCACTCTATCATGCGGCTTTAGCGCGACATATGGATCTGCCAGTGGCGATACTCAATATTGGCGGGATTGCCAATGTGACATGGATTGGGCGTTCGGAAGATACTTCGCATGAGCTGATGGCGATGGATATTCTGGCGTTTGATACGGGAACGGGGAACGTGTTGCTCAATGAATGGGCATTTAAGCATACTGCGAATGATCGCGATGTCGATGGCAAGCTTGCCCTTGCTGGTAAAGCGGATAACGCCATTGTTGAATCCATGCTGAAGGATTGGTTTTTTGCCAAGCATCCGCCCAAATCACTCGATAGGAATTATTTAAGATTTGATCCGGTTGAACATATGTCGCCGGAAGATGGCGCGGCAACACTCACCGAATTTACTACTGCTGCAGTTGAGGCTGGGGCAAAGTTTTTTCCCAAACCAGCCAAGCAATGGTTTGTAAGTGGTGGTGGACGTTTGAATCCTGCCATTATGCAATCGCTGCGACGCAGATTTAAAAATGTCTATCCTGTAGAATCTCTGGGTTGGACAGGAGACTCACTGGAGGCGCAGGCATTCGCTTTCCTCGCTATCCGTTCGCTTAAAAACCTGCCTCTTTCACTGCCGACCACGACCGGGGCAATCCGCGCGGTGACTGGTGGGGCTTTGTATCGGGCGTAGTTATTATCCTGTGGGACACAAAGTGTCAGCACAGGATCTCATGCAATTTGAAACAGATCCTGCGCTTTGGCTTTGCTACCGTAGGATGATTGTACGACGAATATTAAAATCTCTTAAACGCCCCGATTGTAAAAACATTATCCTGATTGTTGCTTATGGCTGGGGTGACGATGGCTTGCACGCCTATGTCACTTGGCAGATGCACGACTGAGGAATAGATACTGCCGAACAGGCCGCAAGTGCCGATGGCGGGGTTGGGGGCTATTTTGTCGCGGTTGCCACGCTCGACGCAAACTACTTGTGCGGAAACGCCAAGATTTGCCTGAAAATCGCCTTTTTCGACAGTAAACGGAATAGCACCCAGACCAGCGACTAATGTTGCTGCGTCCTTTGTGTTATTGCTTACAATGGCAAATGCGCCAGTGTATTTTACTGGTAGGGGAGTGCTTACGCCAAAGCCTATGCTGGGTTCGGTGAATGCTCTGCCGTCTTTATTTATGAAAGTATTGGTGACGGGTAATATGAAGTTGAAAGGTATAGGCTTGGATTTTTCCGGTTTTTCGGTGCTGAAATTAAGCGGTGAAAAGTTCATA
>JBEBHV010000030.1:0-13227 GCA_040080715.1 Rickettsiales bacterium | reverse complement strand
CCTTAGTATCAAATAGCAATATAGAAAATATAAAAACATCAAAAGAAGAAACAGAAAAAAGGGAACTTTTTAAATCTAATGTTGCTATCAATACGAACTTACCCCCGGAAATAAAGCAAATAGCCCGATATTTACACAAAAAAACCAAAGAAGTTTTTACAAATAGCAGTATTAAAGTGCATTATTACCCACCCGACAAAAAAGATTCAGAACATGCATTTATAGTAAATATTGCCCATCAACGTTATAAAGATGATGAAAGTATACAGATACTTGATAATAATTTGAATGCTGTAATTACTAAGGGTGGAAAGGTAGATATATTAGATACTGATAAAGACTCCAGAAAACTTTCTTTAATTCTACATTGCAAACCCAAACAGTTACTAATTGATATTAGAAAAAATGATGGCGAAAATTTGGTCAAAAGCAATAAATCATCGTTAACCAGATAACCAAGCTTTATCCTCAAATATAATCATATGCAAAACTCCAGCAAAACAATAAATCCAAATCAGGAAGTTAAAACGAAACTGCAAAACTTGTTAGCACTCACAATTACAAGTACAGATAAAGTCAGTTTAAGAAGTGGCGAAAATAATGACTCAATAATAAGCTTTACTAACGATGAAAATGGTAAAGCTGCCGCTATCAGATTTTTGAATAAGCTTGAGGTTGGCGAGCTTATACATGAAAACCAAGTGAGAAACGCAAAGGATATGATTGAGCATGGCACCATTACCCCATCAAGCCTTTTTGTAAAGATTGCGCCAGATGAAGAAAATATACGTATTATTTTTAACCATAAAAGCCATTATGATGGCGTTCTTAAGGGACTGGATAAGGCAATTGAATCTGCCAAACAGGATTTAAATGGTAAGTCAGAAAATCTGGAAAAAGCATGGAATAAAGATTCTCCTCCTTCAAAAGCCGAAGAAGCTGCTCTATGCCTGCATAAAAAACTGGTATCGTCCTTCCCGCGTATGCTTACCAAAAGGGATTTCAAAGTAACTTATTCCGCAACCGAAACACCGGAATATAAATTCTGGGCGACTACCAATAATAAACAAAATAGTGACCCGGAAGCTATCAAATCCCTGGTAGAAGAGCTAAATAGGAAATTGGGCAATGACGGAAAAGCAGAACTTATAGAAAATGATAGCACATACGGAATTGGCTTTAGTGTAACCGGTAAACCGGAAAAACTATTGGAACACCTGAAAAATCCTGCTCATCTCAAATTACCTCAAGGCTCTAAGCCATCGTATTACAGATAATATGTAGTAGGTGTAACCACTTTACAAAAAAATTCAAATTGCAACAGTCGGCAAAGCGTACTATTAGTGTACGTTATGAGCAAATTGAACAAAAAATCCGCCAGTAATGTGAGCGCGAAGAAGGCAGCAAAACCGCTATATAAGCGCGTTCTGTTGAAAATTTCTGGCGAAGCCCTGATGGGCAACCAACAATATGGGCAGGATCAGGAAACCATCGAGCGCATCTGTCGCGACGTTAAAAGCGCGCTTACGGTCGGGGTTGAAGTTTGCCTGGTGGTTGGTGGTGGCAATATTTTCCGTGGCATTCAGGGCGCGGCTAATGGTATGGAACGCGCCAGTGCCGATTATATGGGCATGCTCGCCACCGTGCTTAATGCTCTCGCCATTCAAAATACGCTCGAGCGCATGGGAGTTGATACGCGGGTTCTTTCCGCTATCAATATGATGCAGGTTTGTGAACCATATATCCGCCGCCGCGCCGAACGCCACATGCAGCGTGGGCGCGTGGTAATTTTTGCTGCCGGCACCGGAAATCCTTACTTTACTACTGATACGGCAGCGGCACTACGCGCTAATGAAATGGGCTGTGACCTGTTGCTTAAAGGCACGCAAGTTGACGGTGTATATTCCGCTGACCCGCGCAAGGATAAGAAAGCCAAACATTTTGACCGACTCACCTATCACGAGGTTTTAGTGCGCGATTTGAAAGTCATGGATCAATCGGCTATTTCGCTGGCACGTGAAAATCAAATTCCAATTATGGTGTTTTCCATCCATGATGAAGGAAATTTTGTTAAAGCCCTGTGTGGACAAGGAAAATTTACTTTAATAACCGATAAGAAGGCAAATAGATGATATGATAATTTGATGATTAGATTATTAGATAAGGATGATTAATTATACTAAATTTATTCATCTAATTATCCTTCTTATTCAATTATCCAATCATCATCATTAACTCTAACAACGAGAATATTATGACCGCTGATATTAACGAACTCCGTCGCCGTATGGAAGGCGCACTGAAATCTCTGCATACCGAATTCGGTGGGCTACGCACCGGACGCGCCAATGCCAGCCTGCTTGAACATATCCAGGTGGAAGCTTATGGCAGCATGGTGCCGCTTAACCAGGTGGCGAATATCAGCATCCCAGAACCGCACCTGCTTTCCGTTCAGGTTTGGGATAAAGGCACGGTGAAAGCCGTTGAGAAGGCAATTAATTCTGCCGGTCTTGGTCTTAATGCCGCTGCTGACGGTCAGTTGGTGCGCGTGCCGATTCCTCCGCTTTCGCAGGAACGCCGGGTGGAGCTTACCAAAGTTGCCGGAAAGTATAGCGAAAATGCCAAGGTTGCTGTGCGTAACGTACGTCGCGAAGGTATGGATTCACTGAAAAAACAGGAAAAAGACGGTGATATTTCCAAAGATGAACACACCAGACAAAGTGAGGTTATACAGAAACTGACTGATGAATTCATCAAGAAAATTGACGATGCGCAGGCGGTGAAAGAGAAAGAGATTCTGGGGAATTAGTGAATGGTGGATGGTGAATAGTGATTGGTGAAGAAAGCAATTCTTGTATGAACACAAATAAGCCATACCACCATCCACCATCCACCATTCACCATTCACTACCAACTCATCTTGCCATTATCATGGACGGCAATGGCAGATGGGCAAAAGCACGTGGTCTTCCCCGCACCGCCGGTCATAAAAAAGGTGCTGATGCGCTGCGCCGTACCCTTGATAACTGCAGCAAAGCAGGTATTAATTATCTTACAGTTTATGCATTTTCTTCAGAAAACTGGAAACGTCCCAACGATGAAATAAGCGATTTGATGCAGCTTTTGCAGCATTATCTGCACCAGGATCTGGAAACATTGCATGAAAAAAACACCAAGCTGCGCTTTATTGGCGACCTTTCAAAACTGGATACAGAAATATGCAAACAACTGGAATTTGCCACTGATCTTACAAAAAACAACAGCAGATTCCATCTTACCGTCGCGCTTAGTTATGGCAGCAGGCAGGAAATCGTGCAGGCTGCACAGGAAATAACCAGACAGGCGATCGCCGGGAAAATCAGTCCCGAGCAGATCACCGAAGAATTATTCTCCGCAAACCTGTACACACAAGGGCTGCCGGAACCAGACCTGTTAATCCGCACTGGTGGCGAGAAACGCCTCTCTAACTTCCTACTCTGGCAATCGGCTTATACCGAATTTTATTTTTCTGATACCTTATGGCCGGATTTTGATGTAAGTGATCTTAACGCAGCATTAAACGATTTTTCGAAACGGGAAAGACGCTATGGAACATCTGGAACATAACATTAATGGCAAGGTTGATTTTTTAACTAGAATCAAATCAGCACTGCTTGATAAGGAAAAATGGGCAGGGCTTGGTGTGCGCGTAATTTCCGGAGCGGTTCTTGCCACACTGGTTCTTATATTGTTGTGGGTAGGTAGCTTTCCTTTTGCTTTTATTGTTTTCTTAGCCGCTTTGCAAATGCTGCGTGAATGGGATAATATGACGGAAAATGAAGATTCCATGTGGGGCGTTGCCGGATTATTTTATGTTTCTGTTCCCTGCGCATCAATTGTGTGGATGCGTAACCTGCAAATCGAAAATATAGAAAATGCCGGTTTATATATTGTACTGTATGTTCTGTTTTGCGTGTGGGCAACTGACATTGGGGCTTATTTTTCCGGACGCATAATTGGCGGGCCGAAACTTGCGCCAAGTTTAAGCCCGAACAAAACCTGGGCAGGACTTGGAGGGGGAATGGTAGCTGCCGGAGTCATCGGTGGTTTATGCCATCTTTTCTCCCCTTACCCAACAACAGTATTAAGCTCTATAATTTTTGGCATTGTGCTGGCTATTGCTGCTCAGGGCGGCGACCTGTTTGAATCATGGATAAAGCGTCGCGCCGGAGTAAAAGACAGCAGCACTCTTATTCCCGGGCATGGCGGATTGCTTGACCGAGTCGATGGGCTGATGTTCTCAGTTCCCTTGTTTGCAATGTTCGTTTGTATATTCAGCCTCAGCCGAGCATAAATGTGAGAAAAACTGTAACTATCCTCGGTTCTACCGGCACAATCGGACAAAACACCCTTAAATGCATCAAACTTCATCCGGAGAAATTTTCGCTGAAAGCCCTGATTGCCCGCGATAATGTTGAGCTTTTGGCAGAGCAGTCCAAAGAATTTAAGCCGCAATTAGCAGTTATTGCCAATCCTGCATTTTATCAGGAATTAAAAAGCCTGCTAAGTGGCACTGGTGTGGAAATAGCTTGCGGCGAAGAAGCAGTTATAGAAGCAGCAAGCCTTGATGCCGACATAACCATGTCAGCGATTGTCGGGGCAGCGGGACTTAAACCGACGCTCGCTGCCATAAAAAATGGAAAGATCATCGCCCTTGCCAATAAAGAAAGTCTGGTTTGCGCCGGTGAATTGGTGCAGAGCGCGGTGGAGAAGCACGGAGCAACTATTATCCCGGTTGATTCCGAACATAACGCAATTTTTCAATTGCTGCAATGTCATCACTCTAGCCCTCTCTCAAAGGGAGAGGGAATAAGCGGTGTTGAGCGTGTTACTATAACAGCGTCCGGCGGTCCTTTCCGTACATTCACTCTGGAACAGATGCAGAACGTATCGGTGGAGCAAGCTATCCGCCATCCCAACTGGAATATGGGCGCGAAAATTTCCGTTGATTCCGCAACCATGATGAATAAGGGATTAGAATTGATAGAGGCGTATTACCTATTCCCTTTAAAGCTGGAACAACTGCATATATTAGTACATCCGCAGTCAATTATTCACGCACTGGTAGAGATGGTTGACGGTTCGGTTCTCGCCCAGATGAGCCTGCCTGATATGTGTACGCCTATAGCCAATGCCCTCGCCTATCCTGACAGAATCGCCGCGCCTGTGAACAAACTCAGGCTGGAAGATATAGGGAATTTGAGTTTTGAAGCACCGGACAGCAGCAGATTTCCGGCAATTTCCCTGGCACGTTCCGCCCTACACAGCGGTGGATGTGCGCCAACAATCCTCAACGCCGCCAATGAAACAGCCGTGGATAATTTCCTGAAAGGCAGGATAGGCTTTCTTGACATAGCTAAAACAGTTGAAAAAACTCTGGATGTTTCGTATACTGTTTCGCTTGACACTATAAATGATGTGCTGGAATGTGACGCGTTTGCCCGTCGCTACGCCAGTGAATTAAACAAATAAGAAAATAAAATCGCAACGGAGTACTTACAGTGATCGAATCTCTTTATGCAACAGGACATACGCTGGCAGCATTTATCATAGTGTTGAGCATAATTGTTTTTATCCATGAATACGGTCATTACATTGTCGCCAAACTCTGCGGAGTAAAAATTGAGACATTCTCAATCGGTTTTGGTAAAGAACTATTCGGCTGGAACGATAAATCAGGAACGCGCTGGAAATTCTCGCTGCTGCCACTTGGCGGTTACGTAAAGATGTTTGGCGACTCCTCTGCTGCCAGCACACCGGATAGCAACTTGTTATCAACCATGACGCAGGAAGAACGTGAAAAATCTTTTCACTTCAAACCGCTTTACAAAAAAATGTTGATTGTTGTGGCTGGCCCAGTCGCTAATTTTCTGCTGACCATTGTAATATTCGTATATTTCATCATGAATAATGGTCTGCCTTCTGTTGAGCCGGTAATAGGCAAGGTGATGCCGAACTCGGCAGCACTGGAAGCCGGACTACAGGAAGGTGACCGTATTGTTGCAATTGACGATAATAAAGTGTCCAGCTTCAATGACATTTCTTATTTCATAGCCACCAATCTTGAGACTACCGTTGCTCTGGATGTTGAACGTGCAGGCAACATTATGCGAATCAACCTTACGCCCAAATTAGTTGAAGATGACGATGGGCTGGGAAATAAAATAAAACGTCCGCTTATTGGTATAAAAAGTGGCGAAATAAAATATTCTGATGTCGGGATTATAAAAGCAGTCGGTGAATCTGTGCGTCGCACCTATATGATCTGCGAATCAACGGTAAAAGTTATGGGACAGATGATCAGCGGAAAGCGCAGTGCCGATGATTTGAAAGGTCCGGTTGGAATCGCGCAGCTATCCGGACAAGCGGCCAGTAAGGATACTAACACCGTCTTATGGCTGATTGCAATTATATCAGCCAATCTCGGCTTTATGAATCTGCTGCCAATACCAGTTCTTGATGGCGGGCATCTCGTTTATTACACTATTGAAGCCTTGCGGGGACGACCACTTGCTCAAAAAATACAGGAATACGGCTTCCGTGTCGGCTTTGTCCTTCTGGCAATGCTTATGATGCTCACACTGTTTAATGACCTGCGTAAGTTAGTTTGAGTGCTGAGTTATGAGTGCTGAGTGCTGAGTTGTTAGCGGTTAGAGACTAGCGGTTAGTATAAAGGAATTGGGCATTAGATCGATAATACGACTCCAAACTCTTAACACAGCACTCACAACTCAGCACCCTTTACTTTTTCTCCTTGATTTAAAACTAGTTTTGCATCATTAATATGCGGAATCTGCAAATAGGATTTCTCGCAATATCTATAGAATAGAGGACGTATTTTAATGCAAAACAGCCCAAGGTATAGCTCTATCTTATCTGTTGCTGTATGGACTTTGTTGCTTGCAAATAGTTATGGTTTTCCTGCCAATGCCGCAACGAAACCTGCAAGCAAGGAAGAAAAACCAGCCCCGGAAAGCCCCTCTTCCATCGCCGATGTCGGCGCAGTGCGCATAGAAGGTAACCAGAGAGTTGAGAGTAGCACTATATTATCATATCTTGGAGTAAGATCTGGTAGTCAACTTAAGCAATCGGATATTGATGGCAGCCTTAAAAATCTATACGCAACCGGATTTTTTTCTGACGTAAAACTTCTCAAATCAGGCAATGCGCTGGTAGTGCGCGTAGTTGAAAATCCAATCGTGAATAAGGTTGCCTTTGAAGGAAATTCTACGATCGAGACTGAAGATCTGGAAAAAGAGATGGGGCTTAAAGCCCGTTCGGTTTATTCACGCGATAAATTACAGGCGGATGTTAAACGTATAATCGATATTTACAGGCGCAGCGGTCGCTATAATGCCGTTGTTGAACCAAAGACCATCGCTCAGGATCAGAACCGTGTAGATCTGGTTTATGAAATTACTGAAGGTGCAACCGCGCATGTGGAAAAGATCAATTTCGTTGGCAATAAGAAATTCAGCGACAGCGACCTACGTAAAGCTGTACGAACCGAAGAAACACGCTGGTATAAATTCTTTTCCGACAGCGACAAATACGATCCGGATCGTCTGCAGTTTGATCAGGAATTATTGCGTCGCTATTATATAAATGAAGGTTACGCTGATTTTCAGGTTAAGTCGGCACACGCTGAACTATCGCCCAAAAAAGATGCTTTCTACATAACTTTCGTAGTTGATGAAGGTGTGCAGTATAAGTTTGGTGAAGTTAAGGTAACAAGTGAACTGAAAAATGGTGAAAAGCCGGATTTCAGTGACCTGATCACAAGTAAATCCGGAAAAATCTACAACGCCGGCAAAGTTGAAGAAACGATCGATGCCATGACCAAACGTCTTGGGGATTTGGGTTATGCTTTCGTTGACATTCAGCCAAAGTTGGAACGTGATACACCTAAACAGCTTGCCAATCTTACTTATGTTATCAAACCTGGTCCTAGAGTATATGTTGAGCGTATTAATGTAACCGGCAACGTGCGTACTCTTGATGAAGTAATACGCCGCGAGTTCCGAGTCAGCGAAGGTGATGCTTATAATAATTCCAAGCTGCAACGCTCCGAACAACGCTTGAATAATCTCGGATTTTTTGAAAAAGTCGACATAAAGAATGAACAAGGCAGCGCGCCGGATAAAACGGTAGTAAATGTCGATGTTAAAGAGAAATCTACCGGTGAAGTCAGCATCGGCGCAGGATTTTCTACTACTGACGGGGTACTCGGTGATTTCGGTGTCAGCGAAAAGAATTTGCTCGGACGTGGGCAAGAACTTAGAACCAGGCTGACATTAGCAGCAAGACGTAAGCAAATAGAACTCGGATTCACCGAGCCATATTTCCTTAACCGCGATATTGCCGCCGGTTTTGATATTTACCGCACGAAGCAGGATTTCCTCGCGCAAAGCTCGTATAACATGGATACCAAAGGTTTCAACCTACGCAGCAGCTATGCTCTGCAGGAAAAACTCCAGCATTCAGTTAATTACACCCTGCGTGAAAATAATGTAACCGATGTGACTCCGGAAGCTTCCACCTATATTAAGCAGCAGGTGGGAACTAACGTGAATTCTGCAATAAGCCAGTCATTTGCCTATGACGACCGCAATAACAAACTTGACCCATCCAGTGGTTATTACCTGCGTGTAACTCAAGAGTTTGCCGGTCTTGGTGGTGATTCCCGCTATCTGAAACATGATTTGAAAGCCAGCTATTATTATCCGATAACCAGCAAATGGCGTACCAGTTTCATCGCCTCTTCCGGTTATATTTTCGGGATGGGCGGTCGGGATGTCCGTATCAACGATCGTTTCTTTGTCGGTGGCGATGATCTGCGTGGTTTCCGCAATGCCGGTATTGGTCCTCGTGACACAGCAACCCGTGATTCTCTCGGTGGCAACGCTTATTACACCGGTACTGCTGAACTTAAATTCCCGCTGGGGCTTCCCGAAGAACTCGGTGTTTCTGGTGCAGTGTTCGGCGATGCCGGAAGTTTGTGGAAAATTGACGGTAGCAACGTTGGTGTTTCTGAGAGTAACGCCATACGTGCATCGGCTGGTGTCGGAATACTCTGGACATCACCGTTTGGTCCAATACGTGTTGATTTTGCTCATGCCTTTGCCAAGCAGGACGAGGATATGACCGAGACCATGCGCTTCAGCTTCGGAACACGCTTCTAAATATTTTAAAGAAAACATATATTCGATACTTACGAAAGGATTACTATTTATGAAAACATCAACTTTAAAACACGCAACGCTCACATTGTTTGCCACAGCCATGTTTGCATTCTCCACACCGGTTCTGGCTGAAGATGCAAAACAGTCGATCGCCGTTGTCAATATTCAATATGTAATGAAAGAATCCACTGCAGCAAGAAACGTTCGCGAACAGCTGGAAAACAAACAAAAAAGTTTCCAGGCCGACATCACTAAAAAAGAGGAAGCCCTGCAGAAAGAAGATAAAGAACTGGGAAAACAAAAATCTGTTCTTGCCAAAGCAGCTTTTGATGAAAAACTCCGTGCTTTCCGCACCAAGGCAACTGATGTGCAGAAAGATGTGCAATCGAAAAAGGCAATGCTAGATAGCGCTTTCGAACAAGCACTTAACGATATTCAGAAAGTGGTTACTGATATTATCTCTGATATATCCAAGGAAAAAGGCTTTGCAATTGCGATCCCTACCTCGCAGATTCTTTTTGCCGATACCAAGCTTGATATTTCCAGTGAAGTTCTTGAGCGTTTGAATAAGAAACTTCCGAAACTGGAAGTGAAATTTTCATCTCCTGAAAAGAAGTAACAGTCATTACAGAAAATACCAGAACTGGCATGGGATGGCAGAGATAGGGTTTAGGATGCCTGACAGTCGTTTTTTTACTAAATCTGGCGAATTTCTCCTAAGCGAAATTGCGTCTATCACCGGCGCAACGATTGATTTGTCTAACGATCGTAAATTTTCCGGTGTTGCTCCTTTGGAAAGTGCTGGAAGCGATGAAATCAGCTTTCTTGATAACATCAAATATCTTTCGGCACTTGAAGTAAGCAAAGCCGGAGCTTGTTTTGTACGCGAGAAATATGCAGCGCGCGCGCCAAAAACAATGCAGCTTCTTATCACTGAAGAACCTTACTATGCCTATGCAATTACTGCCCAGAAATTCTACCAGCAGGAAAGTTTTGCTGCCGGTATTTCACCGCAGGCACAAATTGCAGGAAGCGCATCCATCGGAAAAAATGTTCGCATAGACTCTGGCGCGGTAATTGCTGATAACGCAAGAATCGGTGATGGTTGCTGGATTGGCGCAAACACTGTAATAGACAAATCCGTGGAAATTGGTGAACACACACGCATTGGCAGTTTATGCAGCCTGAGTCATTCCATTGTCGGCAACAATGTTATTATCCACCGTGGCGTACATATCGGGCAGGACGGCTTTGGTTTCGCTGCTGGGAAAAAAGGCATAACCAAAGTACCCCAGCTTGGACTAGTTATAATCGGCAATAACGTAGAAATCGGTTCTGGGACCTGTATTGACCGTGGTGCCGGTCACAACACAACTATAGGTGACAACAGCAAAATCGATAATCTGGTACAAATTGGTCATAATGTGCAGATCGGTCGCTATACTATGATAGCCGCCCAGACCGGAATTGCCGGCAGCACCCAAATCGGCGACGGAGTCATGATTGGTGGACAGGCTGGTTTTTCTGGACACACAACTGTCGGTAACGGCGCGAAACTGGCGGCACAGTCTGGTACTATGACGGATATACCCGCTGGTGCAACTTATGGTGGCTCTCCTGCTATTCCTATACTTGATTGGCACCGACAAACTGCTATGATAGGAAAGTTAATTAAGAAACGTAATTCGTAATTCGTAGTTCGTAAGAAAGCTTTGATACTACTAACTACGAATTACTAACTACGAATTACGAATTACGATTTACGAGCTACGAGGTGAATATGGAAGCAAATAAAGAGCATTCAGAAGATATTATCCCCATCGAACGGATTATGGAAATGATCCCGCACCGCTACCCATTCTTGATGATCGACAGGATCATCGAATGGCAACTTGGTGAATTTGCAGTGGGGCTGAAAAACGTAACTATCAACGAACCGTTTTTTACCGGACATTTCCCTGGCAAACCAGTCATGCCAGGCGTGCTTATAATTGAGGCAATGGCGCAGACCGCTGCAATATTGGTGGTAAAAACTCTCGGCAAAGAAGCGGAAGGAAAGCTGGTTTATTTTATGTCGATAGATGAAGCCAAATTCCGGAAGGTAGTAGTTCCTGGGGACTGTCTGCATGTACGCGTGGACAAGCAACAAAGCAGGCGCAATGTATGGAAATTTTCCTGCGTGGCGACTGTTGAGGGTGCAAAAGTGGCTGAAGCTGTAATCTGTGCAATGATCGTAAATTAACTGTGAAATAAAATGAAAAATCAAAAAATCCACCCGACAGCTATTATAGCAGACAGCGTAAAACTCGGCACAGATGTTTCGGTTGGTCCATACTGCGTTATTGATGGAAATGTCAGCATCGGAGATGGTAGCAGATTGCTATCGCATGTTGCTATCAGTGGCAATACCACCATCGGAGAGAACTGCCAGATATTCCCCTTCGCCTCAATCGGCTTTGCCCCGCAGGATCTTAAATATCATGGTGAACCGTCAAAACTTACTATCGGTAATAATAATGTCATACGCGAATATGTGACTATCAATCCCGGCACTGAGGGTGGTGGCATGCTCACGCAAGTAGGTAATAACTGCCTGTTCATGGTCAGCTCACATGTCGCGCATGACTGTAAGCTGGGGAATAATGTCATACTCGCAAATAATGCAACCCTTGCCGGACATGTGGAAGTTGGTGATTTTTCTATTATTGGCGGGCTTGCCGCCATCCATCAGTTCGTGCGCATCGGCGCGCATGCAGTAATTGGCGGAATGTCTGGAGTAGAGCATGATGTAATTCCTTACGGTTCAGTTATGGGAGAACGCGCCAACCTTGCCGGACTCAATCTTATTGGCTTGAAACGTCGCGGCTTTGACCGTGATACTATCCACGCCCTGCGCAATGCTTATAAAATGATTTTCGAGGAAGAAGAAGGAACTCTGGCAGCACGTGCTGACAAAGCAAGAACGGTTTATAGTGAAGTTAGCGCCGTACTTGATATACTTTCTTTTATGGATGATAAAGGCTCACGTTCCCTTTGCATTCCTAAAACATTAAGTCGTGACACCCCACCGCAGGCTGCATGAAAACTCTTGGTATAATCGCGGGTGGCGGTAGTCTACCTGCACAAATAATTGAATTCTGCAAAAACAATAACCGACCATTCTTTGTTCTGGTTTTTGAAGATGGCTTCAATCAGGAAATAATAAAAAATGTTCCACACGCTATAGTACGTATTGGCGCAGTGGGTGTTGCGATCGAACATTTAAGGAATGCCGGAGTGCAGGAAATAGTGATGGCTGGCGGCATTAAACGCCCTTCCCTAACTTCATTGCGTCCAGACGCAGCAGGCGCAGCACTCCTTAAAAAACTGGGAAAAGCATTTTTTATGGGTGATGATGCCTTACTAAAAGCAGTTACTACTTTTTTTGAAGACGAAAATTTCAAGGTAGTAGGAGTTGATTCAATACTTAATAATCTTCTTGCAGAAGAAGGAGTAATTGGAAAAATTGCCCCCAACAAACAATCCGAAGCAGACATTAAGATCGGTATGGCAGCAGCAAAGAATCTTGGGGCATTAGATGTTGGGCAAGCAGTTATTGTTGAAAACTCTGCTATAGTCGCTACCGAAGAAAGCGACGGCACCGATGCAATGGTTGCGCGCTATGCACAGAGAAAAAATCGAGAGCAGAAAAACGGAATTTTAGTAAAGGCAAAAAAGCCAGGTCAAGAAGAAAAAGTTGACTTACCTTCTATCGGTATACAAACTATCGAAAATCTTTACACAGCGGGAATGGCTGGTGTCGCCGTAGAAGCGCACAGCAGCCTGCTAATTGATAAAAACGAACTTATAAAAAAAGCTGATGAATATGGTTTGTTTGTCATAGGTGTGAAATATGGATGAGGTAAATCTTATATACCCCTCGCAGATGAAGAGTTGATATTTTAGGCGAGCTTTGGTGCGCCGATGATGCGGAAGTTATCGGTGAGGCGGTCGGTCCATTCTTGCG
>JBEBHV010000224.1:0-3109 GCA_040080715.1 Rickettsiales bacterium | reverse complement strand
GGATTTTCCGGCATTTGGCTCGCCGATAATCGCGATCAGTCCACATTTCTCATTACTCATTATTCAATCTTTCCAGTAAAATTCCTGCTGCTTCCTGTTCAGCAGCGCGCTTGGACGCAGCTTTTGCCTGCGCCGGATCATACCCCTGCACTGCTACTTCCACGGTAAAAACCGGAGCATGGGCATAACCTATAGTTTCCAGCAAGCGGTATACAGGAAGTGGCAACCCCCTGCCCTGCACCCATTCCTGCAAAGATGTCTTGGCATCTTTGGGAGCTACTATTGCGTTTCCTGCCAACTTTTTCCAAATGGGTTCCACAAAACCCTCAACCGCAGCAAGCCCACCATCCAGATAAATCGCACCAAGCAAAGCCTCAATAGCGTCTTCAAGATTGGATGAATTATCACGCCCGCCACTTTGTATTTCGCTGGTGGCAATTTTCAAAGCTTCACCAAGATTTATATCACGCGCCACTTGTGCCAGAGTTTCACCACGCACTAGGCTTGCCTGCCTGCGCGCCAACTCACCTTCCTGTTCCTGTGGAAATAAATCATAAAGAATACGGGCAACCATAAGACCAATAACCGCATCGCCCAAAAACTCAAGCCTCTGGTTATTTTCTTGTCGGGCAAGGCTGGGATGGGTTAGCGCACGCTCAAGCAACGAGATATTACGAAACTTATAACCTATACGTTTCTGTAACGCTTCCATCACTCAACACGCATGAAAAAACGATCGGCACGTAGTGCCGTGAACCAGCTTACAGGATTGAGGTACTGGGCACTACCATCCGTCGAAAACCATATTATCTCAGCCCGCCCAACTAAATTCTCCGCCGGCACAAAACCAACTGTAAAACGGCTGTCCATTGAGTTATCACGATTATCGCCCATCATGAAATATTTTCCCTCCGGCACAACAAATTCCGGAGTGTTATTGGCCGGTCCCGTGCCTTTTTCGAGAAGAATGGTTATGATTTTTCCTTCCGGCAGAGTTTCTGTAAAGCGGGGAATAGGCTTTACCATATTGTTTTCCGTATCGGAAAAATCATCGACATAATGCTTTTCCAAGGGCTTGTCGTTTATATATAAGATCCCTTCCCTGACCTGAATTCTATCGCCAGGAAGCCCGATTAAACGTTTAATGTAATCAACTCTGGGATTAGGTGGAAACCGAAACACCACTACATCACCACGTTTCGGTTCATTTGCCAGTATCCTTCCTTCAAAGAAAGGAAGCCCCAGTGGAAAAGAATAACGGCTGTAACCATACGAATATTTAGAAACAAATAGATAATCGCCAACCAGCAAATTGCTTTTCATCGATCCCGAAGGAATATTGAAAGGTTCATAAGCAAAACTACGAACAGTAAGTGCTAATACAACCGCAAGCAATATGGTCTTTATTGAATCATTCCACGAACTATGTTTCTTCTCATCAGATTTTTCGACGGTCATTATCTCCACTACCTGCAGTTAGGTTAATATAAAATTTCATTATTTCCAGGATGGCTTTCCCAGATTAACCTGACTTTTGTCAACGACAGCACCGACGGCAGCACCAACCGCACCACCCACCACAGCACCGGCAATAGGATTTGCACCAGCTATCGCACCACCAACAGCACCAACGCCAGCACCAATACCAGCTCCACTCAAAGCACGCTCACCTTGAGTTGAACCGCAAGCCGAAACTAGCGACACGGAGGTTACCAACAATAATATGTTTTTTATTTTCTGCATAATTGCCTCATTCCATAAATAACATTACAAATTTAGTTCTTGGCTTTATCCACCAGCTTGTTTTTGGTAATCCACGGCATCATGGCGCGCAGTTTAGAACCAACAGCTTCAATTGGATGCTCTGCTTGCAAGCGACGAGTTGCTTTAAATGATGGTTTTCCAGCCTTATTTTCCAACATCCAATCACGCGCAAAACGACCAGACTGAATATCATCTAAAATACGCTTCATTTCTTTTTTAGTTTCTGGCGTAATAACTCGTTTTCCGCTTACATAGTCACCATATTCAGCGGTGTTGGAAATTGAATAACGCATGTTGGCTATGCCACCTTCATATATCAGATCCACGATAAGCTTTACTTCATGCAGACATTCGAAATATGCCATCTCCGGTGCATATCCAGCTTCCACCAAAGTTTCAAAACCAGCTTGAATCAATGCGGAAACACCACCACAGAGAACAGCTTGCTCGCCAAATAAATCGGTTTCGCATTCTTCACGGAATGTTGTTTCAATAATCCCGGAACGCCCACCACCAACAGCGCAAGCGTAAGAAAGCGCGAGATCCAGAGCTTTGCCGGAAGCATTCTGATGAACCGCAACCAGACAAGGAACGCCACCACCTTTTTGATATTCCCCGCGCACAGTATGCCCCGGACCTTTAGGAGCAACCATCCACACATCCATATCCGCACGTGGCTCAATTAGCCCGAAATGCACGTTAAAGCCATGTGCGAACACGAGGCTTGCACCTTTCTTCACATTTGGCGCGATTTCATTGGCGTAAATTTCCGCCTGCAATTCATCAGGGGTTAAAATCATGATAACATCAGCCCAAGCTGCCGCTTTTGCTGGAGTCATAACTTCAAATTTAGCCGCTTTCGCCTTCGCCACACTGATTGAATCAGGTTTGAGTGCCACGCGCACTTCTTTTACGCCAGAATCACGCAGATTAGCAGCAGGCGCATGCCCTTGGCTGCCATAACCGATAATAGCAACTTTTTTATTTTTAATTAATTTCAAATCAGCATTTTTATCATAATAAACGCGCATTTAAATCTCTCCGCTTAGGTTTCAGGTTTATGCATATTTTGTCGAAAGGAGTGGAATTTACTCAATTATTGCTAAATTGGAAAGCTTTTTATAGTAATTCTGCATAATTATTATATAGAATTACTATAAAAATCGAGTCCGAAAGACCGATTTTTCACTGCGAAGCAAGCGTAACTACAAAGTAGTAATAGTGCTTATTCCACAATAAATCCGATGTTTGTAAAAGTTCAAACAGGTGTGAGACTGTAAAGCCAGTATAATAGGGAAGCTCGCGCGTTTCAATTTCGCAGGCGCGCTTCGCTATTATACTTGCT
>JBEBHV010000002.1:0-57397 GCA_040080715.1 Rickettsiales bacterium | reverse complement strand
AAAGCAAGTATAATAGCGAAGCGCGCCTGCGAAATTGAAACGCGCGAGCTTCCCTATTATACTGGCTTTACAGTCTCACACCTGTTTGAACTTTTACACGTGAGAGAACATGATCATATTTAGTTCGCCAAATTCATTGTTCAGAAATTGCGGTCTGTTATCTTACTGCCTCCAACTATTATTATTTGCAGTTTGCCTCAAGCCATTCCACTCAGGCACCTGGTTTCAAACCGAACCGACACTGCTTGCAATGTTTATATTCGCGGCGATAAATGCGGCGTGGCTTGCTGTAGGGGTTTCTAAAAACTGGTTGGTTATAGAAAAACCGGTGCATCCTTTATTATATGGTCTTCTGGCATGGGTAGCCTGGCAATTAGTTGTGCTGCCAGCAAGCAAAAGCCCTGTTAATTCATGGTTTGGCCTGCCCCAACTCGGTGAAGGTGCTGCCTGGCAGGCAATGCTGCTATTATCATTTGCCGTGGCAATGCCACTTTGGCAAATAAACAAGTACAAAAAAATTATGCTGGCAGTTGCTACATTAGCCCTGGGCATCATGACCTATCTGCATTTTAACCCCAAGGTCTTGTGCGACCGGCAAATGGATAATTACTTTTCAGATAACCCGGCAGCACCGGCGAACTGGCCGGACTACCTGCCGTTTATTGCCGGCTGGCTGTGGATAGCTTACGCAAGCTCACCCAATATACGCAGCAAACGATGGCATGTTGGGCTAATAGCTCTTTTATCCACCGTTCTTCTGGTTGGACAAAATTCTTCAGCACGGGGAATGTTGTTCCCGACACTTATAATATTGAGCCTGATATTGCTTCTGCGGCTAATAAAACAAAAGCCGGAATGGATAACACAACTTATTTCTGCAAACAAGCTATGGCGAAATTTGGCGGTGTTCGGCTGCCTGCTACCTCTTATCTGGATAGTAATCAGCCAGGAACAAAGTCTTTTCTCCTGCAAGAATGCCTCGCTTTCAACTCGCGCCATTTATAACAAAGTGGCAGTGACAGCTATATTGGAGAATTCTTCGCGCCTTGCCTTTGGCAATGGCTGGGACAATTTCAGCGATGATATGTTCAAGTATGGGATGACCGAGGAGCTTACCAGCTATGATAATGGTATATTAAAACCTAACAGCTTGTGGCTATATGGCAGTGTTTTCCACCCACATAACCAACCGGTGCAGGCATTGCTGGCAACAGGGATTATCGGCTTCCTGATTTTTATAACATTGCCGATACTTGCAATTTTACCGCTGCGTAAATCACTATTCTGGTGGTGTGTACCAATTGTTCTGGTTTTAAATGCCATGAGCAGTTTATGGTTTCTATTACCGCAGGTTATAAATTTCCAGGCATTGGGACTTGCAGCTTTATGCGGTGGCAGACCTGCACGAATCCGTAAGACCGGAGCTATCCCATTTTATATGTCGGTAATATGCGCTGCCTTCGTTTTGCTATTCTCGGCAAGTGCCTACGAACAGCTGAATATAATACGCTACGGCGAGCAGCTTAAAGTAATTATGCGCGAAGACCCCAATAAGCCGGAAATCGTCCGGTGGATCATGCAGGATGTTACGCGTGGTGGCAAGAGAATGGCTGAAGCAATCAATTATTTTTCTAAGGAGATTACAGATAAGGCAAACAATGAAACAGTAAGCGAAACTGACCGTGACTGGTATCGTAACTTTCTTGAAATCGCACATCTGGTGGCGCAGCAATCAAATGCTGGTATTGAGCTTAAGAAATTAGAGCTGGATTTATACCGGCAAGTTTTTGAGCTGCCGCAAGCGTCCATATTGGACAGTTTGAAACCGCAGGCTAAATCAAGGCTGGTTCCTGCAATGATTGCTTTCAGCAAAGCATATCCTGAGCGTGAAGATTATATAGCACCATTCCTTTTCAACCTTGACGGGCTTACAGATGGCGACAAGATAAAACAACGAGACATATTAAATTCTATCTTAGAAGTCGCCCCTAATCACCGCAGTGCTTTATGGCTGCTAGGTACGCTGGATGAAGAATCACCCGACACACAGGAAAAAGGCAGAGAGATGAAAAAACTGACAGTAAAATCAGGTGTGGAAAGGGTTTATCCCATCACTAAACAGGAATTAGCTCCTTATCAATAATTATTACCTGATAATTTCCATTAATACGCCGCTATAGTTATCCACAATTTATACACATATACAAACCTAACAACCATATGATTTTACTCAAATCAGCAAACTTATCCCCAGTTTTCATATGCCTGTTTTTACAGCAAAACCCCATCATATAGTGTAAAAATACCTGTCAAGCACAATATGTAGTGAAAATTCAATTTATCTGATTGCATTACAGATTTGTAATGTTTACAGTTCCCATTATTGAACTTTGATACAAAATTAGCAAGCAGTCGTGAGTTAAAATATGGTGCAAAAAATGCGTTTTTTGTCCTAGGTTTTCTGCCCTCGATTAAACTGTTAGCTAAGGAACTGGACATAGAGTAAATTCAAATTTTAAGGGGAACTTGCATGCGTATTGAAAGACATTTCACCAAAGCTACAAAAACAAACAGTAATGCTGCGGTTTATGAAAGCATTACTTTCAAAAAAGTGGACGTTGTGATGAAAAATCCCAACGGTTCAGCTGTTTTTGAAGCTCTGGGTACGGAAATTCCTGAAGGCTGGTCACAAGTAGCTGCGGATGTGCTTGCACAAAAATATTTCCGCAAAGCTGGTGTTGCCGCTGCTCTTAAAAAAGTTGAAGAAGAAACTGTCCCAAGCTGGTTGTGGCGCAGCGTGCCAGATGAAACAAAACTGGAAAAGCTTCCGGAAAAAGAACGGTTTATAGGTGAAACATCTTCTAAACAGGTGTTTGATCGTCTCGCTGGCGCGTGGACATATTGGGGCTGGAAAGGTGGATATTTTGATACGGAGGAAGACGCAAAAACCTTTTATGATGAAATGCGCTTCATGCTTGCCTGCCAGATGGCAGCTCCAAATTCTCCACAATGGTTCAATACCGGTCTGCACTGGGCTTATGGCATAGATGGTCCGTCGCAGGGACATTACTATATAGACCCTGACAGTAAAAAACTGATAAAGTCGCGTAGTGCTTATGAGCGTCCACAGCCACACGCTTGTTTCATTCAAGGCGTTTCTGACGATCTCGTAAATGAAGGCGGAATAATGAATTTATGGGAGCGTGAAGCGCGCCTGTTTAAATATGGCTCTGGAACTGGTTCTAATTTCTCAGATCTACGTGGCTCTGGCGAAAAACTCTCTGGTGGTGGTAAATCTTCTGGGCTTATGAGCTTCCTGAAAATTGGCGATCGCGCTGCTGGTGCGATTAAGTCTGGTGGAACTACCCGTCGTGCTGCAAAAATGGTAGTGGTGGATATTGATCATCCAGACATTCAAGAATTCGTGCGCTGGAAAGTTATCGAAGAACAGAAAGTCGCAGCTATAGTTACAGGCTCAAAAATCTGCGCGAAACACTTAAAAGCAGTTATGGAAGCTTGCAATATTGGAACATCAGATTCACGCTTTAATCCGTCGGATAATCCTGCACTTAAAAAAGCAATGCGCGAAGCGAAGAGGAATCTTGTCCCTGAAAATTATATTCTACGAGTGGTGCAATTCGCCCAGCAAGGCTATACGCAGATTGAATTTCCTGAGTATAATACTGATTGGGATTCAGAAGCATATCTAACCGTATCAGGACAGAACTCAAATAATTCCGTGCGCGTAACCAATGAGTTTCTGGAATCAGTGGAGCATGGAAAACCTTGGCATCTGCTGAATCGCAAGGACAAAAAAATAAGTAAAACCATTTCTTCAAAAGAACTTTGGGATGAAGTGGCGTACGCTGCCTGGGCATGTGCCGACCCAGGGTTACAATATGACACAACCATCAATGAATGGCACACCTGCCCGCAATCCGGACGTATCCGTGCTTCCAACCCCTGCTCGGAATATATGTTCCTCGATGATACGGCGTGCAACCTTGCCTCTATCAACTTGCTTAAATTCAAAAAGGAAAGTGGCAGTTTTGATGTAAAGGCATTTGAGTATGCTTGTCGCCTGTGGACATTGGTGCTTGAAATTTCTGTAGCAATGGCACAATTTCCGTCCAAGGAAATTGCAAAACTTTCTTATGAATTCCGCACATTGGGGCTTGGCTTTGCCAATATCGGCGGGCTGCTGATGGCAACTGGTATTGCCTATGATAGCGCGGAAGGTCGGGCGATTGCTGGAGCAATTACTGCAATTATGACCGGAACATCTTACGCTACTTCTGCAGAAATGGCAAAGGAATTGGGTGCATTTGACGGTTACACCGAAAATAAAAAGGACATGATGCGGGTGATGAAAAACCACCGTCGAGCTGCCCTTGCCGAGACTTCCGGTTATGAGGAACTTTCAATTCTTCCAGTACCGCTGGATGTGGATAATTGCGAAGATAAAAATCTGGTGAAAGCTGCCAAAAAAGCGTGGGACACTGCAATCATGCTCGGCGAAAAATACGGCTTCCGCAACGCACAGGCGACATGCATCGCACCAACTGGAACAATCGGTCTGGTTATGGACTGCGACACTACTGGTATTGAGCCAGATTTCGCACTGGTAAAATTCAAAAAACTGGCAGGTGGCGGTTATTTCAAAATCATCAACCAGCAAGTTCCGCCAGCCCTTAAATATCTTGGTTACAGCGATAAGCAAATCACTGATATAACTAACTATGCGGTCGGTCGTGGCACGCTGAAAGGTAGCAATGCCATCAGCCACGAAAGCTTACGCGCCAAAGGTTTTGATGATAATGCACTGGCTACAATCGAGAAATCATTGGTTGCTGCGTTCGAACTTAAATTTGCATTCAATAAATATGCGCTCGGCGAAGAGTTCTGTAGAGAAAAGCTTGGTTTTAGCGAGGCACAGTTAAATGATTTCTCATTTGATATGCTCGCGGCTCTAGGTTTTTCAAAAACCGAAATAGAATCAGCCAATGAATATTGCTGTGGAACGATGACTCTGGAAGGCGCGCCACACTTGAAAGACATTCATCTTTCGGTATTTGATTGCGCCAATCCTTGCGGTAAAAAAGGTACGCGCTTTTTATCAGCCGAATCACATATCCGCATGATGGCAGCAGTGCAGCCATATATCTCTGGGGCTATTTCCAAAACCATCAATATGCCTAATTCAGCAACTGTGGAAGAATGTAAGGAAGCTTACTTGCTTTCATGGAAACTCTGTTTGAAAGCTAACGCGCTTTACCGTGATGGTTCCAAGCTTTCACAACCTCTCAACTCATCCATCGCTGCCGAACTTGAAGATGAGGAAGAGGAAACAACAACGGAACAATACCGCTCTGCCCGCCAGCCGCAGGTTATTGCCGAGCGCATAGTCGAGCGCATCATCCATGAGTCGCAGAGACACAAACTGCCGGAAAGACGCAAAGGCTATACCCAGAAAGCATCGGTCGGTGGTCATAAGGTTTATCTGCGTACCGGTGAATATGAGAATGGTAATCTCGGTGAGATCTTCGTCGATATGCATAAGGAAGGTGCAGCTTTCCGCAGCCTGATGAATAATTTTGCAATAGCTGTTTCCATCGGCCTGCAATATGGTGTGCCACTGGAAGAATTTGTTGACGCTTTCACCTTCACCCGCTTTGAGCCATCCGGCATGGTTGAAGGCAATGAAGCCATCAAAATGTCGACTTCTATTCTTGATTATATCTTCCGCGAACTTGCTATTTCTTATCTCGGACGCAATGACCTCGCCCATGTTGATATTTCTGACACTATGTCGGACACTATCGGTCGCGGCGAAGGTGATTCCACCCGTCCAAGCAACGAGCCGGAGCTGCCGAACTTATTTTCCAAAGTAACCAGCAACGGTTTTGTACGTGGGAACAAGCTCTATGTGGTTTCCAACAACAATACTGGCAGTCAGGTTTCCACCGGTTTAGTTTCCGGCAATCTGGCACTCGCCGATGAGACACAGACTATAGCCTATCTGCAGACTGAACAGGATAATGTGAACATAAAAGTTGGTGTTTCCGTGCAGAATAAAAATGCAAGCTCTGTCAGCGAAAAAATCCGCGAAGCCAAAGCCAAAGGCTATGAAGGCGATGCCTGCCAAGAATGCAACAACTTCACTCTGGTACGCAACGGAACCTGCATGAAATGTGACACTTGCGGATCAACGAGCGGATGTAGCTAGGAAATATATAGTAGTTCCGTATAATTTATACGGAACTACTATAGCTGTTTGGTTCTAGTAGAGATGTCATTTCGAGTGAAACGAGAAATCTTGGCGATTGGTTTTATAAAGTAAGAGATCCCTCGGCTACGCTCGGGATGACAGATAATTATTTCTTTGCTTCTTCCATTGCTGCAAGAATTTTGGCAATGCTCACCTCTGAGTTGCCTTCTTCTATCTGCTTAAAAGTCACACCAAACATTTCGGAAACTTTGGCGGTGATTTCTGCGGGCGGCTCTTTACCCCTGCCGGAGACGATGACTTCGCCATATTCATCTTTTACGAAGTTCTGGATGTTGTATTTATTTTTTACCGCCTGCTGGAATTTTCTAATTAAATCCGGCTTTATAGCGACATAACACCAATAGAAACCGCCCTGCTGCATCATCCCCCGAACCAAGGTAATGATGCGGACATCATCTGCGACAGGGGCTGAGTCCATCCATTACCTTCCTACAAGAGTTGTAGCGGCATCCTGCCCTCTATGGAATAAATTGGCTGTCTTCTGACCCAAGACAGCACCACCTAATGCTATTGCACTTCCAACTAATACATTGGAAGCACCAGTACTCACAGCTATAGCATTTAATACTGATGGAAATAATCCAGCATTTGTAGCAGCTAGTCCAGCTGATGTAGCCCCTATTGCTGCTGCTGGCGCAAGCGCAAGTATACCAGTTACAATCACTGCACCTGCAATAATCGCACCCCAATTAACATTTTTCAACGAAGCCATAACACATCTCCTAATAATAAATTAAACCAAATTACCCTATGTTGCAAGAGTAACATATTATCGCAAAAAATAGTGTTACAATTCTGTGAATCTATATATTACAGCGTAAAATACATAATTTATCTATATTTATCAATATAATAAACTATTTATTATGCTTGCCCACGAAATCAACAATGATAGGCACGACATTTTCCCGGAACTTACGGCCGTTAAAAATACCATAATGCCCTACGCCTTTCTGCATATAATGCTTACGCATATTGGCAGGCAGGTTTTTGCAGAGTTTCTGTGCTGCTTCGGTTTGCCCAACGCCGGAAATATCATCCAGCTCTCCTTCCAGTGTAAGCAGCGCGGTTTCGGTAATGGTTTCAGGCTTCACCTTCTTGCCTTTATACATGAACTCGCCTTTTGGTAATAGCTGGCGTTGGAAAACCTGATCAATGCAATCCAGATAAAACTCAGCAGGCAAATCGGCCACGGAAAGATATTCATCATAGAATTTTTTATGGGCGCGCGCGCTTTCACCATCACCTTCCACCAAATGCTTGAACAGATCTTTGTGGGCGGTGACGTGGCGTTCCATATTCAGAGTCATGAAACCGGTAAGCTGTAAAAACCCTGGATAAACCCGGCGCATAAAACCAGAATAATGCACAGGCACACGGGTAATTACATTTTTTTCAAACCATGATAGCGGTTTTTCAGTAGCTGATAAATTGACTTTAGTAGGATTGACGCGGGTATCGATCGGTCCACCGATTAGAGTCATGGAACGTGGAGCAGCTTTGTCTTTTGCTTCGTTCATCACCGCAGCAGCGACCATAACCGGAACAGACGGTTGGCACACTGCCATAAGATGCACATCCGGTCCAAGGTCACGGATAAATTCAATAGTGTAAGCAATATAATCTTCCAGATGGAAAGCACCATGCGTTGTTGAGACGTGGCGGGCATCAAGCCAGTCGGTTATATAAACATCAAGGAAAGGCAACAATGCTTCCACAGTACCACGCAGTAAAGTTGCATGATGACCGGACATCGGAGCAACCAGCAGCAATTTCGGCTGTACTATCTTGCCGTGTTTTTTGAAGTGCAGCAGGCGACAGAATGGTTTTTCGCCTATTACTTCTTCGTAAATAGTTGTTTGTTTGCCATCGACAATAGTGTGGGCAATTCCGAAGTCCGGCTTAGCGTAGCGACGTGTCATACGTTGCAGAACTTCCGCACCGGCAGCTACATGTTTGCTATATCCGGTATAAGAAAAAGGGCTGAAAGGGTGGCTATGCAGCATAGCAGCAGCACTAGCCATGATATTTATAGGAGTAATGGCTGCATAATGCATTTCGTGCAGATGATAAAGTGGACTATTTTCGTTCATGCCGATCATTTTATGATTCCCCTTGCCGCTATAATAGCATAACTATATTGCATTGCACCAATTATACGGCAATTCTGATGAATAAAGGATTAAATTTTTATAATGGAAACTATTTGTAGCAGATTGTTGTATTTTTGTCGTAAGCTGCCACTAACCGATAAACCAACAAATTATTGCAATACATTGCTTTAACTCATTATTATATCTGTATCATGCTGGAAAAAGATTTCACACAACTTGCCGAAAAAACTCTGGATAAATTAGCTGAATCACTTGATAAGCTAGATGAATCCGGCGATCTGGAGCTGGATTACCAAAATGGGATTATTATGATCACCTTTAATTCAGACAAGCAAATTATTATAAATAAGCACGCGCCCAGCCAGCAGATATGGTTGTCTTCTCCATTAAGTGGCGGTAAGCATTTTTCTTACGATGCGTTAGCAAATAATTGGAAACTTGCAGATGGTGTTACCTTGAACACTATGTTATCAGCAGAGTTGAAAGCACTGGCTAACATAGACATCAAGCTGGAGTCATGAAATAAATGAGACATAATCCATCAGCAAGCCTTCCCGACCGTCCTAAGGGAAATATAAAAAATCTGCTGCCATTGCTGCGCTATGTCAGACCCTATAGAAAACAAGTTATTGCAGCGTTTTTTGCCTTGTTATTTTCATCCGGTGCAGTTCTTGGTATGGGAGCTGGTCTGCGTTATATGGTGGATAACGGGCTTAGCAGAGGTGATATTAATTTGCTTAACAAAGCATTTTTTATTTTGCTGGTCGTTACTTTACTGCTTGCAGCAGCATCTTATGCCCGTTTTTTCCTCGTATCGTGGATAGGAGAGAGAGTGGTTGCTGATATTCGCAATGCTGTCTACCGCCATCTGGTTTCCATGCATATCGGTTATTTTGAAACCACGCGTACTGGCGAGTTGCTGTCACGCCTGACCACAGATACAACTTTGCTGCAAACTGTTATTGGCGGTTCGGTTTCGGTGGCAGCGCGCAATACTATTTTGTTTTTTGGCGGTCTTACCTTGCTTATGGTAACCAGCACCAAATTAACCGTTTATTTGGCTTTCATGGTTCCTTTAACTATAATCCCCATAATATTTCTGGGACGTAAAGTACGTTTGCTTGGGAGAGAATCGCAAGAGAAAGTTGCCGATATAAGCTCGCATGCTGAGGAATCACTTAATGCGATCCGTACTATCCAGTCCCTTACACTGGAAGGATATAAGAAACATAGCTTTACCGAACATGTAGAAAGTGCATTTGATTCTGCCAGTTCACGCATTCGCGCCCGCGCTTTTCTCACGGCATTAGTTATTTTATTGGTGTTTGGAGCGATTGTAACTGTGCTTTGGCTGGGTGGGCATGATGTGCTGGATGGCAGCATAACAGGCGGACAACTCTCAGCCTTTGTGTTTTATTCAGTGGTGGTAGCTGGCGCGGTTGGTGCTATTTCAGAGGTGGTTGCGGATTTGCAGCGCGCAGCCGGAGCCGGAGAAAGGCTTGCTGAACTGCTTTCTATTTCCCCGCAGATAACCTCGCCGGAAGATCATGGACAGGTAGTGATTCACGAAGCTAATATTGATTTTGAGGACGTAACTTTTCATTATCCTGTCCGTCCTGATAAAGCTGCTATTGAAAAGTTTTCCCTGAAGGTGCAATCAGGAAAGACTATCGCCCTGGTTGGTCCTTCGGGAGCAGGGAAAACAACTATATTCCAGTTGTTACTGCGTTTTTATGATCCTTCCAACGGGTGTATACGAGTTAATGGGCTAGATATAAGGGACATCCCGCTTGAATTGCTGCGTTCCTCCATCGGAATTGTGCCACAAGATCCGGTTATTTTTTCTACCACAGCTCGTGAGAACATCCGTTTAGGCAATATAAATGCTACTGATGCGGAAATTGAAGCTGCTGCTCGCGCTGCTTCTGCTCTGGAATTTCTGGAGAAATTGCCCAAAGGCCTTGATACTCATCTGGGAGAGAAAGGAATACAGCTTTCCGGTGGTCAAAGACAGCGTATTGCTATTGCTCGGGCAGTTGTCCGTAATCCCAAAATATTGCTCCTTGATGAAGCAACCAGCGCGCTTGATTCAGAAAATGAATATCATATTCAGAAAGCATTGGACTTAGTTATGAAGGGGCGCACCACCTTTGTGATTGCCCACCGCCTGTCTACCATAACCAAAGCTGATAGCATAATCCTGATTAATGAAGGGCATATTGAAGCGATAGGGACTCATAGCGAATTACTGCAAAAAAGCACGTTATATGCAAGGTTGGCTGATCTGCAGTTTAAGAGTGTAGGGTAGTGATTATCATAACTCAAAATCTTCCTTACGATATTTATATTGCAAGGCAATCAGAGCGGCTTTGGTCATTCTTATTCCCAGCAGGGAACTGATGGTAATAAACGGAATCCAGATAGCCGCATGCAGCAAGTAAGGTGGTGCAAACATAACTTCGGTAACTGTGGCAAAAATTGCGGTGAATGATCCGATAATAAAAATACAAAAGACCGCAGGACCATCACCCTGTTCATGCCCCTTGAATGATAGACCACATACAGAGCAGGATTCAGCTATTGTAAGAAAGTCTTTATACAGAGAGGTTTTTGCACAACGCGGACAACGGGCGCGCAAAGACAGATAGGCTACAGAAACAGAATCATCTTTCTTATCTGCGTCTGTCTCGCTCAATGATGCCGCACTTTTGGCTTAGGCGTTACCTTGTTTTTTTCCAATATACGACATGCCACGAATACCGCGCCAACCAGTGATAATAAAAATGCTATCAATAGATTAGTGCCGGTGAAAATAGTAGTAAGTGCCGGCATAGCTACATTGGCAAAATCAAGATAGACAAACAAGAATAGAAATAACCAGACAACGTCTACGAAATGCCAATACCATGCAGCAAATTCAAAACCCAGATGATGCTCCGGCGTGAATTGATTTTTCTTGGCACGAATCAGACAGATTGCCAAAAATATAGTTCCAACCAGGACGTGAAAACCATGAAATCCGGTTGCCATATAGAAATTAGAGGCATACACCCCATCTTTGAAGCCAAAGGCGGCATGGGTATATTCATATACCTGTAAGGCAGTAAAGCTCACGCCAAGAGCAACAGTATAATATAGTGCGGTTACCGCACTTTTCTGGTCTTTATTGAGAATTGCGTAATGCGCCCAAGTTACGGTAGTGCCGGAAAGAAGTAAAATAAGGGTATTGAGGAAAGGAAGGTGCATCGGGTCAAACGGCACTATACCGGCAGGTGGCCAAGTACCATCAGCAATTTTCCATAGATCATCGGCAATCGGCAATTTAGGAAGGGTGCTGGCGTTAAAGAATGACCAGAAAAATGCCGCAAAAAACAAAACTTCCGACACGATAAAAAGTGCCATACCCAGACGCAAGCCTGTTCTCACCTTATAGGTATGCGCCTTATCAGTAATGCCTTCCTTGATCACATCCCGCCACCACACAAACATGGTATATAGCACCACCGCAAGACCAATAAGCAACAATACCATACCACCTGGTTTGCCATGCATGAACATCGCCCCCCCCATTGTCAGGCTGAGTAGCGAAACCGCTCCAAGAGCCGGCCACGGGCTGGGATCTACCAGATGGTAGGGATGGTCTGCGTGTGAATCGGAATTATGATGAGTATCTTTGGACATGAAAATCTCTTTAAGCAATATCTTTATATTACAAGTAACTACTAATGGACTAGTGTGTAGCAAATTATAGCAGTTTGTAAAATCATTTTTTCTGTCATTTTTTTACAGGAAAGAAAGTATAAGAAAGTGTAATAGTATTAACGTCTTTCATATCCGGGTCATTTAACATTGCTGGATCGATAAAAAATGATACCGGCATATCAACCTTCTGACCAGCTTCTAAAGTCTGCTCGGTGAAGCAGAAACACTCGATTTTAGAGAAATAAATCCCTGCCTTGAACGGTACGACATTATACACTGATCTCCCAGTAACCGGCTGGTTTTCGCGATTATGAGCAACATAATAGGTTAATGTCTGCTCCCCTATTTTCACCTTATGCGAGCGTTCTCCAGGCTTGAATTCCCAATTCAGGGCAGGGTCAATATCAGCGTTAAACTCAATATTTATTGTTCTTTGTGAGATATTTTGTGGAGCCATACTTGCTTTTTGAGTTGTTCCGCCATAACCGGTAACCTCACAGAACAGGCGGTATAATGGCACGGAAGCATAGGCAAGCATAAACATCCCTGTCGCCATTGTAATTAGGTTAAATGCTAATTTGGTATTCTTATTACTCATTTTGCTTTTCCTAAAAACCAGCGAAACATAATTGGCAGCACTGCCCATGCCATTTCACTTACAGCGACGAATAACACCACTTTTTGTGGGAAATGCAGCAAGGCAATGCTAACTCCCAGTGCGACATTGTTAAACGTTGAGCAGGTGGCAAAGCTGATGCGGGTTTGTCTGTCTTTTCCTTTCGCAAACATCCAGCCACAGGCAAAGAATATAATATAACAAACCAGCGTTAGCAATATCGGGATAATGATACCGACAGTGTTTCCTAAAATAAATTCACGCTGCTTGGCAATAACCAGGGCGATTACAAACGCCACCAGAATAATAGAAATTAGCTTTACATTATCATACATTACCTTGCCAAATTTGTGGAAGTTATGAGTCATAAAATATAGAAGCATCGGCACAAAAATACAAAATGCCAGAGTTTTGAATAAAGGCAGGGTAGTAGGTGTTACACTTGCATCAGCAAGCACCAGTGAGCATTGTAATGGAATGAGGAATGGCGCAAGGATAGTACTCAAAATTACAATGGCAAAAGCTGGTGGCACACGCCCGCCAAACATATTGGCAAAAGCCGGGCTGGAAACTGCTGTGGGCAGTAGCGCAAGAAGGAATATGGCTGCGGCATATTCAGGAAAAATTTTCAGCGTAATTACGAACAGAATTATTGGCAAAATTATAAATCTAACCACATAAAACAGCGTGATATTCCACCAGCGTATTTCAGAAAATCCACCATCTTTCAATTTGAAACAGGAAGCATAGGTGAGTATCGCAAGAGACACAAAGGCGGAAGCATCAGGAACAGCGGCAAGAGCAGGAACCGCAAGCCCCACCACACAGGAAATAAGCAGCACCAGCCCAAAATTGCTTTCGATTAAGTTACGCATATCGCCTTATATATGCAAACTTTGAGCTTAGTGATAGCGGTAAAATCCCATTCCGCCATAAATATGTGGTGCCGGACGGTAATAATCATCGTTGCGGTAATAATTTCTCTGACGGATCAAATCAAGCTGCATCAGGCAATTGGCAAACATATCAGTTTTGGGGCGTATGCCGTAACTGGCACAAGTATCGAAATCAGCTTGTTGTTGCAAACGCTTGTTCTCGGCGAGCTGCTCAGGCGTTGCGCAGGCGGCAATTAGCAGAAATGAAGATATAATCAGCAGCTTTTTCATGGGCGCATAATAATAGAAACAGCATAAATTAGCGATAGGTATTTTGATATAAGTTATAAATGAGGGATTATAAATAATCATTGCAAATATCACCTGAACCGCTAGAACCAAACGGTTATAGTAATTCCGTATAATAATTTTACGGAATTACTATGAAAATCGAGTCCGAAAGACCGATTTTCCGCTGCGAAGCAAGCGTAATCTCTAAATAATGACTGTGAAGTTATTATTTGGTAACTAATTAAGGTTAATAAAAAATCATTGGGAGGTGGTATGAGTCTGTCCAAATTCATGGTAAAAAAATCAATTGCCGCAATTCAAGCAGAATCACAAAAAGGCGAATTGAAGCGCACATTATCCGCGCTAAATCTGATAAGCCTCGGTATTGGCTGCATCATCGGTGCCGGTATTTTCGTCATGACCGGACAAGCTGCTGCTGAGTATGCTGGACCTGCTATTATGATCTCATTTGTTATCGCCGGTCTTTGCTGCGCTTTTGCCGGACTTTGCTACGCCGAACTTTCCTCCATGCTTCCGGTTTCCGGCAGTGCTTATTCCTATGCTTATGCCAGCGTTGGCGAGCTGCTCGCCTGGATCATGGGGCTGCTATTACTTCTGGAATATGGAATCGCCGCTTCAACAGTAGCGGTTGGCTGGTCGGGCTATGTGGTCAGTTTCCTTAAAAATTTTGATATAATAATTCCGGCTGTCCTTACCACCCCTACCCTGCAAATCATCAATGACGGGAAAGATATTGTATTTACAGGTGGCATCAACCTTCCCGCTCTGTTTGGCGTTGGTGCAATGGCATCGCTTCTGGTAATTGGTATAAAAGAATCCGCCAATATCAATAACATAATAGTTCTTATAAAACTTGCCGTGGTTTTGCTGTTTATCATTTTTGGTGCTTTTTATGTAGATACTGCGAATTGGCATCCTTTTATCCCTGAAGAAACCAGCGAAGGAAACTACGGATGGAGCGGAATTTTACGCGGTGCCGGCATTGTTTTCTTTGCTTATGTTGGTTTTGAAGCAGTTTCCACCGCCGCGCAGGAGGCAAAAAACCCGCAACGCGATATACCAATCGGGATTTTAGGCTCACTTGCAGTGTGTACAATTCTTTATATGGCGGTAGCTGCAGTTCTGACCGGTATTGTTCCCTATTCTACCCTTAATGTTCCCGATCCTATAGCTAAAGCAGTGGACGCAATTAACCTGCCGTGGCTGTCATTTGTAATAAAAATCGGCGCAATTGCTGGTCTTACTTCGGTGATGATGGTACTGATGTATGGACAGACACGAGTGTTTTATACAATGTCGAAAGATGGGCTTATGCCGGCGGTTTTCAGCAAGGTTCACCCTAAATTCCACACACCTTATATCAATACCATAGTGGTTGGTCTGGTTATTGGGCTGGTTGCCGCTACCACCCCTATTAGCATTCTGGGGGATTTAGTGTCACTGGGAACCCTTACCGCCTTTGCCATTATCTGCTTCACTGTGCTTTATCTGCGCAAAGCCGAGCCAGAACTGGCACGTCCGTTCAAAGTGCCTTTTTCTCCGTTTTTCCCGATACTTGGCATATTATTCTGCGGATATTTGATATATGGGCTGCTTTCCAACCCGGTAACTGTCATATTTTACCTAGTTTATCTGACAATTGGCTTGGCTATTTACTTCGCCTACAGCAAAAACCACAGTAAACTGCGCCATAACCCTTAAAAGTGAAGCTTTATACTTCATTCTGTATTAAAAAATACAGAATGAAGTATGAAAATCGAGACCTAAAGTCCGATTTTTCGCCGCAAAGCGGGCGTAACCAGAAAATAATGATATATCGTTATTTTCTGTAACAATCATAGTTAATTGTCATAGAATTGTCATTTAATTATTGTAATTCTGCGCTATAATGAACGCTTGAAACCTTTTTCAGGCAGGATTTTTAGTGGGAATTTACCGTTATCCACAGGGCAGCGTTATTGATGAAGTGACCTTCGTAAAGTCGGATGGTGGCTCGCTACGCGCCTATTTGCACGCCCTGCCCGATACTTCCGAAAAAACTCTTGGTGATATTTCGCTGGCTATGGCAAAGCGTGGCTGGCAGACCGTGCCTAATTCCATGAATGGCAAGGCAACTCTGGAAGTAAGGGGCTTTGGTCGGACTAAACAGGTAACTGACATTCTTTCTGAAAATGGCTGGGCAAAAGGAAAGCCACAAATAACCGAAGATAAAAAAGATAATTCTAAACTTTGGGATAAAGTTAAAAAACGCAGTTTGTTTTTGAGTGGCGTTACTTATCTGGTTGGGGATTATTCATTCATTAAATACGGCCTTAAGGATGAAAACAATAAATTAAAAATAGCAGCAGGATTTGCCTATTTTGGTGGTACGCTATCATCTTTATTATTTGCCCGTAAAGATTCTCCAGATTTACAGATAAAAGAAATAGCCGGTAAAATGGCAAAACATATGCAAGAACAAAATATTAACCTGCCTGATGATTGCTCTCTTAACTCTATCACGCAGGATAAACATAAGAGTAAGATAAAAACCGCTGATGATCTTTTCCGTCGTTATCCTGCAGAATTAATGAATACATTCTTTGCTATTGCCGGAGCATGCATTGCAGCCGCAGCCCTTAAAGAGACAAAATCTCCAGATCGGAACAAGCTATCCGCTTGGCTTGATGTTGGCCTTGGTTCAATGACTATGGCATCGGCAACTTTTGGTAATCTGGTAGAAGAAAAAGTCCATGACCCTGACATACCAAGAAAACAAGGTCTCCCTGGGATTTGGGAATGGATTCAGGAACGGCCATTAGCTGTAACTGGGGTGGGTTATATGGTCAGCACAATGTTACATGTGGCAAGTACTACGATAGATATGAAGGGTTCTGAAGGAGCGAGAAGAGAAGCTGTATCATGGCGCGCCCTATTTGTGGCATCCGCCCTTATTTCTGAAGCTCTGGTTGCCATCTCCTCCAAGGGACATGGCAAAGGGGTAGTTAGTGACAAGAGTGTTGATAATAGCGTTATATCGCTATCCGCCGAACTAATAGCCAAACAACCACCGGCGCAGCATGAATATCTGATTGATTATATGTCCGGTTTTCTTGGGCGTGATGATGTGCTTGCGAAAAAAGATACTGAAGTAAAAGATTTACTGCGCGCACAAGTTGAGCTGGTGAAGAAAAATCCATGGGCGCATTGCAAGGATGTTTCACCGCCAAAACCTGCAGTAAAAAATGAGTTATTTGTTCCCCTGCCAGAAGATAATAAATGGCAGGCGGTAGTGGCGAAATCCATACCACAAAATTCTCCCACTGCCTCTTTATAATGAGCTTTGCTCTGTCATACTGAGCGAAAGCGAAATATCTCCAACAATTTGAGGGATTTTTCGGCTATGCCTCAGAATGACAAAAAACAATCTTACAGTTGTCATACTTCGCATAACGAGGTATCTTTGCTGCGTAAATTATAGTAATTTGATACAATAATTACCCACTCGTCATTGCGAGAATGCGTAGCATTCGTGGCAATCCAGAAGCCAAAACATGTTGAAAATACTGGATTGCTTCACTACGTTCGCAATGACAAGAATTGGGGATTTTTACTCTCAAATGACTATATTTCAAATGCAAAGATGTTTCTCTGCGTTAGCAATGATAATTGTGTAAGTAAGGTGGCGATGCGTCTGAATTTTCATATACATAATTTTCTTGGCTGGCTGCTGCTTGTTTGCGTAATTGTGCTGCCTGCAAAACCGGCATTGTCTGCTGGGAAAGCGTCCCTGCCCGTCACACGCGGGGAAGTTATCAGGGATGTCGCCAGGGTCACTTTTGAATGGCCAAAGCCGGTAGAATTCAAGGTGAATTCAAAAAATAAAAATATCTCCATAACTTTTGAACGTAAAGCCAATCCGGACGTAAGCGCGATACTTTCCAAGCTTCATCCTTATGTAACCAGCATAGAGAGGAAGCCAGACGGCAAAACCATTATCCTTGCCACGGACAAACCATACAAAATCCGCAAATTCATGAGTGGCAGTGTAAGCGGGGTAGAGCTGGTTGGCGTTGCGCCAAGAAAGCCACCTGCACAACAAGCATCTAAAGCAAAAAACATAATGCCACTTGTACCTGCGGAAGATAAAAAAGATTCCGCAAAAATTATCCTGCCTTCTAATAAAGAAAAAAATAAAGACGAAGAAAAATTAACTGCGGATACTGCAAGATTTCTTGCAAAGCTTACGCCTGCTGCCGGTGAAGAAAAACAGGAACAGCCTACAGTTCCTCAGAAAACGAAAGAAGCTGATGATAGTGCTGCTCAACCAAGCACAGGAAATGCAGTTGCACAGAGCCAGATAAACAAAGTAGCTGTTTCTTCAGCTGAAGATAGTGCAACTCTGCGCTTCCCTCTAGCTGAACGCACTGCTTTTTCTATATTTATCCGCAATCGTTATCTATGGATTATATTAGAAAAACCTGCAAAACTTAATCTATCAGAATTTGATGATATGGAAAAAACCGTCATAGGTAAACCATCCATTATTAACAACTCCAAAGCTACCATATTATACATACCGATGATGATAACGTTTATGCCAGCATAACGAAAGAAGAGAGCTCGAACAATATCGCTATATTACTTACTCAAAAGAAACAGCCAGTTTCTTTCCCGCTTCCGGTTGAAGTAAGCACCAGCCCTCCAGCACCTCCACATGTGTTAGTTCCGACTTTAGAGATGGCAGATCCAATAATTGTCCGCGATCCGGTAATTGGCGATGAGCTAATTGTAACCCCCTTATTCAAAATAGGAGAAGGTGTAACCAGATATCGGGAATTTGTAGAATTTAATTTGCTGGAAACCGTGCAGGGAATAACCATAGTCAAAAAAGCTGACGATGTTTCTGTTCTTCAGCTTCGCAATGGTCTACGAATAACTACCAGCAAAGGTGCTAACATCTCCCCAAACCTTCCGAAGGCAGACATCAAAGAAGAAATAAAAGGGGTTCAGGCAAGCCCTACTCTTTTTCCTCATGAGATATGGAAAGCAGAGATAACCTCATCCCGACAAAAGCAGCTTCAAAAACTATTCAGCCAGATTGTTGAAACTGAGAATACTCAGGATGCCAATAGTGCCCGCTTAAGAATGGCACAGATATATTTAAGTGATGGAATGGTACCAGAAACCACTGCTTTACTTGATGGAATAAACCGTGCAAACCCGTCTTTTTATCGCAGTGCTAAGCTAAATGCAATGCGTGGCGTTGCCAATTTCCTTATGGGGCGATTTATAGAATCAGCGAAAGATTTTTCTGCTACTGAATTAAACAACAATAAGGAAATTGATTATTGGCGGGCGGTTCTTTCAGATTTGCTGGGTAACAGCAGCCAAACTTACGATTATTTATCAATGAATGATGATTATATAAGTAAATATCCCCCAGTATTCAGACAAAAACTAGCGATAGTTGCCGCCGATCGTGCCATAGCAAACAAAGATTATAATATAGCACTGAAAATTTTTGATTCACTGCATCAAGACAATCTGCTCGATTCTATCAATGTCTATATAAATTTTCTTATGGCAAAAATCGCTATGAACACCGGTCAAGAGGAAGAAGCGACCGAAACTCTTGATAAATTGGCAGAAGATGTGAAGCACCCATTCGTAAAAGCCCGCGCTGAATTTACCCGCATAGTTCGCGATATGGAAGCAGGCATGGATAAGGATGAAGCTGCCCACAGGCTAGAAAGACTAAGGCTGAGCTGGCATGGCGATAATCTGGAGCTAACTATTCTTACTCTGCTTGGTGATCTGTATAACGAGAAGAAAGATTATGTAAATGCTATGCGTGTATGGAATAACGGCGTCCAGTCGTTTAAAAACACCACAGCAGCCATAGATATGGCACGCAAGATGTCTGAAACTTTTATCATCATGTTTAATGACGGTATTGCAGATAAATTGCCACCTCTGGAAGCTTTGGCACTTTACTACGAATATAGAAATTATATGCCTACCGGTACGGCAGGTAATGAAATGATTGACCGCCTGGTAGAACGACTTATTTCCGTTGATTTATTGGAACAGGTTGCCAGTCTGCTGGATCATCAGATGCGCGCACAGACGGAAAAAGAAAGACGCAGTCAAATTGGAGCAAAACTCGCCACAGTATATATTCTTAACCGCCAGCCACAAAAAGCTCTGACCACATTGCAGGATTCAGTCTTTGGGGAAAATCCTATTATGTTGCGGCTGCTTAGAAACCGGCTGGCAGCAGAAGCAATGGTAAATCTGGAAAAATATGATTTAGCAATGCAGACATTGGGGCAGGATGATTCGCTAGAAACAGAGCGAATCCGCATCATGATATATTGGAAAACAAAGGAATGGGATAAACTTACCAGCAGCGTAGAAAATATACTAAAAGCCAGACGGGATATAACCGAACCCATAACAATAGATGAAAGTGAATACCTAATTAAGCTTGCCCTTGCACATGTTTTTACTGACAACAAAGAACAGCTACAATATCTACGTGATTATTTTGGACCACTCATGGTAGGTAACCCTAATCGCAAAGTGTTTGAATTTGTTACTTCTCCGGATATTTCTCCTAACTCACGTAATTTTGATGAGGTAATCGAGTCTGTTAATAAAACCAAATCATTCATCAAAGATTATAATGCCCGCATCAAAATAACGCAAAACCCAACTATTGCCGCCAAATAAACCAATATACTCTTCTTATATACTCAAAGCAGTTCAAGAATTGGCTAGACAATCGAGGCGAAGTGTAGAAAAACTACACGAGTTGAAGGTTAACGAAGCCAATTCTTGAAATGAGAAGAGTATAACCAGAAAGGATGATTTTGCTATGACCACTATCAAAAAAGTTGCCGTTATCGGCTCAGGAGTAATGGGCAGTGGAATAGCAGCACACATCGCAGGCAGCGGAACTCCGGTAATTTTACTGGACATAGTACCAGCTGGAGCAGAAAGCCGTAATATACTTACTGAAAAAGCAATAGAGAAACAACTCGCCAATAAACCATCAGGATTTCTGCACCCTAAAGTGACCAAGCTTGTTACCTGTGGCAATCTTGAAGACAATCTGGATATGCTTGCCGACTCTGACTGGATTATTGAAGCAGTTCTAGAACGGCTTGATGTTAAACAGGATGTCTACCGTAAGATAGATACGGTACGGAAAGCAGGAAGCGTTATTTCCTCCAACACTTCCACCCTTCCATTAAAAACACTGACTGATGGTCTGCCTGAAAATTTCAAGAAAGATTTCATGATTACTCATTTCTTTAATCCACCGCGCTTTATGCGTCTGCTGGAAGTTTTGGGTGGTGAAGATACACGTAGGGAAGCCGTCCTTGCCATAGAGCAGTTTGCTGATGTGAAGTTGGGAAAAACTGTCGTTCACTGCAAAGACACTCCCGGATTCATTGCCAACCGCATCGGAGTATACTGGATGATGCTGGGACTTGTAGAAGCCATGCGTCTTGGTATCTCGCCTGAGCAGGCTGACGCTGTTATGGGTAAACCAGTGGGAATGCCAAGCACAGGAATTTTTGGTTTGTTTGATTTGATCGGTATCGATCTGATGCCATTAATCGCCAAAGCGATGCTTGCCACCCTTCCGGAAAACGATGCTTTTAGAAAATTATATCAAGAGCCGGATCTAGTGAAAAAAATGATTGCTGACGGTTACACCGGACGCAAAGGCAAAGGCGGATTCTACCGCATGAATAAGGAAGGTGAGAAAAAAATCAAAGAGGTTATTGATTTTAAAACTGGTGAATATAAGCCAGTTAAAGACAAAGTTGAACTGGCAAGCGTTGAAGCAGCTAAAAATGGGCTTGCTGCACTACTCACTCATCCTGATATTGGTGGACAATATGCTGCTTCGGTGCTCGGCGGAACGCTACATTATGCCGCGTCACTTATTCCTGAAATTTCCGATGATATTGCAGCAGTAGATGCGGCGATGAAGCTGGGATATAGCTGGAAATACGGTCCGTTTGAGATGATTGATAAGATCGGCGTGGGTAATTTTGCAGGAATGCTTAAGACTCAAGGGAAAGCCATTCCAACAATTTTAGCAAATGAAAAGAAATTATACTCAGCACTCAGCACTCATAACTCAGCACTTGGCTTAGATGGAGAGTATATTTCAATTGTTCCGCCGGCAGGAACATTAATGCTTGTAGATATAAAATTAAGCAAAAAGCCGGTAATAAAAAATGCTTCCGCAAGCCTCTGGGATATTGGCGATGGCATTGCCTGTCTTGAACTTACCTCAAAAATGAATTCTGTCGATCCTGATATTTTATCACTGATTGAACAAACCGTCGCACTGGTTAAAAAAGATTTCCGTGGGTTGGTTATAGGTAATGATGCCGATAATTTCTCGGTTGGTGCTAATCTCGGCTTCATGCTAATGGCAGCAAATATTGCCGCATGGAAACAGATTGAAGATGTCATCCGCGCCGGACAACATGCAATGATGGCACTCAAACACGCACCATTTCCTGTTGTTTCCTCTCTGGCTGGTATGGCACTTGGTGGTGGCTGCGAAATTGTTCTGCACTCAAACGCAGTACAGGCACATGTTGAATCATATCCCGGACTTGTGGAAGTTGGTGTTGGTTTGATTCCAGCCTGGGGCGGATGTAAGGAAATGCTGCTGCGGCATATGGATATAAATAATCCTGCCAATGCAATGCCAACCATCAGCAAGGTGTTTGAGATGATTGGAACAGCAAAAACCGCTGGTTCGGCACTGGAAGCAAAAGATTTAAGAATTCTGCGTGAAAGCGATGGAATAAGCATGAATCGTACCCGCGTTCTTGCCGATGCCAAGGCGCGCTGCCTATCCATGACGGATGGTTATGAAGCACCAGCTCCACAATCACTGCGTCTTCCCGGTGAATCCGGCAAAGTAGCATTATTCATGGCTATTGATGGTTATGCTGCTTCCGGCAAAGCAACCCCACACGATGTTGTGGTATCACGGATACTAGCACAGGTTCTTACCGGTGGTGATACCGATATTGCCGATGAAATCAGCGAACAGAAAATATTGGATTTAGAGCTTGCCGGATTTATGGAATTGGTAAAAACCAAAGGCACAATCGCCCGCATCGAACACATGCTGCAGACAGGCAAGCCACTAAGGAATTAGAATTTATAGGAAACTCCGCCATAAATGCTGCGCCCGATTTCCGTCTGGGTTTGATAAAGGAATGGAGAAAATTCCTTATGCCTGTGGTCAAACAAATTCTGCCCAACCAGACTTACCTTTACCGAATCAGTCAAAGGATAGGAAAGCTTGGTATCAAAACGGTAATAAGCGGGAATATCTATGCCATGCAGCTCAGAAACCGCATAAAGCGCATTATTCATCTCAATTTTATTCTGGAACAGATAGGTTGAGCTGACATTAAACATATTTTTAGGGTTTTTCCCCAAAAGCGAAGATACAATTTTGCTCTTATCATCAAATTTAAGATTAAGATAACTATAAGAACCAGTAAGTCTCCACGATGAATTAACATCATATCTAACTAACACTTCACCACCGAATGAACTAGCCTTATTAGCATTCTGAGCTATAAGTGGCTGCAGCACATAAGTGCCGAATACTGTTGGATTTCCTAAAGTATCAATATTTAATTTATTATAGTCATTGTAATATCCAGCAATATCAACAGAGGCATTCTTAATCGGCTGGAAGCGATAACCAAGTTCATAGGAAATCAACTCCTCAGAATCCAACCTATCATTACCTTCGCTCTCAATTAATGTTGGAATCGGAACGGTAGCTGTTGGTGGTAATATGGCATATGATAATTGTCCATCAGCATCGAAGCGACTCGGAGTATGTACCGCCCGTGATATCGCACCCCAGACTGTCTGGGTATAAGACGGCACCCAGGACATGCGCACGCTTGGCTGCACTTCAAAACCGGAATAATCATTATGTTCAAACTTGGAACCAAGAGTTAAGAATAGCTCGCTAGGTATAAGGGCAATTTTATCTTGAAAAAATGCATTAAACAGATTGTCATTTCTGGTGCGCGGACTCAAATTATATTGAGCACTTATGGGATCGTTCTTGTCATTGATAAATCTGTAACCGCCACCCCAGATAAACTCCTGCCTTTCCCACCCTGACCAGAAATGCTGGAATTCAATATCAGCAGTATTAGCCGTATCATTAAAAAACAATGTTTCTGAGGATGCATTGTCAAAATATGCCTGCAAAGTAGTTTCTGAATCTTTGCTGTGTTTCTTCTCCCAGCGCGTCAAGATATTTCCACCCTTTAACTTGAAGCCTTTAGAAGAGCTATAGTATGTTCCGGATGTTAGATCAGGAAAAATGAACGGATCGTCTTCATCAATAGTATAAATATCACCCTGAACGGTTAGTTTATCATCAGCGGAAAGCTTCATGTCACTGCGGAATCCAGCCTGTTTCTTGCGCCATGAATCCCCGGCATCACTACCATCTGTATTATACTGATCGTCATAATCATTATATTTGGCATAGGTACGCGCATAACTACCATCAGCAATCTTGCTGCCATAACGAACCGCACCGCCTATCATCTGGTTTCCGGCAGTCGCCGTCGCCAGACCGCCCTGCGTATCCCTGGCACTTTTGGTTATAATATTGATAACACCATTTACCGCATTGGCTCCCCATAAGGTTGCCCCTGGTCCACGCACTATTTCAATACGGTCAATATCTTCCAGCATAACATCCTGAGAATCCCAGATAACGCCGGAGAATAATGGCGAATATACAGTCCTTCCATCAATCAGAACCAGAAGTTTATTGGCAAACTGGCTGTTAAACCCGCGAGAAGTAACAGTCCAGTTATTTGAACCGGATTGCGCCACCGAAATACCAGGAACCATACGCAACATCTCTGGAATATTAGTCGCGCTGGAACGTCTTATCTCATCCTGAGTTATCACAAAAACGGCAGCCGCCGCTTCATTTTCCGGTTCAGATTTTTTGGAAACCGAGGTTACGGTAACATTGCCCAACTCTTCCAAGGATAAACTAAGAAGCTTTTCCACTTCAGCATCTTCGCTTGAAGAGGCAAACGCTGGAGGAGCGTAGCAAAACGCGACAGTAGAGAATACCGCAAATAATCTAGAGCGCAACATATTAACCACCCCGACCTATTATCTATATAAAATAATTTCAATTATCGGTAATAGCTTAATATGATTAAGAATAGATTAATTTACAAAATGATTGTTGATATATACTAATTTCGTATGATTTTAAATTAATTTAATAGTTCATAATTGTTTGAAAAAATTATATCTTTACCACCTTTTTCCCAATAACCATTATGACAAAATCCACTTAAATCAGAAACAGTCAAATACCATTTAATATCTTCTCCCAAGACCCTGTCAGGTGGGTGTATCCCATTTACTATTTTAGTAGTTCTTACACCAAAACTGTTTGAGATCATCCTCCAGTTCCTCGCCATGGAATAGGTTGAACTTACAAATAAGTAGTGAATATTAGAACTCGTTACCTTGCTGTACATGGCTTTACATAAACCAAATGTAACATCCTCTTCACCGCTGTCTTCCATAACAACAAATCTGGAAATTTCAGCATGTCTCACTTTATCAAGTCCCCAATCAGGAAATAAATCGCGGAATATGTATTCGTCAACTTCAGTTGGCAATGACCAAGTTTCATCCCCTTCACGAATGGTAAGCCGACATCCGCCAAGACAAAGCCTACCTCTTCTAGCCACCAATATATGGCTCAATCTATCATATTTATCTTCACCGCCATCAAAACCCCTTAGATTAAATACCCTGCGATACCTATCTTCACGAAGGCGATAATATTGGTGTAAAAGCCCCGGATCTTCGGTGAACTCATATATAACCTGTTCACCTTTTGCATATGTATTAAATTCGCGCTTAGTCTCGATTGCCTGCAAGACACCTGTAAAATTCAGTGTTTCAGAATCATCTTCATGCATTTGTTGCGACATTTGTTCAGACATAAATTGTTAATTCCATAAGTTGATATTAACCAAATATTAGAAATTATTAACAAACGCAACAGTTTTCTACGCACGAATCATCAAATTATTTAAATCCCTAGAATTATTAATATAGAGCCATCAGGCAAACAGGCTATTGTATTTACACTTTTAGCCTGTGGATGTCATTAGCAATATAATGATTTATATCATATTTTTTTCTATAGTTGCTTTTATGCAACATATTTAGATTTTTTTTATTTGCTACTTGAAGTAGAGTTTTTAATCATTTCCTGTCACAAACAGCTATATTCATTATGTATAATAATTATAAAGAATGAGTATGAAATATAGGAAATAAGAAGTGAAATTTAATATAGAGCATGGAATGGTGGCGACCAATTCAGCAGTTTGCGTGACTCACTATCATCAACCTGCAACGACATGCAGGTACGAATATAAATATCTTCCCTACCCAATATGCGGCAACCAAATTTTAATATAAAATCGGGTAATGGTAATAATATCGGCGTAACTCCAATCTCTTTGCCAATATGCCGAACAATATCAGCAGTGGAAACTGCCTTACTATCACTTAAAAGTAAAATCTTTCTGGATATATTTTCCAATGTCAGCATATTCCATACAGCATCTACCAGATTATCTACTGCCAAAACACTGCGTTTATTTTTTATCGTGGCAAAAGGCATTGGTATTTTTTTTCTTATCAAGCTCTCCAGCATTTGCAGATTGCCAGTTATTTTCTTACCATAAATAAGCGGTGGACGGATTATCACCCAATCCATTTTATCACCGGCCACTTTCTGCAGATCCTGCTCTGCCGCAAACTTCGAACGCGCATAGGAATCACAAGGATTAGGTCGATCGGAAGAATGGAATGGGTGGTCAGGCAGTGTATATTCTCCGTGCACTTTTAACGTGCTTATAAATATGAAACGGCGCACACCAGCAGCAGCTGCACACTCCGCTAAATGGCGTGTGGCTTGCGTATTATTTATCTCATATTCTGAGTCCGAAGCTCTGTTATCATGAGCTTTGGCAGCAGTATGGATAACCACGTCTACTCCCTGCAAATCCTCCTTCTTCAGCATGTTAATATCACGAATAAGCCAGTTCAAATGTTTTAAATTACCGGGAATTTTTCTGTCATCACGTGCAAGCAAAAGTAATTCTATATCTGGCAGGTTCATGCCGCGCAATACCAGCTGCTCACCAACAAAACCGTTTGCTCCTGTGATAAGGATTTTCATTTAAACAGCAGCTTTCGGCTTGCGCCAATATTGTGGAAAACGTGACAATATTTTCCTTATTATAAAAAATGGCGTTACATTAAAACCAAGCTCTTTACATGCACGATAGCAGTCGATATTGCTTTTTATTATACTGCGCAAACTATTATTGGAAGCACCGCCTGTACGCATACGCGTCCATATCTCATTCACATAGCGACTGCGTATTTTATGCAGCTCAAACCAGCTCACTGCCATTACAAAATCAGCTTGTTTGCGGTAGCGTATATCAAACCCACCGAAACGTTCAAATAATGAACGGCGCGCAAAAAAAGTCGGATGCGCCGGCATCCATCCTTTCAGGCAGTCCCCTTGCCTGTGTTCATGTCCACGCCAATAGCGAATGATTTTATCGGTGTCTTTCCTATCGACATAGATAAGATCGCTATGGCAGGCATCAATGTCAGAATCAGCCATTACCGCTGCAACCTCCTGTAGCACATCTTTGTGCATATAGGCATCGTCAGAATTCAGGAAGGCAACAACATCTCCTGTTGCCCGCTGCCAACCTTTGTTCATAGCATCAAAAATTCCCTTGTCAGGTTCGGAAACCAGAATGGAAATATGACTTTCATAACGCTTTATTATATCCATAGTTCCATCTGTAGAACCACCATCAATAACTATATATTCTACATTCTGATAAGTCTGTCCTGCGATACAGCGCAAAGTATCTTCGATAGTTTCTGCCGAATTGTAGCACACTGTTATGATAGAGATTTTAAGCGAGGCATCTCCCGAGTTATCATTATGCATTGCTCAATATTTCCTGCTTACTCATAAGCGTACGCTGATATGCTGATATTAATATACCTGTCATAGCATAAAATTGATAAGTGACAAAATAATTACCGGAAAATTGTTCTATCAATAAAATTCCGCCCCAGAGCAGGAATATAACACTTATACTATTTTTATAAGGACTTTGTGTATTCCTGTTAATATTACGAACAAAATAAAAAAACAATCCGCCAACTATCGATAGATATAACCCACCACCAACAGTGCCGAGCTCTAAAAAAATATACAACGTAAAATTATGAGGCGATAATTGTTGGGATGTTTCTCCTAGATATACTACATAATTATTCGCACCTACTCCCAGAACCGGATTTTCCTTAAACATTTTCAAAGCAGTTAAATACAGGTGATATCTGACATTTATTGAATCACAATCAGTTGTACAATCCATCTCCGGCAGGAATTTTTTAAGCTTTGGAACACCTGACTGTGGTATTTCTGCATTTGATAGTGTAGATTTTTCAGGCAATTTTACTCTTGGTACGGTAGAAGGTTTTTCTTTTTCAATATTCTTTGAGCTATATTCTGAGCGTTTCTTTACTGCCTGTATTAGCTGTCCATAACTGCTCAATAAAAAATCTGTTCTTTCCTCAGGCAACATAACCAAAGAAAATAGGGTAGCAGATAACAGAATCGTTATTTTCTTTAATAAAATTTTTACATTATTATAATTAAAAAATACTATCGCTACTATGGAAAATAATAAGCCACTGAGTATAGCACTTCTGATCGCAATAATTAGCAATAGCCATATACACCAGAAAATTGCTGCCAGTTTCAGCCAGTAGAGAAACCTACTGTCACGCATTTTTAATATCGGGCAGTGCAGCAATATAAGCAACGGCGCAAGTGCAAATCCGGCAAAGATATTCGTAGGAATACCGCCATAAAAATTAGAGTCATAATTCCAGAATAAGGTTGAAATCCGATCCTGATTATATTCATCTTCTGGTATGAAAAACAATCCCAGGCTAACTATAAAAGCAGCAACAATGGTCAGAAATAAAATGGTAAGGATAAATGGTTTGAATTCGTCTTTATGCAGCAACCTTCCTGCAATAAAAGGGAAAACCATAAATCCAATATAATTCTTGAAAAAAAATTGATAGGAATATTGCCCATGCATAAACAATGAAATAAGTACAAAGGCAAAGAAAGCCCCCATACAAATATCAAGCCATGTTGGGCGAAATAGTTTTATATCGTTACAAATGCGGGCAAACAACAACACCGCCAGCACAGACGCCACCCAAAATGCCGGGCGGCTTATATTAAGATAATGATAAATTATTAAAAAAAATATCTGCCCAAAAAGAAGGGTTGCCAGCAATATTGGAAACAGAAAAGAAAACTTATTATTAAATAAATCAATCTTCTTCCAAAACGCCAATGTCATATCTTGCTGCTGATTAAACACAATATTTCATACATCCTATGACTAAAATCTTTTTGTGTCCACTTGCTGGAATGTACGTATCCTTTATCTCGTAGCGATATAGAGTAAATATCATCACTCCACAATGTTTTTAATGCCGCAGCAATGGAATCAACCGAGGATGGTTCAATATAATGCGCTGCGTCTCCTGATTGCTCCGGCATCCCGTAAGTAACAGAAATTATCACGGGACAGCCAAGTACCTGCGCTTCTAATGGCGGAATGTTAGTAGGACCAAAAAATGTTGGCATCACCAACGCCCGCGCCCGCCTATATAACTCCGGCAAATATTCATCCGGCACATAGCCAATAAAACTAACAGCGTTTTCAATTCCCAGTTTTTTTACCTCATCTAATATTTGAGGATACGAGTGATTTTTTGGACCAGCGAGAACCAGATGTATGTCCGGACAATCTTTGCGTATAGTGGCAATCGCCTGCACTAGACGAATGTGGTTTTTATGCGGATAAAACTGTGCGGGATAAAAGAAATATTTTTGTGGTAATGGAAACTTCGTTACAAAATCTTCTGGGATTTCTTTATTATAAATATAACGTGGCGGAATATATGGTAGTGGGTAAATTTTTTCTGCTTTCACGCCATAACTTTCCATAGCCTGTTTTTTACCAATTTCAGAATCCACCAATATTGCCTTTGCAGCGCGACAAATTGAACGAAAGCGATGCTCACGCAGGAAATAACGCCCCTTGCTGGATACCTCAGGAAACTGAGATTCATAGCGGTGCATCAGATCATGGATCACACCAATAGCAGGAACGCGTGCAAGATATGTCCAATGATCCTGCGCGGGGAAAATCCAATAATCTGCTTTTGAGTGCGCAAAAAACTGCGCAGTTTTATCCAATCGCCAGAAACCGATTTTCCACAATAATAATGGCAGGCATAATTTGCCCCAAAGCCAGCCCAAACCTTTACGCTCACCTTGCTGCGTGCCAATATGCACAACCTCCATGTTCTTCCCGGAAAAATACGGCTGCCAGCTAGGATCTTCATATGCCACTATTATTTTGTATGAGTCCGCAGGCAAAGTGTTGAGAGCATCAAGCACGCTCAGACTATACTGGAAAACGCCACCAGCCCCACTGCGAAAGCCAAGATAAATTCCAACTCTAGTTATTTTTTCTGGCATATAAAACTTACGCCCCAGCTATTAAAACTTGGAGAATTTTCTGTTATCCATTCATGTGAATCGATCACTTCAAAACCAGTATCTGCAGCAAATTTACTAAGTTCTGGAGTGAAGAAATAGCGCATCAGATGGTGTTCCTGCGTCTCACTGTAAACACCAGTTTTTTTGTTGCGCGCTATCAGGCGGTAATGAACATCCACCGTATTTTTTGTTGCGTCCATAGTAGGCGTGGCAATGCGGGTGATATGCACCTCTTCATCTGCAAGCTCTTTTACACGCAGCAGCGGACGGTCAGTCAAAACCGCAGGACCATACCAAACATCAAAAAAGAAAATGCCGCCTGCCTGCAGATGCTCCCCTGCGGTTGCAAACATAGCGCGCACATCCACGTCAGAAGTTTGATAACTCACAACATGAAACAGCGAAAGAACCGCATCAACTTTTACATTTAGGCGCACACTGCGAACATCGCCCTTATGCAAACTTATTTGCGGAAGTTTTGCGCAACGCTCTTTTGCCGCTTCTAGCATTGATTCGCTCTGGTCAACACCGTAAACCTGAAATCCCGCCTCAGCCAGATAAGAAGCATGAACACCCGAACCACAGCCAAGCTCAATTAATGATTTCGCTGCCGGAACATGTTTTTTCAGCATTTTGGTTATATACGCTACTTCCTGTTTGTAAGGCTTATCCTTATAAAGCAGGTCATAATATTTGGCATACTCGGCAAATACGGTCATGATTTAAGCACCTCTCTTACTGCTGCTGCCACACGCTCCGCCTGCGCCACCGTAAGTGCCATTCCGCTGGGAATGTAAAAACCGCGTCGCGCTAGACGCTGCGTAAGTGGCAAATTTTCATCTTTAAATAATCCCATTTTCTTAAATACCGGTTGCTCATGCATACCCCAGAAAAACGGGCGCGTTCCTATTCCAAATTTCGCCAGCCTTGCCATAGCCTCTTTCGCGTCGAAAGGCACGTCATCGGTAAGCACCAGACCATAAACCCAGTAAATATTTTCTGCCCAATCCGTTTTATCAAGTGGTTGCTCAATTCCTTTTACATCAGCCAGTAATTCCTTATATAGTTTTCCCATTGCGCGCTTGATTTTAGTGAATTCATCCAGCCTTTCCAGCTGCGCACAACCAATCGCTGCCTGCAAATTCGACATGCGGAAATTCCAGCCTAATTCTTCATGCACAAAACGTTTTTCCGGCTGGAAACAAAGATTACGCAGGCTCCCGCAACGTGCCGCCAGAGCATCATCATCCACCATCACCATTCCACCTTCACCTGTGGTTATGTGTTTGTTGGGATAAAAACTGAAACTGCTAATCGCGCCAAAACTACCGCAAGGACGACCACGCACCGTTTGCCCGTGCGCCTGCGCGGCATCTTCAATTATTGCAATGCCAAGCGGCTCGGTAATAGCAAGCAGCGCGTCCATATCCACACATAAACCATAAATATGCACCGCCATAACCGCCTTGGTGCGATTGGTTATGCGAGCTTTCACCTGCTCTAAATCCATATTCCAGTTTTTCGCGTCTGAGTCCACCACTACAGGAGTTGCGCCAGCACGCACTATCGCTGCTGCGCAGGAAATAATGGTAAAACTTGGAAGTATCACCTCATCGCCCTGCCCAATACCCAGCGCAGCAATAGCCAAATCCAGCGCGACTGAACCATTGGCAACCGCAATACCATATTTCCTGCCAACACGCGCCGAAAAATCTTTTTCCAAACGCTTTACAAATGGTCCTTCTGAAGAAATCCAGCCAGTATCAATACATTCAGATAAGTATTTTTTTTCATTCCCATCAAGAAGCGGTTCGTTTACTGGAATAAAATCACTCACACCTAATCCTTTATTTTTAGCTGTGATTCAGAGATCGGAGAAAAACGAGTTTTGTCAGATTCTCCCGCATGTGGCCCTTGTTTTATTTCTATCATTTCGAGTTCTTCAAGGGCAACAAAACCATGCCCACCTGTTGCCAGCAAGATAGTGTCGCCAGTGCGTAAAATCCTGCTTTCCAGATATTGTTTTTTGTCATCATAAAAATCAACACGAACACTGCCACTACGGATAAGCAATACTTCCTGCGTAAAATGCACCTCACGCGGCACAGGATTATGCACATGTGGAGCAATAACCTTGCCCGCTGGATGGCGCATATAGCCAAGCTGCTGTGACAAATCAGGCTCAGTAAAAAAATGGATGCCCGGCTCGCGAAAATCCGCGCGGACAATAATGGCAAGCAACTGCTCACCTTGAGTTAATCGTTCAATCATAATTTCAACATTTCATTAAGACATCTCTATTAATTCGCTTTTGCAATAAAGCGAGAAGCAATTAGGTTTACTTAGAAAGTTTAGCGTACAATAAAGTACGTGACTTTTTAAGTAAACCTAATTGCAAGCAGATTTGAAGCAAAAGTAGAGTTAATAGAGATGTACATATTCCAATATATCTTTGGCTTCTTTCTCAAGCGTATCAATACTGAACTCTTTATATACCATCTCCTTACAAGACTTAGCAAGCTGCTTGGCATAGACCCTATCATTTACTAATTTTACAATTGCCTGGGCAAAATCTTCAGCACTATCAGCAAGTAACAAATGTTCCCCATTTTCAGCAGGAATCCCTTCCGCGCCAAGGATAGTGGAAACAATGGGAATATCACAGGCGGCAGCCTCAAGAATCTTAAAACGGGTTCCTGATTCAAATTTCAGCGGCACAACTGAAACGTCCGCATAGCAAAGATAAGGCAGTACTGATTTCAGTTTCCCGGTTACGGTTACATTTGCATTTGTTTCATGTCCAAGGGTCATATCCGAACCACTGCCGACAATATAAAAATGCAGGTCAGGCAGGGATTTACGCACTAGCGGCATTACCTCATCCAGCATCCAGCGCGCCGCTTTATCCATAGGGCTGTTGGCATGACCAAAAGTTCCAGCGAGATAAATATATGGTTTATGCAAAGCTTCTGCTTCAGGAGGTGTTTTTGAATAAGTATCCAGATCTATAACATTAGAAAATTGCTGAACCTTATGCACATCTTTGGTAAGCGTTCGGTAATAGGCGCAATCAATTTCTGAAACCCCAGTTGTAACATCGCACAGCTCAACCCAATTACGCTCTTCAATTTCTTTAGCGCGACCTCTGCGCGCAACCAGCAATTTACGTAAGCTATTTTTAATATAGGGTAGCTCACGCAAAACAAACCGCGACCAGATACTATCGGTATCACAAACCAGTTTCAGATTCGGGCGGGCAGCACGCAATTTTTTAATCAAGGGAAAAGATATATTGCCATAACCCAGCCACACTACATCTATTTTCCATTCATCCACACACCGCAGTATATATGCGCAGTCACGCGCCGCGTCCAAGCCGGTCACACTGCCAAACACACGCTGTGCCTTGCGGATATAACGGTTGGGGCAATGCCCTACGCAGGACGGCGCATAGCGAAAATCCTGCGCGTAACCGCGATAAAATTCTTCTGCCGCCTGCCCGCCAATCATGAGCCTGCTGGCACGCGAAACAATATATAACTTTCCCACACGATGCAGGGCTTTTATGCTGTTTTCAATACGCAGCTGCGGGCCTCCTGCTGGCGGATGTTCAAGTATTGGTGTAGTAAATAAAATATTCATGCCGCGCCTTTTAAGAGTTTTATATCAGCAGCCACCATTTCTTCAATTATCGACTCCAGATTGCGTTCACTCTTCCACCCAAGAACTTTGCAGGCTTTGCTGGAATCACCAACCAGTGGAATATCTGTTTCTGGCCTGAAATACTGCTCGTTAACTTCAACAAAATTTTTATAATCCTTGCCAATTGCTGAAAATGCTAGGCGCAACACATCTTCAACGCTATGCAGCACATTTGTGGCAATGACATAATCATCAGGCGAATCATGCTCGAGCATGGCAACCATCGCCTGCACATATTCCGGTGCATAGCCCCAGTCACGCTTGGCAGCGATATTACCCAGCTCTAGGCGATTCAGTAACCCCAAATGGATCTGGGCGACACTGGAAGTTATTTTGCGCGTGACAAACTCAAATCCTCGGCGTGGTGATTCATGGTTATACAAGATACCAGCACAAGCGAATAAACCATGCTGACGGCGATAATTAGCGACCAGATGATAGCTGGCAAGTTTAGAAATTCCATATAACGAGCGGGGATTAAAGCGACTTTTTTCATTCTGTGGGAAAGTATCAGGCTCGCCAAACATTTCGCTGGAGCCAGCAAAATAAAGCCGGCACTTAGGAGCAAGCTCTTTAAGTGATGAAAGAAGATAATGAGTTGCTGAAAAATTATGGCTCAAGATGGTGTTTTCATCATCGAACGCATAGCTAACAAAGCTTGCCGCAGCTAAGTGATAGCACTGGTCTGGGCGTACATCTGATACGATTTTGCGAATGGAAAGCGGATTATCAATATTGGCAACATGAAGATGAATCTTATCTTGAATTGCAATGATGTTGGTAAGGCGGTGTGTAGGATCTTCTAAAGCTTCACGCCTTATTATTCCGTGCACCTCAAAGCCTTTTGCCAGCAGAAGCTCTGCCAGATATGAACCATCCTGCCCGGTAATACCAGTTATCAGTGCTTTGCGTTTGCCAGACATTTGTTTCCTAAGACTTAAGTAAACCAGTTAAACATTGCTGCCATTTATCATATGAGTAACGCTCTATTGCAAGCATTGATGCTGCCTGCGATATTTTTTCATAAGCTTTTCTATCATCAAGAGAGGAAAGATACTGTGCAATCTTATCTGGCGCATTAATATCCTGACATTCCACAATTAATCCAGCATCACTATCTTTTATCAATTCCGGCAGCGCATCGCTGTTATTGAGAATAACAGGAATGCCGTAAGTCAGCGCGTCCATCACTACAATTCCCTGCGATTCTTTGATAGCCGGATGAAAAAACACGTGCGTTATTTCATATAATGTTTTCAGGTCTTTTTGATTTAGCCTGCCAACCGCAAAAGCTCTCGGCATTCCCTGCAATTTTTTCCGTATAGTTTCGAGATCTTCACCGTCACCCGCCCATATCCAAAATAAATCATCACGCTGTGCCTGTATTTTTCCTACAATCTCTGCCCATGCTGCAGGATTTTTATAATCCACCATCATGCCAACAGAAAGTATCAATTTCTTACCGGATTTGTGCAGTTCCAACCACTGCGCCACGCGAACATCTGCTAATTGCGTGTCAACGATAATAGTTTCACATGGCCTTTTTAGAAATGGCGGATTGGAAAGTATATGCAGGTTTTTCTTATCTATACCCAGATAGCGCGCCCATATTTCCGCAGCAAAATCAGTCGGAGCAACAAGCTTTAGACGGCTACCGCCCAGACGTTTTACAACTAATACATTCAAGAATTTCCGCCACAATTTATAAATATAAAATTTCAGCCCGGAATTTCTTTCCATAGATGAAAGATCGGGCGTTACAAATAAAAAATAATCCGCCTTGCCAGCAAGCAGCACAAATCCCCAGAAACTATTAGGATCATGGGAAACTATATTTAAATTACGTCCTATGCAGGAATTACAGAGCGCAACAAATAATTCCCGTACAAAATTAATCGGTATGATCAAGAAGCGAACGAACGATAGACGAGACAATAATATTTCGGTTGTGGAATAAATGGAAATCGGGCAAGAAATATGAGAAATTGTGGGCTTTGTGCTGCAAAATAATAGCACTCTTTTTACATTACATGCAGCAAAAAGAACCCTGCTGAATTGGTTAAGATGGGTGGCAACCCCGCCATACGCCGAAGCATTTGAAATCAATATAACTTCAGACCTGCTATCATCCATACTCACTGACCATTCAACAAATCAAGTCTGCTTTTATCCTGAAGAAATTTAGTAAATATTGCCAGATCTCTTTGCTGATTATCTGCAACAGGAATGTAAATCAAATCATCAGATTCTTTTACCTTTGTTACACCGTAGCGCATAGTTGGCTTAAGTCCAGAAAGTTCAAATGGCTTCAAGTTAAATAATCCGTAGGCGTAACGATTCGCCATAGCAATTTGTTTATCTGTTAGCGGTGGCACTTCATGTAGACTGAGAAGGATATTCCTATAATCATCTGGTGTTGCCGGATCGATAGTAAAACCCTTGCCTTCGTAACGCCCAGTGCCAGCCGTCACCACTGGTTTTCCCAAACAAGGCATTTCAAGCCCTGCTGTTCCCCGCACTGAAATTCCGTAATCGGCTATCTGATACCAGCCATAAGGGCTTATGTTAGTGTCAGCATAAATAAGTTTAATATAGGAAGGCAATTCGCCGACATATTCCTCAATAATTCTTTCTTCTTCGTATTTTCCTTTGAGCAAAGATTGAAATTCACCACGCCATAAATTGGAAGGATGCAGTTTGACATACCAATCAATATTATGATTTTCTTTTGCTATTTTTATGGTTTCTATTAACCATGTCGCGTAATCCTGATATAGCTCATCACCATAATGAAACAGCGCGTCATAGAGTATGTGGCTGAATATTACGACAACCTTGCGCTCTGGTGCAATTCCCAGCTGCTTCCTGCCTTCATCGCGGGTAAAAATTTTAGTATCAGCATGGTTGCGTTTTGAACGTAGCCACTTATTGCTGTAACGATCAGAAAAATTCTTCGCTACTTCCTGCTGGATTTCTGCGTCATTCCCCAGATTCATTATATATTCCCACGCGCCATTGGTCAGGGCTGCATGGTGCAACCTCTCGTTTTCCGCTCGTCTACGCTGCACAACAATAGCGTTATCACGCACAGTGCCGCTGGTTTTTATAACATCAACCCCTGCCGCCAAAGCGGCATAATAGAACCCGCCATATTCCTCAATAAAAGTCTCAGAAAACATCGCCACTTTTACATTGTGAGTTTTGTAAAAAAGCTCAGCTGCATCATAGGCAAGACATATATTTTCTATCCATTCTTTAGCAAAGGGCAGAAAATCAGGACGTTTAGGATTAATAAAACCTGTAGCATTATGGCGACAATAAGTAGAAAGAACCATCGCCCCAACCGGCATGTTCTTATGTTTTATCTGCTTCCAGTCGGAGGCAGTATGTAAGTCATCCAGCTTGGAAAGTGGAAATGATGAAGATGAGCTATTCAGGCAATCTTCAAGTATATAAATACGTGCATTTATCAGCCGGAAATATAGCTTATGCAGCCATTGTTTGCGCAGTAAAATAACGGCAGGTGCATATCCCGCAGCGCGACTGGAAACACCTAAATATGTCCACATCTGCGCCCAGCTGGTATTCATCCCCCTGCCCGCTACGAATAACAATGTGCTGTTACCACCCATAGCAGGCAGTTCAATCGATTTAAAATTATTTCTATAAGTTTGGTAGTCACGAAACATTCCGTAACGCAAATAGAGAGCTTTAGGTATCTTTCTTAGTACAGATATCATGTCAGTGATCCAGTTTATACTTATATTAGTTAACTAACAAAATGATTGCATCATTTTGACGCTGCCTACGGCGCGAAAAATCGCGCTTTCGGCTTGCGATTTTCAAGCTGATTAAGCAATTACATGCTTAATCGGCTATACTGGTTTTTCAAAAACCATTACCACATTCAACCCTTCATAATTTTTAAAATCACGCGGGGTGAACAACAGGCTGCGTACCAAACGGAAGGCAGAAACCATGATTTTTCTTACACCGCTTATTGGTATATCGCAAACACCCTGGCAATGAATAACCTTTAAACCAGAGCGTGCGGAAAAGTGCCTGAGTAACCACCACGGCAAGATAGATATATGACCAGAGGTAATGCAATCTTCTGGCGAAAAAAGGGCAAATTCACCACGTTTGAAAGCAGCGTGAACAGAAGGAAAAGTGAAAATATTAGGAGTGGAAAGAATGAGCCTGCCGCCTGGTTCAAGAATATCCATAATATCACGAAAAAACTTGGCAGGATTTTCCAGATGTTCAATAATCTCCAGCGCGATTACCTGCTTATATTTCTCCTGCTTTAATTTCCCATCATACCAGCGCGGTTGATTCAAATCAGATTCCACCAATGGAATATCTAAATTCCAATCGCCACCATCTAAATCAACTGGATTCATTTTATAGCCGTTATCCTGCAGGCGCAGTGAAAGCGCGCCAGAGCCAGCTCCTAGCTCCAGAACCGGAAACTCTTTGCTAAAAAACTTATCGGCAAGTTCTGCTGCATATTCATGGAGTCCCGGCAAAGCATGTATATGGATACCGCGATAAGTAGGACCAAGATTATTACGGTGAGTAACCTCGAAAGGAGCTGCCGGCATTTTGTTGTATTACCAAAATAGATTAGGAATTTCGGGAAACTACTATAGCGGGAATCCTTATGCAAGGATTCATAATTCTTCAATCTCAACTCGCCCTTTTTCCACCAGCATTTCCAGCAGGAACATATCCATTTTTGTGTCAAGATTGAGGCTGCGTTCTGGCGGCATAACGTAAGGGATAGTCTTTGGCGGCATGAAGGTTGATTTTTCGAGTAATATATCACGGTGGGTTAAATAAAACGCTCCGTTGAGCGAGTAAACCTTGGGCAGTTGCTGGCGCGCTACCATTGATTCTTTTCCGAGGTAAGAACGAACATAACCATCGTCTATTTTCTGAATTTTATCAGGGTGCGGGGAGTCATGTTCCACTAGACTCACAATTGCCTCCACCTGCGCCGGGTCTGCATTATCAAAACCATTGCAGAGAGCCTGTAAATCTGCAGAAATACGCAGTGGTGATGTTACCTGCAACAATAAAATATAACCTTCATCTATATTTTCTGCTGCAATTGTTTGCTTCACCACATCAACAGTTTTTGCCGTGTCAGTTGCCAGTTCCGCCGGACGTAAATTCTTCATCGCTACACCATAATTTTTAGCAATGGCGAACATTTCTTCGTTGTCAGTAGAAACTAAAACACGATCAACATACTCCGAGTTTTTAGCCAGTTTAATTGCGCGCTCAAGTAAAGTATCCTTGCCTAATCTACTGAGATTTTTTCTGGGAATTCCTTTTGAGCCACCACGCACAGGAATAATTGCTGTAAGTTTCTGTCCGCGTATCATACCCCAACCTTCGCGTTATGATTTTTTAAAAATTGCGATTTGACGGCTACCGAGCATATTGCGGTGGATATAATCAGGTGTAATCCAATCAAATAAACCAGATGGATCGCCATAACCATGATACGGATATTCACCCGACATATAGCTTTTTATATTATCGATTTCTGTAATAACCGTTTCATGGAATATTTTGGTAAGACCGTGACGTTCCATCAGCACAGTCAGGCTTTTTGGACAAAAATGCGAAACATGTTTCCACGCAAAAGTTGGCGACATTTCCCGCATCAGGCGCGTTGCTAACGACTCAACATTAGGAACTAGAATAAATAGCAAGCCGTTTGGCGCAAGCATTTTTATAAGAGCATCAAGAATAGCGTGTTTATCATAGAGATGCTCCAGCACGCTCCACATGGAAATCGCATCATAATTATTGCCGAGTTTATTAGGCTCTAACCGCTCGAAGCTGGAATTGATAAACTGGATTCCACCGCCATCATTATAAATATCGCTGTAACGCTCATTTACATCAACACCAACGCATTGCTTCCAACCATTGCGCTGCGCCATTTTCAGGAACACACCCGCGCCACAACCGAGATCTAATATCTTGCCGCGCGCAGAAGGATTAAGCTTTTCAATAAGGTCAAGACCATACTGATACTTTATTTCATCAATTTCCACCTGAAGAGGCTGAGTGTAAATATCCGACGCGGTTTTATCATCCATATAGACCCGTTCCGCCACATCAAATTTCACACGCGGATGCAGGTAGCGATGCGTGCAATTAAGGCAGCGGTAAATATCCAGACCAAAGCGCGAAAGAAAATGCTCACGTTCTTTATTATCACAAACCGGGCAGCTATTCACATCTTCCCACATGCCTTCCTTGCGCTGATAACGATCCACGCCGGAATCATCAACCAACATCGCATGTTCGCGGATAAGATAACCGCTGGAAGGTTTACCCTTACCGCTACGATTAGTCTGGTCATGAAAACTCTTAGCTCCATGCCGTAAATTGCCATCAAAACGGCTTTTAGCTTCCAGACGTTCTTCGAAAGAATTTATATCGAATGTGCCGGCTTCTATGGCAGGAAGTTCTTGTTTGTTTGTTTTCATTTTATTGCCACAAATCCTTCAAAACATATATATTTCATAACTGACATGATATCGACAAAACCTGCACGTTTTAACATATCAATATTCCCTTGTGTAGAAAATGGTTCCAGAATTCCTTTAAGACTACGAGCCTTGGAAACTATTTCATCAGGCGTATAACCTTGAGCTAATTTAAAATCATCATACATACGGGTCAGCATATCTTGAAAACGTGCGTCAGCCCCACGCACCTTCTCGAACATAAGCAGCGCGCCGCCCCACTGCAGATGGTTATAAAACTTATCAATCAACCGCTGGCGTTCGCTAGAGCGGATAAACTGCACCGTATAATAACAAATAATCAAATCGCAGGGCTGCATTTCCATAGTCAGTGCGTCATCAACCACGAATGAGATATTTTTAAAATCCTTCCCGCGCTGATTAGCTATTTCTACCATGTCCGGCTCAACATCCATACCAACAAAACGCACATCAGCCTTGCCAGCGGTATGCTCGGCAAGCTTGGTGGTAAGCGCGCCTGTCGAACACCCAATTTCATAGCAAAGCGAGCCGGGTTTCAAAAAGAAATCGCTCAAATCGCAAACCAACTGATGCCCCTCTTTATACAGAGGCACTGATTTAGAAACATGACTGTCAAATCCCTTAGCCACCTCGCCGCTGAAACTCCAGTTCGCGCGGTTCGCCGAAATCCCATCACCAACAATTGTGGGGATTGCTTTTTTACCGGCTGAAGACATAAAATCCCTTTCCACCATTAAATTCATTATGCACATTATCGATGGTTATAACTTTCTCTAACCACTGCATCATTTTTTCCACTTTACTGTTATCAAGTTTTGCATCACGCAGGGCATTGGTTAAGCGTTTACGCATATCAATAATTAAGTTTTCTCCATAAACCCGATCATGGGCAAATGTGCTCCATTCCAGCTTAAATCCCTGCTTCTTCGCCATTTCCTCAAAATCAAACGGTGAAAAGAAATGAATGTCAGTAAGTGACATTGGAACATCCAAAAGCAGTTGCAGGGTCATCCAGATATAGCCACGTATATTGGTAAAATTAGGACAGGTTACAACCAATATACCGTCTTTTTTCACGCGCTGCATAAGATCGGTAATTGCCTGCTCTGGATGATCCAGATGCTCGATAACTTCCTGCAAAACCACCACATCATAAAACTCGGTTATATCGTGGTAATCCTTAGTATCAAAAACAAGATTGTCAGATTGGTGGCGCAGCTTACAGCCTTTGATTGCTTCCTGCGCATAATCCACAGCATAAACGCTTTTTGCACCAGCACCAGCAATCGCCATTGCTGTTTCACCAGTTCCACAGCCAACTTCCAGCACGGTTTTACCAGTAAAATCCACCTTCGCCACCAGATACTGCGTGATATCCATAGTTGAGAAGGTAAAAAAACTGTCCTTATCACCAGCATAAGATTTATTGCCGGAATACGCAGAATTATAAATTTCTTTCAGTTGATCATTACGCCGCATTTTTCTGTCTTTCCTTTACTATTTCCTGCATAGCCTGAGTTGCTTCTGGCTGCCAATTAAAAATTTGTTTTTCACCAATTTTATTACTGAAACGCCCGCGATAATAAGCCCGATTCAACAGCTCTTCGTGACTTAATTCACGATCTTCCTGCCCTAACATTATTTTCCAATCAGGAATTTCGGTATTTAGATATTCAAGCTGTGCATCTTTGTTTAAAGCTGAAAATTCCTTTATCTGCACTATATGTTCAGCGCGAATGGAAACGCGCCCATCCCGACTCCCCTCTTCCGGCAGAACAGTAAAATGCCGTTCTATAATTTCCGCGCCAAGATAGATTGCAGCAAGCGCAGCCTTCACACCATCACGCGATACCAGAGAATGATCGCTTAAACCCACATGATCGGCATAATTTTTCAGCCAATTCATCCGCGCCAGATGCATCTGTTCGAGTGGTGTTGGATAAATAGTTACGCAGTGCAGCAAGCTGTATTTTTTACCACTAGCACGCAGCAATTTTGCAGCACCTGCGATTTCTTCATTGGTCGATGCTCCAGTGGAAACGATAATCTCGTCAAATGATTCTGTAAGAGCCTGAAGCAAAGGCAGCGAACCACAATCATAACTAGCAACTTTCACCACCTTCCAATCAAGTTCAGCAATCGCAGGAATACAGGTTAAATTAAAAGCTGTGGTTAGAGGAATAAGACCAGCCTGTTTGCATTCATCAATAAATTCGCGCTGCTGCTCATAGCTTAGTTCCAGCCCCTTAAGGCGGTCATATTCTGGCTGATACGGACGTTTGATTATTTCCACCTGTCCATTTGCGCCAGTTTTTCCTTCTTCAAATTCTGGGCGGAAACTAACGTCACCAGCAAATATTGTCTGAATTTTCCCATGCGTTGCGCCTGCCCGCGAAGCAGCATCTATCATCCGCTTTAGTATATCAAAATTACCATTATGGTTCTGACAGAATTCAGCAATTATTTTAATTTTTCCTGACATTATGTTATCCCTACCAAAAAGTTATATGTTCTTTTTCTTTAATAAAAAATACACTTCGGAATTTAATAAGCTCCCCAGAAGTGGCGCAGGGCTGAACCGTTTCAACATTATTGAAAAATATATGCCAATGCGCTGTTCAAAAATCCTATAGTCAAACCCAAGATGGTGAGAATGATAATTACAAACCGATGGCGTTGCCACAGACATCTGTTTTACAGGGCGTTCCAATCTGGAAGAAAGACCCAACGTCGCCATAATAACATTTTTTAAATTAGCATCAAAATCTCCATACCGTCTTACCATCCGGAAAATTCCTTTTAAAAAAGCCACCAAAAATAACTCATGTGGCACGCCGATTATAATCTCACCATCGTCTTTTAACAACTTACTTATACTTTCCAATGCTGCAAATGTCTCCTTATCAGGCAAATGCTCAAATACCTCTAAACAAAAAATAAAATCAAAAAATCCGGATTCCAGAGAGTTAATATCTGAAGAAAATTGAACATTGTGCAATTTGGATAGTTTCTTTTTTGCTTGCTCAATCATCTTGGGAGAAGGCTCATAAACCCACGCCTTTACAGTAAAATGCTTACTAAGACATCTAATCAGTTCTCCATCACCAGCCCCAAAGTCCAACACTCTAATTTCCGGCTTACGTGGGTCAAAATTTAACAACCCAACAGCATCGACAAATCTACGGTTCTGTATCCAACGTTTTATAAAGCTTGGATCATCAACTGTCAGGTCAGAATATGCCATCAACACCCCATCTTCAAACTTCCAACCACATCCAGTAAAGCTTCTAAATGCGGTGTCATCTGTTCTTTCCTGCATACTCCTAGCATTTCGCCTCTTTCTGCACCAGACATTTTTTTTAATTCACAGGTTGTAATATCCAACAAAAAAATCTCGCGCCCACCACCATTTTCTGCCGTTTCGCCATCACACATTTCCAAACCATCCGGGGCAATTTCTGCAGAAAATACAAAAAGCAGGTTAATATCGCCATTTTCACCGATATGCACCAGCCCATCGGTTACGCTTTCTTTCCCCTGATATTGGACTTTAATCTGCTTATTCTTAAGTGGTATGTATTTTAATTTCAGATAGTTATCTGATTTTTCCTTGCCATTATAGGCAATGTCAATAATCTGCTTAAAACCAGTGCATTCCGGGATAAGTAATTTTGTATCTTTGTATATGTGCAGTTCCTCAAATAATTCCCGAACCACTGATACAGGGTTCTTCCATTCTTCAATCCCCTCTGCCCTGCCGGTAAACAGAGAGTATTTACCGGGATTTATCTTTGCCACTGCTGAACGCTTAACCACCGGCATATAGCGATTGTCAAAGATGATAGTTCCACCACCGGAAAGATAAAAATAAGCAGCTTTTTTCTGGGCAACACGTAACTCTTCATCATTAGTAATGACATCCTGTGGAGTTATTCTGTCTAAATCAACATAAAGTTCCATTTCGGATATTTTTATTGAAACGCCCTCAAACAGACGGACAATTTCATAATAGCGCATCAGCTTAAAAATCCTGCGGTGGAATAACCCATGGTAGCATAACATACGTTAGGCAAGCGTTCAATTTCTCGCCAATCAAACATACTCCAACCATCAAAAAACAGTATTGAATGCTCACATCCCTGTAGTGCCTGAATAACATTGAATTTATTATTGCGGTAGTGATTATTCATGAATAATACAACGTCATACTCGGTCAAAATTTCCTGCAATTCTCCTGTATTTGCGGTACAACCCAGAGATTCTATATCTGCGGAACTGACTACAAAATCTTTCACTGAAATATTTGCCTTATTTGGCAAGCTGTTCACTATGTTAGTAGCTATGGAATCACGAATATCAGAAGTCTCTGGCATTCCTTTGAATGCCAGCCCTACTACCAGAATACGCAATTTTTCTACCGGTATTTTTACCGCCTGGGAAAATTTTTCAATTTTTGCAAGAACATATTCAGATCCGCGTTTATTAATACTGCGACTGGTACGACCAAGAACCGGACTATAGCCATTTTCGGCAATAGGTTGCGAATATAAAAGCGGGTCTTTGCTCAGACAAATACCACCAACTCCCGGACTGGGCATAGGTATCCTGTCACGCGGATAACCTTCATTAGCAGCGCGGATTATACGAAATGCGTTGATATTATAATCATCACACATATAGGCAATTTCATTGGCAAAAGAGAAAATCAGATCGCGGTAAGTATTATTCATAAGCTTGACTATCTCGGCTTCTTCCAATGACTGGACATCAACAATTACATTGGTTATTTTACGGAACAAACGAGAAGCTAAATTGCTGCTTTCCTGATTAAATCCGCCAATAATCTGTGGCAGAATCCGTAATTCTTCGAGCGCATTACCCTCCACTGTGCGCTCTGGCGCAAAGGCAAGATAAAAATCTGTTCCACAAGACATGTTATTTTTTTCCAATATAGGAAGCACTATATGGCGCATTGTGCCTACCGGAACGGTAGAGCGAAAGATCACCAAGTCACCATTTTTAAGTATTCCTGAAACAGTTTCAGAAACTGCCTCAATAGCCGACAGATCCGGTTTTCCATCAGATTTTATCGGCGAACCGACACTTATAATATGAATATTAGCAGAGTATTTTTTTGCATCATCAGTATAGCGGATAGGGTTGGTGGCAGCCAGAGAATAGAGCATGGAATCCAGCCCTTTTTCATAAAAAGGCGCGATGTTTTTTGCAAGCATTTCCAAACGCTGTGTGTTCGTATCAATACCAACAACCGACAACCCAGAATTAGCGAAAGTGCAGGCAAGAGTAAGCCCCACAAATCCTAGCCCATAAATAGCAATGGTCTTATCATCAATGCTTGGCTCTAATATGTCTGTAAGCAAAATAACATCGTAGAAACGCCCATCATCTTCTATCAGTATGAGCTTATCATATTTCATGAAATGCGTGCCACGCTTGCGGGCTTCATCCATAAGCTTACGGCGCATAAGTGCCGGTGCAAGATTTTTATTAATTGTGATAGGTTTGAAGTTGGCTACTTTCTCTATCTGCGAATTTATATCAAACCCTTTGGCAAGACCTCTGCGAATATCGCCATCAGTAAGCGCGCCAATAACTTTATCCTGCTCATCAACTACTACAGCAAATCCAGCTATATGTTTATTCTCAGCCAAGCTGCCCATCATGCTGATTGCATCTTTAACCAGAGTCTGCTTCCTGATTAAAGAAGCAAAACGAGTTTTTACAGACATGCAATAACTTCCTTAAACGAACTTATTCTCTTCCAGCTTGAGGCAGAATGTATTGCGGTTCTGTCAATCAATACCGAATCAATCCCAGCTTCCTTGCTGAGTACCATGTCAGCTTCATCATCACCAAACATGATACAGGCTTCTGGTCCGCATTGCTCCTGCCGCAGAACATTTGCCACATGCTCTTTCCCCTTGGAAAAGCCGGGTTCACTGCCAAATATATCTGCTATCCTAGGCAGAATATTAGGCGGTATATTACGTTTTGCCAGAGGATATAATTCCTCCTTAGGCACAGAAGAAGATATGTATATTTTGAATGGTGTCGCATTAAGGGCGGTAAGCAGCATAATGGCATCCGGAAACATCTGCGACTCAAGAAGTGCCGTCTCATTTTTCTTGGTAAGCATGTTACTCATATTACTTATATCCTGGTCGCTAAGCAGCAATATATTATAATGTTTGGCTATCTTGTGGAATATCTGGGCGCGGGGTTCGCCGCTGAATTTTCTGTAAAGCTCAACTACATGCTTGGGAATAATTTCATGGTTGCGCGATGATAGGTAGGAATAGACAACTTCACTGAAAGTTTTTTCTTTAACCGCCATTGAATCAAACAATGTGCCGTCCCAATCAAACATCAATACCTTTTTTTTAGCCAACATAATCTATCCTTTCATCATTTTCTGAAACTGAATTTACCAGACGTTTAAAAGCAGGAGAAGTTTTCAGCAAGTTATCGTAAGATCCCTGCGCCTCTATCTGACCATTTTTCAATAGCACAATATTGTGGCATTGCTGCACCGTAGAAAGACGATGGGCGATTACCACTATAGTTTTTCTGCCATCAATGTCATTGCCTAATCTATTAATTGTTTCCATTACTGAACGTTCCGTGACATTATCAAGAGCACTGGTTGCTTCGTCAAGCACCAACAATTGTGGATTATGGTATAATGCCCGCGCCAGACCGATACGCTGCCTTTGACCGCCGGAAAGGCGCACGCCACGCTCTCCAACTACAGAATTATAGCCATCTGCAAGTTCTGAACTTATAAAACCGTCAATCTGCGCCATTTTTGCGGCACTGAATACAGCAGCGTCATCAATTTTATTATCATCTATACCAAAGGCTATATTACGGCGAATCGTGTCATCTATAAGAAAAATCTGCTGCGGAACATAGCCTATGATGTTTTGCCAAGAACGGATTGATTGCGTATCTAATAATTTATCATCAATATAAATTTCACCGGATTCAGACCGTAAAATACCAGTTATTATATCAGCTAATGTGCTTTTGCCCGAACCTGTCGTACCGACCAGCGCGGTAATCTTATGAGCAGGAATTTGTAAGTTTATATTTTTAAGAACTGCTTCAGATTTTTCAGGATAGGAGAAAGAAATATTCTGCAGATTAATTTCTTTCCCAAGAGTTATATCCGAGATGCCATATTGCTTATCATCAGCTTTATCTACGTTTAGTACATTGCATAATTCCAACATTGCAGGGGTATGGAAACGGATAAGGGTTATTGAATGGAATGCCTGCTGCAGGGCGGGAAGCATACGGTAGCCAATAACTGCATACAAAGCCAGAGTCGGCAATATATCGTTCAGCGATTCTTCACGCGTAAGCAAAGCTAAAATTACTATTATCATAGTGCTGAAAGCCAGTATTTCCAGCAGATAGCGCGGTAAAACCGCCATTGCTCCACTGGAAGCGTGATAGTGGGCATTAAGCTCGGAAGGCATAGCAAACCTGCTTATAAAATAATCTTCACGCCCTAATAATTTTACATCCCTGATGCCACCAAGCACTTCAGAAACCACCTTATGACACTGCGCTTCCTCTTTCATGGTCTGCTGCCCGATATGCTTAACACGCTTGCGCAAATTGAAATATATCGCAGCATAACAACCGCCAACAACGCCAAAAACCAGCAAGGTTATAACAGGGTTGATGGTCATAAGTAAGAACAGCATAAAAACCAGGACAACACCACGCGCCATAAGCTGCATAGCAGGTATCAAAACCCCGTTGACTACACGTGGAATCTGATTCATTAACATTTTTCTCATTTGCGAAGTATTATTTGACAGAAAATAAATATAAGGTCTGGATGTGTAATCCCTAAGCAATCCCAGTGAAAGCTCATGGCCGCGTTTGTAAGTAAAAGTAAGAACGAGCCAGTTTACCAGGGCAGAGGTTACATTGGATAAAATCAAAAGAAACAACACTGCGCAGCCAAGATAAGTCAGAAAATCCATATTATTTTCCGCGCCAGACAGCAAATAGAGTTTGCGTAAAAATGGCTGGGTTTGAATTAACTCAGGGTTCGACGCGACACTGATAAACGGCATTATAGAGGCAACTCCAAGCACTTCGAATATTGCTACTACAACCATCCCGGCCCAAAGAAAAGTCACATTCTTCCACCCTTTTAGCGTCAGAAGAAAAATAATTTTTTTGTAAGCTGAATCCATGAATTACCTATAAAGTCTTCAGGTAGGCTTGATAGGCTGTTTTAATTCCTTCATATAGAGGAATTTCTGGCTTCCAACCCAGATTTTTCATGCGCTCAACATCAAGCAATTTTCTTGGCGTGCCGTCTGGTTTGCTGCTGTCAAAAACAAGCTTTCCGGTAAACCCGGTAGCTTTTGCCACCATCCCGGCAAGCTCGCGTATGGTCAGATCTTCGCCACAACCGATATTAATAGCCGGTAGAACTTCCGGTCTGGTAAGCTCTGTCATCACATTGTCACTGGTAAGCAGGAAGACACAGGCTTCAGCCAGATCATCGGAATATATAAATTCGCGCTTTGGCGATCCAGTTCCCCAAACCACCATTTCTGCATCGCCACGCAGCTTAGCCTCATGGCATTTGCGAATCAGCGCGGGCAGAACATGTGAATTTTCCGGATGATAATTATCATTTATACCATAGGTATTAGTTGGTAGAACAGCAAGATACCGAGTGCCGTATTGCCGGTTATAAGCCCAGCACATTTCAACACCGGCAAGCTTGGCAACAGCATAAGGGCGATTTGTCGATTCCAATGAGCCACTGAATAAATATTCTTCGCGCATAGGCTGCGAACAATCACGCGGATAAATGCAGCTAGACCCCATAAAAATCAGCCGTTTCACACCATGCCGATATGCCGCATCAATAACATTGGTCTGTATCTGCAAATTATTTAAAATAAAATCCGCAGGATAAGTATTATTCGCCTGAATACCGCCAACTTTTGCCGCAGCAAGAAATACGGCTTCCGGTTTTTCCCCAGAGAAGAAATCTTCCACAGCCTGCTGATTACATAAATCCAATTCCTGATGAGTGCGGGTTTGTAAATTTGTATATCCATGTTTTTCTAAGGAACGTACCAATGCTGAGCCGACCAAACCACGATGACCGGCAACAAATATTGGAGAATCGAAGGATAATCTACTCACTATTTCCCCTATTCACTATGCATAACAGCATTAAATCCATGTTCCTTGATAAGGACATCGCGCTTTGCCAGCTGTAAATCCGACCGCATCATCTCTGCTACCAGATCCTTGAAAGAAATTTTTGGTATCCAGCCTAATTTATTTTTTGCTTTTGTCGCATCGCCAAGCAATGTTTCCACTTCCGTTGGCCGGAAATAGCGCGGGTCAACCTTCACCACCACCTGCCCAACCTTGCATTTTGAAATTTTATCGCTGGCGGATATTTTATCAATAATTGCTACTTCATCAACCCCCTTGCCCTGCCAGCGCAGAACAACCCCAAGCTCGGCAGCAGCGGCATTTACAAAATCACGCACGCTATATTGCACTCCGGTGGCAATGACAAAATCTTCCGCCTCCTTCTGTTGCAGCATCAGCCACTGCATTTCCACATAATCCTTGGCATGTCCCCAATCGCGCAGCGCATCCATATTACCAAGATACAGACAATCCTGAGTTCCCATATAAATTCGTCCAAGTGCTCTGGTTATCTTGCGCGTAACGAAAGTTTCTTCTCTAACTGGCGATTCATGGTTGAATAAAATACCATTGCACGCATAAATCCCATAGGCTTCGCGGTAATTCACAACTATCCAGTAGGCATATAGTTTCGCCACGGCATATGGGCTGCGTGGATAGAACGGTGTGGTTTCTTTCTGCGGAATTTCCTGCACCATTCCATAAAGTTCGCTGCTACTTGCCTGATAAAAGCGAGTCTTTTTTTCCAGCCCGCAAATGCGGATAGCTTCAAGTAGGCGCAGAGTCCCCAGAGCATCAACATCAGCGGTATATTCCGGTTCCTGAAAACTCACACTTACATGGCTTTGGGCTGCCAGATTATAAATTTCATCCGGTCTTATATACTGAACCAGACGCACCAGATTAGTACTATCGGTCATATCGCCGTAATGCAGAATAAACCTGCGGTTATCAACATGCGGATCCTGATATAGATGATCTATCCTGTCGGTATTAAACAGTGAAGCCCTGCGCTTTATTCCGTGAACTATATACCCCTTACTTAGCAGCAATTCCGCCAGATAAGAACCGTCCTGACCAGTTACACCAGTTATTAAAGCTATTTTTTCCATGAACCACCTTCAAACAAAATATTATTCATCGAATCTTTAACTTTTTATATCCCCGCTGTCAAAGTCTTTGCCAGAACACAAACAAATTAAACATAGCAAACAAAATATTCAGGTATTCATCTGACAAACAATAATAAATTTACTTATTTTCCTGTTTACAACCTTGGATATATTTATAGACAAAAAACACCAACTTATTGTATGTATAGAAAAATCAATGTTTAGCAGGAACTGTAATGAAAAGTAAAATCATAAAACGTGGCTTTGATATTGTAACAGCGATTATCGCGCTAATTATCTTCAGTCCTGTTATTGCTGTAGTTTCCGCTATGGTACTGGCAACTATGGGGAGGCCGATATTTTTCCGGCAAATCCGCCCCGGGTTAAAGGGCAAGCCGTTTGAGATACTTAAATTCCGCAGCATGAAAAATGAAACTGATAGCAAAGGCAATCCCTTAAGCGACGAAGAACGACTCACCAAATTCGGTGATATGCTTCGTAGTTACAGTATTGATGAATTGCCACAACTTATAAACATACTGAAAGGTGATATGAGTGTTGTTGGACCACGCCCGTTGCTCTATGATTTTTTTCCTTATTATACCGCACAGGAAATGCGCCGTCATGAAGTAAAGCCGGGTGTCACCGGTCCGGCGCAGGTTAATGGCCGCAATAACCTGAACTGGGATGACCGCCTGAAGATGGATGTTGATTATGTAGATAACTGGTCTCTATGGCTGGATATAAAGATTATTCTTAAAACAGTTCTGGTTGTTCTGAAACGCGATGATGTTAGAACGGAAGGATACGCAACTTTCCTAAGACTTGATGACTATCGCAAAGAAAAAGAAGTGAAAGATAATTCTGTAGAATCGGAATTAAAAAAACGTTATATCTCATGAGAATTTGCAGTAACTCACCGATGCCTGTTGAAAATAATTTAAGGAATAGACAATGCTTCTACCTGTTATAATTTCCGGTGGTTCCGGTGAGCGTTTATGGCCAGTTTCCCGCGCCGCTTTTCCTAAACCATTCATCACCATGCCAGACGGAGAGAGCCTTATTCGAAAGGCATTCCTAAGGGCTGCTGCCCAGCCTAATGTAACAGAAATCCTTACTGTCACTAACCGCGACCATTATTTCAAAACCCGCAGTGAATATAGCGCGGTCAACAAAAACAAGGCCATCACCTCATTTATTCTTGAGCCAATGGGAAAAAACACCGCTCCTGCCATTGCCATGGCCGCATCTTACGCCAGCGCGATGTATGGCGATGATACAGTTATGCTGATTCTTTCCGCTGACCAGCTAATAAACAATGTAGAAGCGTTCACGCAGGCAATTTCTGTTGCAAAAACCCTTGCTGAGAAAAATCAGCTTGTCACTTTTGGTATTACGCCAAACCGTCCGGAAACCGGATATGGTTATATTGAATGTGGCGAAGGGCATATAGTGAAGCGTTTTGTCGAAAAGCCTGATTTAGAAACTGCTAATAAATATGTCAATGGTGGAAAACATCTGTGGAATGCTGGCATATTCTGCTTTAAAGCTGGAGTTTTCCTGCAGGAACTTGAAGAACATTCGCCTCAGGTAGCACAATCTGTCAGAAGATCAGTGCCTGATAACTGGACGCAGGCAACATATAATTATGTTGAACTTGAAGATGATTTATTCGCAGAAATTCCCAATATCTCCGTTGATTATGCGGTTATGGAAAAATCAAAGAACGTGGCGGTTGTCGCTTGTGATATTGGCTGGAATGATGTCGGCTCGTGGAGCGCAATGGGCGATATGCTTGAATCAGACAACAATAATAACAAGCTGGTTGGCGAAGTTTATACCTATAACAGCTCTAATTGTTTTATTCAGTCTAGCGGGCGAACCGTGGCAGCGGTTGGAGTACAGAATCTTATTGTGATTGATACACAAGATGCTCTGCTAGTGACTAATCACGAACAGGCACAAAACGTCAAACATATTGTAGGGCAGCTCAAGGAATGTAACAACGCTACCTCAAAGGAGCATTGCACTATTTTCCGCCCGTGGGGAAGTTATACAGTGCTGCAGGAATCTGCCGGCTTTAAAATCAAACGTTTGGAAGTTCTTCCCGGTCATAAACTATCCCTACAAACACATAAACACCGCAGCGAACATTGGGTGGTCGTTTCCGGCAAAGCCACGGTGCAAAACGGCGAAGATATTTTTGAACTTCTGCCCTCGCAATCAACCTATATTCAGGCCGGAAATAAACACCGCCTGCAGAATAACGAGAACGGTATCTTGGTTATTGTCGAAGTGCAATGTGGTAATTATCTTGGTGAGGATGACATTACGCGTTTTGATGATAATTATGGGCGTATCAAAAAAGAAACAACTGGATGAAATCAAGGTTATATGTATCGCTAATATGCAAGCAAATGTACCCCCCCCCTCAACTATAGGTTATAATTGCTGTCATCCAGCACCCTCTCGCCATCCCCGCCTTGCGCGGGGATCTAGGGCTACAAATTCTGTCAGTGGGTTTTGCCCCAGATCCCTTGTCAAGCACGGGATGACGTTATTGAGTGTGGCTGGGTTTACGCTCGTTGAACTATCTATAGTCCTTGTAATTATTGGACTTATAATAGGCGGGGTATTAGTTGGAAGGGATTTGATTAACGCTGCCGCTATACGCAGTCAAATCAGCCAGATTGAGCAAATAAGAACCGCAGTTAAAACATTCAAACTAAAATATGGCGAACTCCCCGGTGATATTAGCGCAAGTAATGCTTCGTCTTCTGGTTTTACCACGCGTAGCGGAGCCAAAGGCTGGGGTGATGGCAATGGCATCATCGAAGGAGGTGGAAGCACTACATGGAACTATGGCCTTAGGTCAACCAATGGTGAATTATGTCTCTTGTGGATAGATTTAGGAGATAGTGGGCTTATAGAAGGGAAATATTACGGTGGTACTGCTGCTGTCAGAGCAAGTACATGCGCTCAGCAGTTTGCCATTGCAACTGGAGAAATATTAGGTACTTATTATCCAAAAGCAAAATTAGGGAATGGTAATTATGTTTATGCATGGAGCGGTGGAGTTGGAACCGGAGGAAATCCTACTAGCATAAATGGCATTAATTATCTGGGGATAATGGCAATTACCTCAGCAAATGGGGGGAATTCGTTTATTGGCTCTAACTATGGAATAGGCGTGACTGATGCCTATAATATTGATAAAAAAATTGACGATGGCACTCCAGAAAATGGCATGGTGCAGGCTATTTACACAACAAGCTGGTCAGTGTGGTCACCCAATGACTGGCAGACAAACATAACATCCTCTACCACCAAATGCTACAATAGCGGAAACAATGTCTATTACATTCCTTCAACAGGAACTTTTTGCGGACTATCTTTCAAGATGGAGTAAGGTCTTTATTTTTCTAATGACCGCCTAAAAACTTCTCAACTTCCAATGCTGCCATGCAGCCGGTTCCTGCCGCAGTTACCGCTTGGCGGAAAATTTTATCCTGCACATCGCCGGCAGCAAACACACCTGTAATATTGGTTTTTGTGCTGCCTTTTTCAGTTACGATATAATTATCATTATCCAGAGTTATTACACCTTTGAACAATTCCGTATTGGGTGAATGACCAATGGCAACGAACGCACCATCGGTTTTTACATCAGTAATTACACCTGTCTTTAAGTTTTTAAGGCGCACAGCAGTCAGTGAATTAGGGTTTTCTGTTCCCAAAAATTCTTCCACAGCACTATCCCAAATCACCGAAATTTTAGGATGGGCAAATAATCTTTCCTGCCCAATTTTTTCGGCGCGTAAACTGTCGCGGCGGTGAATCAAAGTTACTTTAGAAGCAATATTGGCTAGATAAAGAGCCTCCTCCACCGCGCTATTACCACCACCTATTACCACAACTTCTTTATTCTTATAGAAAAACCCGTCGCAAGTAGCACAGGCGGAAACACCAAAACCAGAGAATTTCTGCTCGCTTGGAATCCCCAGCCAGCGTGCGCTTGCACCAGTGGCAATCACAACTGCATCGGCCACATAACTATCACCGGACTCACCAATTGCTGTAAATGGGCGAGACGAAAAATCCACCGACATTATGATATCATGGATAATATTAGTGCCAACATGCGCTGCCTGCTTTTCCATCTGCTCCATCAACCATGGCCCTTGAATTGCATGCTCAAACCCCGGATAATTTTCCACGTCAGTGGTTATAGTAAGCTGACCACCAGGTTGCAGACCATGCACCATAATGGGGTTTAAGCCAGCGCGGGCAGCGTAAATCGAAGCTGTGCAACCAGCCGCGCCAGAGCCAATGATGAGGATTTTAGTGGTGTGATTCATCGTGTATCCCATCCTGTGGATGGCGAAGCCATAGCACAGGATCTGTTTCAAATTGCATGATATCCTGAGCAACCACTAACGTGGTTCTCAGGATTTATACTAAAGCTTTTTCGCATGACCTTTGAGATATTTAGCAACGCCAGCAGCATTTGCTTTCATACCTTCATCGCCACGATTCCAACCAGCAGGGCATACTTCACCATGTTCTTCGTGGAACTGAAGCGCGTCAACCATACGCAGAGCTTCATCAACATTGCGGCCTAGAGGCAAATCATTTACCACCTGATGACGGACAACGCCATTGCCGTCAATCATGAACGTACCACGGAAAGCAACAGCTTCACCGAGCAGAACATCATAATCACGAGCTATTGATTTTGTTAAATCAGCAACCATCGGGAACTGAATATCACCAATTCCACCTTTTTCAACTGGGGTTTGTTTCCATGCCAGATGGGTGAAATGCGAATCAACGGAAACCCCGATAACTTCAGTTTTACGCAGCTTGAATTCTTTTATGCGGTTGTTAAAAGCGATAATCTCGGAAGGGCAAACGAAGGTAAAATCAAGTGGCCAGAAAAACAAAACGCCAATTTTACCTTTTTTGGTTACCTTGCCAGAGGCATCTTTTTTAATACCCAAATGATTGTAAAAATTGAAATTTTCATCGATACTGCTGTCAGCCATAACAGCTTTGGCAGTAAAATCCGGGGCTTGCTTGCCAACTAATACACTCATGGGATTCTCCTTAGGAATACTGGGTTAAACTAAAAAATGCCTAGCAAATATATAGTCTCTCTAATATACAGTTCAAGTGTTGTTTATATAAATCAGAGTTTTTTTGTCGGATATTATAATGATTGCTTTTTTAAAGCATAATTTTCGCAGTCCCCAGCTTATTCCGCTGCTCTTTATCATTACCTCGACCCTCACTCTTACCTCGTTTGGTGTATGGCAGGTTGAACGTTTACAATGGAAAAATGCACTGGTAAAACAAATTGAGCAAGTACAAGGGATTCCGCCTTTGCAGGCACTACCAGAAGATTTAACAGGTCTTGAATACCGCAAAGTTATATTAAGAGGGGTTTTTAAGCACGAAAATGCGCTGCACATGATTGGTCGTCAACGCGGAAATTTCCCGGGATATTTTATCGTCACGCCTTTTGAACTGGATGGTGACAGCCGTATTATCCTTGTTAATCGTGGCTTTTCCCCGAAAGATAAAGAAACTAAACCGGAAGGATTGCAAACTATAGAGGGGGTAATTCGCCCACCCCGTGAGAAACGCTATTTTGCACCTGAAAACATGCCTGAAAAAAATGTCTGGTTTTATGAAAATATACCAGCAATGTCGAATACTACTGGTCTTAAGCTAACACCATTGATAATAGAACAGGTCGGCAAGGAAAAGAAAGGTGAGTTCCCCATAGTTGGAGACGGCAAGATAAATCTGAAAAATGACCATCTGGGCTATGCAATAACATGGTTCTCAACCGCTATAATCGGAATTATCATGTTTGGATTTTATTATAGGAAAAATTAAATATGAAAAAAGAAATAGTATACAAAGAAAATCCATGGGAAGATGAGCCGATGGTTGGCAGAAGGATAATTGCTGATTTTCTCCCATCACCAGAAGAACTAAGAAGAGCAGAAGGAATGAACTACATTTCCACACGGGGAACTGCCCCGAATTTATCTTTTGAAGATGCTGTACTGGCTGGTCTTGCCACCGACGGCGGCTTGTATGTACCGGAAAATGTGCCTACTCTTTCCATGGCAGAAATTACCGCCATGCAGCCGCTTTCCTACACCGACCGTGCTTAT